>JBAWXQ010000032.1:0-19660 GCA_037144015.1 bacterium
CCTGCATCTGGTCCTTGAGGTAGGAGTGTTCCATGAGAAGCTTCATGAGCGTCTTCATGAACTCCTGTTTCCAGGCAGGCATGGTGTGTAGCCGAGTCATTTTTTCGGTGTAAAATTCGCGGAATCCGCGAAAGAGTTGTTCCCGGACCTGATCCAGGGTCATGCCCACGGGCTTGATCACCGGTTCCACCAGGTTATATTTGCGATAATCGGTCACGGCGATGTGGTCCTTGACCTCCTTGTACAGGTCCGCGTAGGGCCAGGGGGTGATTGCCAGGAAGAAGGCCATGTCCGGATCGAAGAATTTGGCCAGTTCGATGGTTCGCTGCATGTCCTCCACGGTCTCATCGGGCATGCCCATGACAAAGGATGTTTCCGAAACAATCTGGTTCTGATTGATCAGCTCGATCGCCCGCCGCCCCTGCTCCACCTTGAAGTCCTTCTTGAAAACATCGAGCGTGCGCTGGTTAACGGATTCCACGCCCACATAGATGTGCTCAATGCCGGCCTTGCGGTACAGGGGCAGCAGGTCGGCGTCGCGCAGGATGTCGTCCACCCGGGTCTCGAGCAGCAGGGACGTGCCCAGGTCGCGCTCGATCAGGAGGTCCAGGATTTGCCGCCAGCGCGGCTCATCAAAGGTGGGGATTTCGTCGGCCAGCATGACCACATCCACGCCGTGGCGCGCGCGCAGCATCTCAAGCTCATCGACAAAGCGCTTGGCCGAGAGTGCCCGCCAGGACTCCTGCCAGAAGAGGCGCTGCGAGCAGAACGAGCAGTGCTGCTTGCACCCGCGCGAGGAGGAGACGACTGCCAGCGTCGAACCGGGCTTGGGGCGGTAGCTGTATTCCTTCCACGGCACCAGGTCCCACGACGGGTTGAACACGTCCAGGTCGGCGTGGAACGGACGCTGCGGCGTGGCCACGACGCGGCCGTTATCCCGGAAGGCGATGCCCGCCACGCGGTGAAGGTCTGCGCCGGCCTTCCAGGCGTCCATCAGCTCCACGGAGGTCACCTCGCCCTCGCCGCGCACGACGATGTCCACCTCCGGGTGGTTCGTCAGGATCTCCTCATACATGAACGTGGGGTGCGTATTGCCCACCACGGTCAGCGTTTCCGGCCGCTCCTCCTTGGCCACGCGGCAGACCTCGATGCCGTCGACCACGGTTGCGGTGATGCAGGAGACAAATACCGCATCGGGTCGCTCCCGGCGCAGGGTCGCGCGCACCTGCTCCAGCGTGTCAAAGCGGGTCATGGCGTCGTAGAGCGCCACGCCATAGCCGGCGCGCTGCAGCGCGCCGCCCACGTAGAGCAGCCCCAGCGGGAGCCAGGAGCCGGCGGACTCCACCACGCCGGAGTGATACGGCGGCGTCACCAGCAGAATCTCTGGACGTTGTTTGCTCATATATTACTGGAAGTAGGCGGAATGCATGGAGGGGAACACAAACGGGAAGATCAGGATGGTCAGGACCGACAGGGCGAAGCAGGCGATCGTCCCCCAGGCCGTGACCCGGGGCTTCAGCCGGAAGAAGAGCCGCGCGTGGAGCAGGATCGCGTAGCTGAGCCAGGTGACCAGCGACCAGGTCTCGATCGGGTCCCACCCCCAGTAGCGCCCCCAGGACTGGTTGGCCCAGATCGCGCCGGCGCCGAGGGTGATCGTCCAGAACACCATGCCGAACCCGACGAACCGCACCGCGCAGGCATCCACCGTTGCCGCGTCGGGCAGCCGGTCCAGCAGCCGGCTGGAACACCCGGCCAGCTTGCGCAGCAGAATCACGGCCGCCGCGGCCGAAAGCAGGAACGCGCCGGCCGCCAGCTTGGCGAACAGCACGTGGAACACCAGCCACATGGAACGCAGCGCCGGCGGCAGGTCGCGCGCCTCCGGATTGGTGAAGAGACCGAAACCCAGCATCAGGATCGACGCCGGCAGCACCACCAGCGCCAGCGCGGTCCACCCCGGCCGGCGCCACAGGAACAGGAGCAGCAGGGCAATGGCAATCCAGGCGTTGGACGACAGCACCTCGTACTTCATCATGTAGGGCCCGTGCCCCACGTGCACATAGCGCAGCGCCAGCGCCGCCGTGTGCGGCAGCAGGCCCGCGGCAGTCAGCCACAGGGGCACGGCGCGTTTTTCGAGGCGGTCGAAAATCAGCGTATAGGCCACGCCGGCCATGCCGGCAATATACAGCGCGACCGCGCTCCAGTGCAGGGTTGCTTCCCAGGCGAACGGACTCATGGTGCGACCCCTTCTTTGCCTTCCGCCGGGCGGGTGGTGTCTTGTCCCGGCAAACGGCCGTGGGCAATGGCCCATGTCGCCGGAGGCTTCGCCAGCTTCGGCGGCACGGCGAACTCGATCCGGTCGACCAGCCAGTCCCGGCCGGCCCGCGTAAAGAAATAGAGCATCTCGTACGAGTCTTCGGCCTTCTCCCCGGCCTGTTCCCCGGTGCCGATGCGGCGATCGCAATAGGTCCAGCGCTCGCGGGTGCGCACCCGCAACTCACCCTGGACATGCCGGGCCTCCAGCACCTCCAGCGACAGCAGGTGCGCGTCGAGCGTAAGGCCCAGGTCGAGGCGCACGCCGATCAGGCCGGTGAGCTTTTTTCCTTCTTTTTGTCCCACCACCGGGTCCACCAGCTTGACGTCACCCCGCCGATACGCCTCGGAAACCGCCGTGTTGTAGCGCTCGACAAGTTTTCTCGCCTTGGCAAGGGAGGCCTCATTGCAGCCGGTCAGCCCCACGGCGCAGGCCAGTAAGAGCAGCAGCGCCGGCAGCGGCAGCAGCGTCGGCAGCGTCGGCAGCGGCGGCGGCAGGCGCGCGAACCGGAGCGTGATGCCGAGCGTCACCAGCGCAAACCCCAGATAAAACAGCCCCAGCGCCGGGTCGCGGCTGGCATGCAGACGCGCCCAGAACGGCGCGCCGCGCAGCGCCAGCGATCCGCCGGACGGCAGGGTGATCGTCTCGTTGATCCGCACCACGCCGACATACTGGAGCGCCGGGCCTTTCATCACACGGACATCGACCGTGACTGGCCGGGATCCGGACGGGGCCACGCGGGTCCGCAAATACGCGCGCGCCCCGTCCGGGCCTGCCAGCTCGCCCGCAAACCGCAGTCCGCGCTCGTGCTGCAGCAGCGCTGCCGTGCGCGCCAGGCCGCCATCCGCGCCGCGCCATTCGACCAGGGCGGCCGGACCGTAATCGGAGCCGACAAACAGGCGCACGCCGGAAGCCTCGATGCTCTTGTTGACGGGCACGTCCGCCAGGCGCGCCGCGCCCTGCGCCTCCGGCGACAGGCGCAGCCGCACGGCCAGGCTCTGCAGATCGCCGGCCGCATACCGGCGGGCATTCACCGCCTCCAGCGTGACCGGGTGCGAGATCCGGATCGGGGCAGCCAGCATACCCGGCTGCTGCACGGTCCAGGCCACCGGGTCCGGCGGCAGGGCTTCCCCCTCCAGCAAATCCACCACCGCATCCGCGCCGAAAAGAGCCTTCAGCGCCGCGGCCAGGATCACCAGCAGCAGGCCGGCGTGAATGCTCGGCCCGCCCAGGAGTGCCAGCCGCGGAAAGCGCCGCGCCCGAACCAGGCGACGGACCTGCCCAGCGACCACCACCAGAAGCGAGGCAAACGTCAGGGCCACAACGCCGAGGAACCACGCACTCCGGAACACCCGGGCCAGCGGAAAGATCACGCCGGCCACGCCCGCCAAGGCGATCACGGCGATTTCGGCCACGATGAGGGCCGGAGACCGCAGCCGCCGCGTCAATCGTTGCATGAGGTTTATCTGCATGGCGGGATGCCGGGCGGGATGCGCCTACCACTTCTCCACGCCAACGGTCTGCGTATGATCCCCGCACTTGGTGTTGCACTGGTTCTTGGAATTGCCGTTGTAGCCGGCGGGTGTGGTCTTAATGAACCCGATAACCTGGACCAGGTTCGTGTTGTTGTTGTAGGCGTAGCGACTCGGCATGGCGCCGGCTCCGTCCGCGATCAGCCGCGACAGCTTGCCGCCGTGCGGGATCACGATGTGGCATTCATAACAGCGCAGGCTGTGAATACCGTTGTCATGAACCGTGGTGTTCGGGGTGTGGCAGTTCACACACCAGCTCGTGTTGATGTTGGCAATCGTCACGTTCGGCCAGTTGGTGGCAGTGGTCGGCGCACCCGTGAACACGGTGCGCAGCATGAACTTCGCGGCCGATCCGTGTGGGCCCTGCGCCAGGGCGCTGTCTGTGTTATGGCAGTCGGTGCAGAGCATGGTCTGCGTGCCCACGTTGACGTTCCAGGGGGCTTTCATGGCCGTTGCAGCAATGTTCCGCGGCGCGGCCGAGTTGGTATAATTATTAAGCCCGGTCAGGATCGGGTGGCCGGACTTGTTGTTGGGGTTGAACTCCTGCGCCAGATCCGTCTCCGCCGGTGTGGCGGTGGTGCCGTTGGCAGACAACCCGGCTGGCGGCGCGCCGACGCCCCACGCGTAGGACGAGTGGCACTTGAAGCAGATCTGGTATTCATATCTCACACTGTTGGTGAGCGTGAAAAGATTGGCGGCGGGGACCGCGAAGTTGGTGAGCGCGGCGTAGCTGAACACCACGCCCGAGACGCCGATGTTCGGGTTCACGACCGCATTGCGGTTGGAGGTGGCGGTGCCGAGGTAAACCGAGCGGCCGACCCGGGCCTGGTGCGGATTGTGGCAGTCCGTGCAGTCCACCTGGCGGTTGGCCTTGCTCAGGGGATCGCCGAGCACGACCGGATGGCGCGAAACCTTGGCCGTGAAGTTGGTGAAGTCCTGGATCACGCTGTTCGTGGCGGCCGCGGGCGAGCCGTCGTGGCAGGTGATGCAGATATTGCGGGTGGCCTCGACCAGGAGGTTTGTGTAGTCACTGCCGGGGAGCGCCGTGTTCGGCCAGCCGTGCGGCAGGTGGCAGTTGTTGCACATGCCGCGCTGGGTGGCGTCCGTCTCCTGCGGATAGGTGGTGCCGTACTGTCCGCCGGGCCACAGCACGCCGGAGGAGAGGTTCAGGTGCGCGGCCAGGTTGGTGTCGGCCAGCGTGTGGCAGTCGGTGCAGAGCGTATTGCGGTTGACGATGCGGATCAGGTTGCCGTCCGACGTCGCCGAGTTGTGGATGTCGTGGCAGGTGAGGCAGCGCACCTTGTTGGCGGTTTTTTCCAGCGGCAGCAGCGACGGTGTCTTGAAAAGCCCGCTGCCGGGGATCGTCACGCCGACCGGGTGCGACCCGGCAGCGGCGTTCGAGACGACCCGCGCGGCATGGCAGTCCTCGCACAACTGGCAGGCGTTGTTGTTGATCCGCTGGAAGTGGCGGCCGGCGGCACCGGGCGTAGCCGGCGCATTGGCGTCAAAGGGGGTGTTGGTCTGGCTGTGCTGGTCGTGACAGAGCGAGCAGGCCAGCAGCCCGCCGGACAGCACGCCCTGCAGCGCGGGGTTGGTCGGCATGCTGATGTCCGGGCGGACATACAGGTTCCACACGTCGCCGGCGCGGAACGAGGGGTTGGCGGTTCCGTTGGAGAAGGCAACGGAGATCCCCTGGTTGAGCGCCACCAGGCTGGCGGTCAGAACATTTGTCACGCCGCCGCCGCCCGGCTGGGTGCCATACCAGTTGAACCGGGCAACGCCGACCTGGCCGTTATTGGTGACGGTCAGCACATAGGTCTTGGCCACGCGCCCGGTGTAGTCGCCGCCAGGGAACACCTGCCCGCTGGAATTGGTCCGGGCGCTGCCCATGAACTCGGCGTGCCCGGCCAGGCCGGAGTCCCAGCGGTGGGAGGTGCCGGAAGCCGTGACGCCGGCAGGCAGGCACGGGCCGGCAATGGCCTGGTCGCTCTCCACCAGGGAGTAGCGCGAGGCCGGGCCGCCCGGCGTATGGCAGCTGTGGCAGAGGTTGACGTTGCCCACGACGTTTGACCGCGTCATGCCAACCGCGTGGTGGGGCAGATGGCACGAAACGCAGTCCATTGCATTTGTCGCGCTGTGCGGCGCGTCCGCGGCCCGGACCGGACCGGCCAGCAGCGCGGCAGCCAGCAGGCAGGCCAGTCCGCCGCGGGCCAATGGCCTGCCCGCGCGTGAAACAAAAGAAGCCGAGGTCGCGTCCGGTTTGTTCAGCATGACAAAACTCCGTTCAGCCGCTTACAACCGCTTTTATGATACCGCTATTGTATCAGATAAAGCAACCGCATCTTTGCCGTCACCGCCAATCATCTTATCATGCCGTCAACAGGCCGGCCATGCCCCAAATCCATGCCCGTGCGCGAAATGCTTTGCCGATCCAGCGGAAAAGTTAGTATCCTTATGTGCGTATCACTTTGGCCAGCGCTTCGCCCGGGCGGGCGGAGCCGATCAAGCAACAGCAGGTTTCTCACGTACCGGAGAAAACAGATGCGAAAGACAATCGGTTCGGCTCTCATCACGGCGGCAGCACTGGTCGGCCTTGTGTGCGGAAACGCCACGGCGGCAGACGAGGCGGCGTTGTTTGTCGGCACCAAATCGTGCGCCATGTGCCACAAGAAGGCCGAAAGCGGCGACCAGTTCGGCAAGTGGCAGGCCAGCCCCCATGCCAAGGCTTACGCCATGCTCGCCTCGGAGGAAGCCAAGGCTGCCGGCGCCAAGGTCGGCGTGGCGGACCCGCAGAAGAGCGGCAAGTGCCTGAAGTGCCACGCCACGGCCTACAACTTCACCGAGGAGCTCCAGGTGAAGGCCGAGGAGGGCGGCACGGCCAAGATCGTCGTTGAGGACGGCGTCTCGTGCGAATCGTGCCACGGCGCGGGCAAGAACTACAAGGCCAAGTCCGTGATGCTCGACCGCGCGCAGGCCACGGCCGCCGGCATGGTTTATCCCGCCACAAAGAACTGCGAGCGGTGCCACAACGAAAAGTCGCCCTCGTGGAAGGCAGACCGCTACACGACCAAGGACGGCAAGAAGGCCGGCTTTGACGTGGAGCAGGCCATGGAGAAGATCAAGCACCCGGACCCGAACGTGAAGAAGTAGTTCGCGCGGAAGTCCTATGTGCGGAGCCCCCTGTGCCTTGCGGTGCAGGGGGCTTGCGTTACCCACTCACATGTCCCGGACCCTTATGACTGACAAAACCGGACACCTCCCGCCCCGGACCGACAGCCTGCCGTTCGCGGTTTTCCGCCTGCTGGGGTCGCTGCGCTTCGCCCTGACCGTCGTGCTCCTGATTGCGGCCGCCTGCGTGACCGGCACACTGATCCCGCAGGGGTACCAGGTGGCCAGGTTCCTGGAGCAGCATCCGGACGCGCAGCGCCGCATGGCGGTGCTCGATGCGCTGGGGCTCACGCACGTCTTCTTCTCCTGGTGGTTTGTGCTCCTGCTGTGCCTGCTCGCCACCAGCCTGACCGTGTGCACGTTCCGCCGCTTCCAGGCCCTGCGGGGAACCACCGGCGCGAAGCGCATCCGCGTGCTCGGCTCGCTGCTCACGCACATCAGCCTGCTGCTCGTGCTCGTGGGCGGCGTGCTGCGCGCCATGTGGGGCGAGAAAGGGTACATCGAGTTCCGGGAGGGCGAGACCGTGGTCCAGTTTGCCGGCGCCCAGGGGCCGGCCATGCTGCCGTTCGCCGTACACCTGGTCGACTTTGAGCTGCAGCTCTACGGCGAGCCGGACCGCCGGGAGCGGCAGGCGGCCGACCGCCTGATCGTGGCCTGGCCGGAAAAGGGGCTGACCAATGCGTTTCCCGCCGTGGTCCAGGCGAAATACGAGATGACGGCGCCCGCCGGCCCGCAGGCGGCAGACACCTGCCTCGTGACCATCCAGCGCCAGGTCCCGGATTTCTGCATCGACAACGCCACCCGCAAGGTCATCTCGCGCTCGCAGGAGCCGAACAACCCGGCCATCCTCGTGGTCGTCACCCATGCCGGAAAAAGCCGCGAGCAGTGGGTGTTCGCGCGTTTCCCGGACTTCGCCTCGCACGCCGGCAGCGGCGAAGACGGCTCCGACACCCTGCGCCTGCGCTACGAGACCGCCGCCACGCCGCATCCGGACGCGCGCTCGGGGGCGATCAAGGCTTTCAAGAGCACGCTGCAAATCATCGACGCCGGGAAGGTGGTGTGCGAAAAGACGATCGAGGTGAACGCCCCCCTCTCCTATGGCGGCTACACGTTCTACCAGTCCGGATACAACCCGAACGACCTCACGAGCACCACGCTCCAGGTCGTGCGCGACCCCGGCGTGGCAGTGGTCTACACCGGGTTCCTGCTCATGATGGCCGGGCTGACCCTGGTCTTCTGGGTCGCGCCGATGATCGAGTCCGGGAAACGCAAGAACGGGGACCTGTCATGATGCCACTGTTTTTCAACATCGGCCTGGCCGCATACGCGGCGGCGCTGGTGGCGGCGATTATCGCTCTGGTGAGCAGGCGCCGGTTCTTCGACGGGATGTCGGTGGCGCTCCTGCTTGCCGGCGTGAGCCTGCAGACCGCCTACATCATCATGCGCTGGCTGGCCGCAGGGCGCCCCCCGTTCAGCAACATGTTCGAATCGCTGGTCCTGTTCGCCTGGGCCGTGGCGGCGATCTATCTCCTGCTGCGGATCTGGATCAACGTCTCCCTGCTGGCCGCCCCGGCCGCGCTGATGTCAGCCCTGGCCATGGCCTATGCCAGCACGTTCGGCTTTGAGATCAATCCGCTGGTGCCGGCCCTGCAGAGCAACTGGCTCACCTTTCACGTCTTCACCTGCTTCCTGGGATATGGCGGCTTTGCCGTCTCGTTCCTGGCCAGCATCAGCTACCTGCTTGCAAGCCGGGCCGGCAGCAGCACCCCCGCCGCCACGCAGGAGATGCTGGAAGTGGTGGTCGCCAGAACGGTCTCGTTCGGATTCATCTTTCTGACGCTGGGCATCATCACCGGCGCGGTGTGGGCCAACTCCGCCTGGGGCACCTACTGGTCCTGGGATCCAAAGGAAGTCTGGTCGCTGATCACCTGGTTTGTCTACGCCGTCTTCCTGCACTGCCGGTTTGTGCGCGGCTGGCGCGGACGGCGGGCCGCCTGGATCTCGATCGCCGGCTTCGCCTCGGTCCTGTTCACCTATGTCGGCGTCAACTTCCTGCTCTCCGGGCTGCACAGCTACGGGGCAAAATAGGTTTTCCGTTCCGGAAGATCTTCCGGTGCGCCGCGGCCGGGCAGGACACAACAAGAGGAGGCTACCACGTGAGAACCGGTTTATTTCTGTCGAGCGCCCTGGCTTTGAGCCTGTCAATCACCCACCCCGCCGCGGGCGCTGACCTGCACGGCGGCGCCATGCCGCCGCCCCAGGCGCAGGGCGCCTCGTTCACGGGGGTCGTCCTGGAGACGACCAATGCCAGCCGCTACACCTACGTGCGGATCGACACCGGCACCGAAAAGATCTGGGCCGCCGGGCCGGTCGTGGCGGTCAAGGCGGGCGACCGCGTTTCATTTGGCGCCGGCATGCCCAACAAGAACTTCTACAGCCCCACGCTGAAGAAGAACTTCGACGAACTCTACTTTGCGGATGCGATCCTACCCGCGGGCGGCTCCCCGGTCATGCCGATGGGCCATGCCGCCATGATGGCCGGCGCCGGCAAAGCCACCAACACCGTGGTCGAGCCCATCCAGAAGGCGGAAGGCGGCAAGACCGTGGCCGAGATCTGGTCCGGGAAGGCCACCCTCTCCGGCAAGCAGGTCACGGTCCGGGCCAAAGTGGTGAAGGTGGCCCCCAACATCATGGGCAAAACATTCCTGCACCTGCGCGATGGAACCGGCACGGAAGGATCAAACGACCTGACGGTCACCACCACCAATGAAGTGGTGCGGGTGGGCATGGTGGTCACGGCCAGCGGCACGGTGGTCACGGACAAAGACTTCGGCTCCGGCTATAAATATGACGTGATCCTGGAAGAGGCAACCGTGACGGTGAAGTAGGCGCTGCCGGTCACGGATGACGGATAACCCAATCGACGCCACGCGGAAGGACACCGAGACCACAGAGAAAGAATGAGAGCACAGAGAGAAATTCGCGACGCGGCCGGCCAGCCGACCGCAGCGCGAATTTCTCTGTGCTCTCGGTGTCCTATACCTGATCAATTGTTGGGTTGTGGGCTGACGCCCGCCTTGGGGTGGGACTGGCGGCGGTCTGAAACGGGGGTCCATCGTCCTCGTCCTCAGCGAGCACCGCGAGCGGTCCTCGTCCGTCGTTCTCGAAAGCCAAAGGGGAGTCATTCGAGGACGGCGGACGAGGCCGCGCCCTTTCGCATCGGCGCGGTGCGTTCCTGCTCCAGCTTCAACGCCGCCTGTCGCCAAACACTGAAATTCTGATGGACGCTGCGACAGGGAGTGCGATACACCTACAAATATCGGGTACGGTGTGAAACACGTGGGCGACTGGGATCACGAACATGAATAAGTTGTTGCGCCTGCTGGTCCTTGGCGCATGGACGCTGGCCCCCGTCGCTGTTCGCGCGGAAAACGATGCCAACAACGGAAATCTTGCGCTCTTCCCCTGGGGCGATCCGCAGTTCACCGACGGCGGAATGAATACCTGTCCGCGTCCCGCCTGGGTCCTGGCTGCCTGTATGGATGGCGGACTCTGGATCACCAACGATGCCAGTTACGGCTGGCAGCCCGGTCTGGGCGACTGGCACCCAAATCTGGCCACCAACCGCCTGCTGATCCACCTCGACCGCGCGCTCGTTTCAAACAATCTCTGGCTCGCGGTGGCAGGTGTCGGCGACCCCAACGCCACGCTGCTGGCCGGTTTCTATGACAATGACCTGCTGTCCGTGGCTGATCCCCTGGTGCTGCACGTAGCCGCCACCACACCATGGTCCACCAACAACATCAATCTCTCCCGCCTGCCGTCTGCCAGTGTCATCTCCCTCTCCGCCACCAACGGCCTGCTGCGTATCTTCAGCACCGTGCTCTCGCAGGACAACGCCACCCGGCAGACCACCTCCGCGCCAGTGTCCGTTACTACGCCAGGCAAGGCCGCCCTTGGCGTTACTGCCAGCACCCCGGCAACAACCGCCAGCGCAAGTTCGGCTAAGCCGCCCGGTAATGGACCGCCCGACGAACTGCCCGGCAATGGACCGCCGGACGGGGTGCCCGGCAACGGACCGCCGGATTCCCCTCCAGGTCTCACAAAAGGCCCCCAAACCTGGTACGTCGACGCCGCCACCGGCGACGATGTGCTGCGTGACGGCACATCCCATGCCGCTGTCGCAGCAACCGCGGCCGGCCCCAAACGCACCATTGCCGCCGCGCTTGCCACTGCCGCCCCCGGCGACACCATCTTCGTCGCTGCCGGAACCTATCCGGAGCGCGTAAAAATCGATGGAATCCGTCTGATCACCAACGGCCGCGTGGAATTGCAGTGAAACATGAGGGGGCAAGGATTCAGTGTTCAGTAATCAGTCCACAACCCAAAAAATGCACAAGTCTAGGACACCGAGTACACAGAGAAGACAGAGACCACAGAAGAACTCTTTTCGCGGTCGGCTTCCCCGCCAAGGCAATCAGAAATTGGCTCTGTGCTCTCATTTGAACTCTGTGCCCTCTGTGTCCTTGCGCTGGCATGAGCAAACGCAATCCCTGTCACGAACCACCAAAACAAGAATTCCCGGCATGGGAATTCTCGCGAGCACACCATGACCCCTACACGCACGCCTCACCCGCTGGCCCGCACATCCCTCTGCCTGGGAATGCTCGGCGCCATACTCCTGTCAACATCAACCCGCGCCGAACTGCTGACCGACTACGTGAATGCGACCAACGCGACCGCCACAAGCACCCTCGCGGGAAGCCTGTCAGTCGGCGGCAACTTGATCCTCGCCAGTCCTCGGGCCTCGGGCGGCATAATGAACTACGCCAACGGCCGGGAAATACACACGTTCCTGGCTTCCGACACCCTGACTTTCTCTGCTGCCTGCACGGCTGAATGCCTGGTTGTTGCCGGTGGCGGCGGTGGCGCACGCGCCAGCAACTCAAGCGGACCGGGCGGCGGTGGTGGCGGCGGCTTGGTCTACACCTCGCTTGCCGTGACGGCGCAGTCCTACGCGATCACGATTGGCGCCGGTGGCGCAGGCAAGACCGGCAGTGGCGGCAGCGGCACTGCAGGCGGGAACTCCGTGTTCAGTACGATCACGGCCTACGGCGGTGGCGCCGGGGGATACAACGCCGTGGGGGGCAATGGCGGTTCAGGCGGCGGCGGTGGCCATGGATCTGCGGGGGGAACAGCCACCAACGTTTCTCCCCGCCAGGGTTATGACGGCGGCAGTTCCGTGGCCCTCACGGGTGGTGGCGGCGGTGGAGCAGGCTCGGTTGGCACCAATGCCACCACAGGCGTCGGCGGCAAGGGCGGCACTGGCAGGACCTGCAGCATCTCGGGCAGTAACATCTACTATGCCGGCGGAGGCGGGGGCGGCGCTGCCACGTGCGGCACCGGAGGCCTTGGTGGTGGCGGCGATGCATCGAATACGACGGTTGGCGAGGCTGGCGCCAGCGGATTGGGCGGCGGCGGCGGCGCAGGCTGGAACGGCCAGAACGGCGGCTCCGGCGGATCAGGCATTATTATCATCTCCTTGCCGGTGGACAGCAGTTACATCGATGTAGCCAGCGCCATGACCAACATCGCTGGCGCACAAGCCACGGCGACCAACGCGCTGGCCGTCGCGAATTCGAAACTCTCTACCAATGGTTCCGGCGCGCAACTTACCGGCATCACCGCTGCGCAGGTGGGGGCTGCTTCCACCGGGCGGACAATCACCATCAACGGGAAAGTCGGCACCCTGACCAGCAACCTCACATTTGTTGTGTCTGGCGGCGGCGGAAATGTCCTTAGCGTGTTCGGTCGCTTCGATGAGGTGACTGCCGCAACTGGCGATTACACCGCCGATATGGTCGGCGCAGTCTCAACGAATGATGCGCGTTATCTCGCGGCCCTCACAAATGCCGCAGCCTTCGACACCTTCGGCGCCGCCGCAACGATTCAAGCCAACCTGATCTCTGCCACCAACGCGCTGACCCAGCAATTGTTCAATTTCGGCCCCTTCGGCGAAATTTCCATGGGCAGTTACACCAACCGCGGACAGTAGCGGCGCATCGCAGGTGCGGGGCCGCTGGACCCGCCATGACAGGCGGCGCGTCCAGCGGCCGCGCCCCACCGCAGGTACAGGCTGCCAGATGGGAACCTCAGAGTTGTCGAATGATCAGAAGGCGGAAAAACATGCATCGTTTCAGAAATTCAATGGCGCCAAAGGCAGGGACGGCTCACCGAACCGCCCGCCGCGCTGCGCGCCTGTTGCGGTGGCCGAGCGCCGCCTTCCGTTTCCCTTCCGCCTTCCGTTTTCAGTCGTTCGCCTTTTTTCTGGCCCTTGCCGCTTGCACGTCCCCAGTTTTTTTGGAAGCCGCGTCCCCCGATTGGTGGGGCGCGCGCGGCGTGATGTCCGCCAGCGCGCCTGTCACCAACGACTTCGTTGTCGTCAACCTCGGCCAACTCAAGTGGTTTGCCTCCTGTGCCCGGGCCGAGTTTGACGCCAACCTTCCGGGCGGCTCCGGCAGCGCCATTTCCAATCTGGTCGCCACCTTCACCAATTCCAGCGCACGCGACTACCTGGTTGCCAATGCCGGTCAACTCAAGGCCGTGGCCGCGCCGTTCTATGATTGCCTGCGTACCAAGAACTGGCCCGGCACCCTGCCGGCAGGCATGACCACGAACCAATTCTATCCATGGTCCGGGGGCGTTGGTCCCACGAATGACTTTGTTTTAGTCAACAACGGCCAGGTCAAACACGTCTTCTCGTTTGGCTTGATGAACGGGCTCGTCGATACCGATGGCGACGGCATGCCCGACATGTGGGAAATCGTTTATGGACTCAATCCGCTCGATCCGTTCGATGCCTTCGCAGACTCGGACGGCGATGGGTTGCCCAACTTCGAGGAATACCTGGCCGGCGCCAATCCGCGAGTTGTGGACGGCGGGAATAGTTCTGCTTCCATCCGATACTACTATGATGCCAATGATCGCGTTTCCGGTGCTTTCTCCGGCGCGCCTGCAGGATCGGCTCTCTATACGGTCTCGCCGGCCGGCAATCATTCCTCCACGGCGGAAAGGAGTGCGCCATGAGGAGTGCTTTCAGGGCGCTTCCATTGGTTTTGTTCGTTGCGGGTGTGCTCGTTTCTCCCGTTGTTCATGCCCAAGAACGCCCCCAGGTCGCGTATTTCACCAACCGGACCAGCGGCTGGATGCAAAGCGCCCGCTTTGCGCCATCCGGCACGGGCTCCGTCTATTCTGTGGCTGAACCCCAGGCTGTGGCGCAACTTCAGATGCAGGCACTGGCCGGTGGAGAGATTGAAACCTTTCTTCCGCAAGCCACGCCCTCGCTCGCAGGTTCTGAACCTGTGCGAGGAGCTTTGGACACCGGCCTGTTGGCAACCGTGCCGCCGGTTTCAAACGACTTGATCGCCGAAACTGTGCGCGCCTTGGACTGCGATTGGCGGAAGTGTTATCTGTTTGTCCGCAACCAGATCCGCTTCACCCCCTACCGCAATTTCATGCGCGGTCCGGAACGCACCTTGCTTGACCGCGAAGGAAATGACGCCGACCAGGCGCAACTTCTCTACGCCATGTTGAAGGCGTGTGGTTATGACTCCGCCCCGTATGGCGATGAGGTGACCATCATGCACCTCTACCCGCCCAATTTGACGACCGGAAGCGGCGGATTCCGCGTGCCGCTTGCTGGCACCGCGGCGGGCTACGATGCTGCTTCGTGGCTGGGTGCGCCTGCCAGTGGCAATGTGGCGGAAGCGACCTCATCCGTGATGCGCGTACTCAGTTGTCGAGGATTTGCGGCCTTTGTGTTTGCAGGCGCCACGGTTCAGGAAAGCGTGGTGTCGCTCGAGCATTATTGGGTGCGGCTGACCGCGGACGGAATCACCTACGATCTTGACCCTTCTTTCAAGCCAAGCCGCATCACGCCACCGAGCCGCAGCATCACCAACGCCATGAACTACAGCCGCAGCGCGTTGCTGGCGGCGGCGGGGGGTGTACACGGGGAATACGACAGTGTCAGGCAGATATCCTTCACAAATCTGGCCGTCGAACTCAGCCGCCTTTCCGGCAATCTCGCCATTGCGTGGCGTACGTCCGGCACAAACGCCATGGCAACCGATTTTACCGGCGACTGCCAAATTGTTGCGCAAAACCCGGCCATAGATGCCTGCACCTTCAATGGCGCGACCGGCACGGATCCTGAGGACTTTATCTGGATGCTCTATTGGTTGGACGATTACTATTATTACTACGATCAACCACGCGACGCCGGCAATTGGCGCGTGCCGATCAGCATTACGCATAGTTCCCTGACCGTCTCCGTGTTTATGGACGAGATTGCCAGCCGTAATCTGTGGCTCAGTTACACCAACGCGGGAACGACGAAGTTCGCGGTCATCAAACTGGACGATACCGTGATCGCCGCAGAGACCGTCGGGTCAACCCAGGCTGCATTAGATGTGCCGCTTGCTGTCACCACGCCGATTAACACCGTGGATACCAATGGCAACGTCGGAATTGCCATGGAAAGCATGGAGCATGTGTACACCTGTGTTGAACGCGGGGTTTCCAATGTCTTTGTGTTCCCCGTCGGCATGGGCAACGTGCCGCATGACGGCATGCGCCTGCGGACGCTCCGGGAGCTGGAGCGGTTGCGCGCCACCAGCCGTCCCAGCACGGATCCGGCGCTCCGCGCCCGTGCGCTCCAGGTTGCCGGGCAGCAATGGATGGAGCAAACCGCCTTGAGCGCTGAATTCTCCGGATGCATCCTGGGGTCTGGACATTACACATTTTATCGCGTGGGTGTGGTGGGGCAGAAGACGGCCCCATTTTATGACATCGCGAATTGTACTTCATGCACGACCAACGAGTATGCCGGCATGGAGGCTACGATCCTGTTCGACAGCGCCCTTGAACATGCGGTTTGGGATCAGTTGAATGGGACTAACAACCCTTCCGTTTCAACTGTCCGCATCATTGATCTGGCAAACGCTTCCAGTCAGTCTGTGTTCCTCGCAACCGCGGAGAATTATTCAGGCGTCCTTCGCTCGCTTTTGGTGAACTATCCGGACAGTTTGCTCGACGCATTCGAGACTACTTTTGAGACTAGCATTATTTCAAACCGATGGATACTGCTCCCCAGGGATGGAGAGATCGCACTTAATTCATGGAAGGGGTATGGGTATGTCGAGCACGGTCTGTATGGCAACGGCAACTGGATCTATACAGGAATGGTGATTGATGGTGGGCTGTTTGGGGCGGATGGCACAACAAAATCTGAAGTTAACCCATACAATATTTATTTAAACGGCGCTGATGCTCTACGTCAATCATTGGGCATTACTTCGACTTTCTCAATGGATCCCGTGGAAATGTGTTCCGGCGCCGACACCCTTGACCGCACCGACCTGCAACTGGCCAGCCCCTTGCCTCTGACAATGTCGCGTCGCTTTGACTCACGGCAGCGTCATGCGGATGGCCCCTTTGGCCGCGGCTGGTCGCATGCCTGGGATTTGCAGGCAGTGAAGCATACCGATGCCCGCGCGCGGCTCGGGCATGGCACGCCGGCAGCCGCAGTTCCCTCGGCGGTGGCCATGACCGTGGCGCAGGATCTGCTGCGCTGGCAAGACCTCAACGCAACCAATGCCACCATCGCCTGCCTGGTTGCCAAGTGGTGGGCCGATCAACTGGTCGAAGGCACGGTCAACGTGCGCGCGGACGGGCAGACCATCGATTTTCAGCGCATGACCGACGGCTCGTACATGTCCGCGCCCGGCATCACCGCCACGCTGGCCGCAAACGACACTGGTTTCGTGCTGCAATCGCGCCTCGGCAACACCACCACCTTTGGCGCCAGCGGCATGGTCACGCGGGTGCAGGACCCCTCCAGCAACTTTGTCCAGGTGTCCTATCACAATACATCCAACGACTACCTGACTGCAGTTTCCAATTCCTTCGGCCAGAAACTGACCTTCAACTGGACCTGGACCGGCGGCACCGGCCATGTCACTTCCGTGAGCGACAGCGCCGGACGCACGGTGTACTACCGTTACAGCCCCTCGGGCTGCCTGACCGGCGTCACCGATGCCGCCGGCTTTGTCTGGAACTACACGTACGACAGCGACAACAACCTCGTTTCCGAGATTGATCCTGGCGGAGTTGTCGTTGTCCGCAACCAGTACAATTCGCTCGGCCAGGTTACCACCCAGGTGGCAGCCAACGGCCAGACAAACCGGTTCGCGTTTGCCGATGGCGCCTCCTCCTGGCACAAGAACCCCCTGGGTGGAAAAACCTCCTATGAGTTTGATTCCGATGGCCGGACATTGCAAAGCACTACGCCGGACGGCGCCACCACCTGGACCTACTATGACAAACTCGGGCAGGCCGTCTCAAATCTGGATGCCCTTGGCCGCGTCTCCATCCGTGCCTATGACGCCAGCAACAACCTCGTCTCAGTTACCGAGGCTGCCAACACTCCGGATGCGCGTACCGTAACCTTTGGCTACGACAGCCAGTCGCACCTCGTGGCCATCACCAACCCGCTGGGCCGCGTCACACGCATGACCTACGACGCCAGCCACCGCATCACGTCGCGCATCTCGCCAGATGGCACCACGCTCACCAACACCTACGAAGCGCACGGTCTGCCTGTCTCGACCATTGTACGCAGCGCTTCCGGCCAGCAACTGGTCTCGTCCACCTTTGGCTACAGTTTGCTTGGTTTGGCCACCAACGTCACCTCCACCGATGCCGGTGCCACTTCGTTCCGTCACGACAGCGCCGGCAACCCCACCAACATCATCGACGCGCTGGGCCGCACCACGCGGCTCTATTATGATCGCCGCGGCATGCTGACTAACACCCAGGATGCAGCCGGCAACCGCACAGTACGCACATACACATCTGCCGGCCGCCTGGCTGCCACCGTGGATCCGCTCAGCCGCACCAACACGCTGGCATGGACCCCCTCCGGCCAGCAGGCGGCCACGCGCTTTGCCAATGGCGCGCAAACCACCAATGAATATGATCAGGCCGACCGGTTGGTCGCCGTCCGGGACGCGCGCGGCACCCGCGTGCAACTTGGCCTCGATGTCATGGGGCGGGCCACCAACCGCTGGACCGCCGCCTGGGCTGCCCGTACCTGGTACCGCGTAGACGGCTGCGCCACCACCACCGTGGATGCCGTGGGCGGCCGCACGGACATTGCCTACGACTCGCTCTCCCGCCCCGTGATTGTGGTTGATCCGCTCCGCCGCACGTGGGAGACCGACAGCGATCCGATGGACACCCTCACCAACAGCGTGGATGCGCGGGGGCGCGCCACACGCTACGCCCTTGACCTCATGGGGCGCCGCACGCGCGTGACCTATCCCAGCGGCCGCACCGAGGGGTTTGGCTTTGATGCGCTCGGCAGAATGACCTCCTTCACCAACTCCGAAGGCCGTGTCTACCAGTTGGCGTATGATGCCCAGGGCAGGCTTCTGACCGCCACCAACGCCGCGGGCGAACAGGTCTTCCGCAACTATTTCGACCCCTGTGGCAATCTGACCAACAAGGTGGATGCTGCGTCCCGCCGCATCAATTTTCAGTACGACGTGCTCAACCGCTGCACAAATACCACCTATGCCGATGGATCTTCTGAAAACTTCACCTTCGATGCCGTCGGCAATCTGCTCACCGCCCGGAACGCCGCCACCACCAACACCTTTGCCTACAGCAGCATGAACCAGCTTACCTCTGCTGTCAGCCGCGTGGCAGGTGTCACCTTCACGAATCTGTACCGCTATGATTTGAGCGGTCTGGCCACGAACGTGGTCTATCCGGACGGCAAGACCGTGCGCTATGCCTTTGACCCGGACGGCAACGTCACGAACATCACCGACTGGGCCGGGCACGTATGGCAGGTGTCCCGCGATGCAGCCGGACGCATGACCGCGCTCGCCTATCCCAATGGCATCACCGGCAGTTGGGGGTATGACGCTTCCAGCGCCCTGACCAACTGGGCCTACACCGGCGGCAGCGGCGGCCTGCCTGGCCGCAGCATCCTGCGCGACGTCATGGGGCTGAAAATCGTCGAGAATGTCACTTCCGGCCCGGTTCCTGTGCCGGCCATCAACCGCCAAGCAGCCAACACATTCGACGCTGCCGACCGGCTCACGTCCGCGCAGGTAATCACCGGAACAGCCACCAACACGCAGAACTTCCTGTATGACCCCTGCGGCGCCCTGACCAATGTCACCCAAAGTGGCAGCGGCGTCCCGCCGCTGGCTTACACCTATGACCTCGCCGGCCGCATGACTTCAGCCACGGCCAGCAATCTGTCCTTCTCTGCCAGCTACGACGCCCTCGGCAACCGCGTCAAAACCACAACAAACGGCACCAGCCGTTTGTGGGTGATTGACCACACGGACCCGCTCAAGCGCCCGCTGATGGAGACCACCACTAACGGCACGCCGGTACGGTATTACGTGTGGGGCGCAGGCCGTCTGCTGGCAGCCATTGATGCAGACGGCACCACGCGCTACGCCCACAGCGACGAGCAGGGGAGCATCGTGGCCCTCACCAGCACCAGCGGCGCCGTGCTCTACACAGCCAGTTACGGCCCCTACGGCGAACCCTGGGGCACCACCGGCACCAA
>JBAWXQ010000033.1:0-19590 GCA_037144015.1 bacterium
CTACGTGGCCGTGGCACAGGAGTCGGGCGCGGTTCTGCTGACGTGTGACGAGGAACTGCGCCGGCGCGCTGCAGGTACCGTTGCCTGCCTGTCGCCGGAAAAGTGGCTAGCAGCCTGTCGGTCCTAGCCTTGTGGGCAAACAAACCGTCTGCCGATCAGGTTGCTGGTGCACCCGGCCGGGCGCATCAAATATAAAAGGCGGCGGGGCATGGCCCCGCCGCCCAAAAGAAAATGCGCCGGCATTTTCTTACATGACGAATAGCATTTCGGCGTAGGAGGGGAGCGGCCAGACGCTGGCCGGCACCAGGTTCTCCAGCGCGTCCACGGCATGGCGCATGGACACCATGGCGGCGAGTGTGGCGGCGGAGTCGTGCGCCTGGACGGCCTTCTCCAGCTTTGCGGAGACGGCATTCAGCTCCGCGGTGAGTGCGGCGACCTCCTTGACCGTGGCCGGGATGCCGCCGGTGACGCCCTTGGGCAAGGCGGCCTGCGCGGAGCCGAGCTCGGCCAGGTAGCGATAGGCTGCGGGCAGCACCAGGGTGCGGGCCATGCGCAGCGCGCAGTGTCCTTCGAGCGAGACGGTCTGGTGGTACGTGTGCATGTACACCTCGTACCGCGACTTCGTCTCGCGGGCGCTGAACACGCCGTACTTCTCGAAGAGGGCGATGGTCTTCTTGTCCTCCAGCGCGGCCAGGGCCTCGGGCGTCTGGATGAGGTTGGGCAGCCCGCGCCGGGCAGCCTCGGCCTTCCAGTCGTCGGTGTAGTTGTCGCCGTCGAACAGGATCCGCTTGTGCTTGCGGATGATCCCCTGCAGCACGCCCTGCAGCACCGCGTTGAGGTCCTTCTTGCTCTCCGCCATCCGGGCTTCGATTTCGCTGCACAGCTCGTCCATGGCCCAGGCCGTGGCCGTGTTGAGCACGACGTTGGCGCCGGCGCAGCTCTGGCTGGAGCCAACCGCGCGGAATTCGAACTTGTTGCCCGTGAACGCCATGGGCGAGGTGCGGTTGCGGTCGGTGGCGTCACGCGGGAACTTGGGCAGCGTGGAGACGCCGATCTCGATGTGGCCGGCCGCCTTGGAGCTCCTGACGCCGCCCTTTTCGATTTGCTCGATGATGTCCGTGAGCTGCTCGCCCAGGAAGATCGAGATGATGGCAGGCGGGGCTTCGTTGGCGCCCAGGCGGTGGTCGTTGCCGGCCGAGGCCACGGCCATGCGCAGCAGCGCGGCGTGCGTGTCCACGGCCTTCATGATCACGCACAGCATGGTCAGGAACTTGGCGTTCTCATGCGGCGTATGACCGGGCGAGAGCCAGTTCTTGCCGTCCGGCCCGACGATGGACCAGTTGTTGTGCTTGCCGGAGCCGTTGACGCCGGCGAACGGCTTCTCGTGCAGCAGGCAGACAAGGCCGTGGCGCTCCGCGACCTCCACCAGCACCTGCATCACGACCATATTGTGGTCCACGGCCAGATTCTGCTCCTCGAAGATCGGGGCGACTTCGAACTGCGCCGGGCTGACCTCGTTGTGCTGCGTGCGGGCCGGCACGCCAAGCTTCCACATCTCGCGATTGGCTTCATCCATGAATGCCATGATGCGCGGCTTGATATGGCCGAAGTAGTGGTCTTCCATCTGCTGGTGACGGGCCGGCCGGCTGCCAAAGAGCGTGCGACCGGTCTGCAGCAGGTCCAGGCGCTTTTCAAAGAACTTGCGGTCGATCAGAAAATATTCCTGTTCCGCGCCCAGCGTGGCAAAGGGGCGGGTGACGGCCTTGACGCCGAAGAGCTTCCCCATGCGCAAAATCTGCCTGGCCAGCGCGTGCTGCGAGCGGAGCAGGCCGGTCTTCTTGTCGAGCGCGTCGCCGTGCCAGCCACAGAACACGGTCGGGATGCAGAGCACGCAGCCGCCGGTGGGGTTCTCGCGCACGAACGCGGGGCTGGTGGGATCCCAGGCCGTGTAGCCGCGCGCCTCGAAGGTGGCGCGCAGCCCACCGGATGGAAAACTGGAGGCGTCCGGCTCACCCTGGATCAACTCCTTGCCGGAGAAGGTAGCCACGGCGCCGCCTTCGTTGTCCGGCATGAGGAAGGCCTCGTGTTTTTCAGCCGTGGCGCCGGTGAGCGGCTGGAAGATGTGGGTGAAATGAGTGGCGCCCTTCTCCAGCGCCCAGGTCTTCATGGCATCGGCAACCTCGTCCGCGATGGAGTGATCCAGCGCCTCGCCCTTGATGGTGGTCGAGATGAGCTTCTGGTACGCATTTTCCGAGAGGTAATTGCGCATGGTCTTCAGGCTGAAGACATTTTCGCCGAACTGGCTGAGTTTGGTTGTGCCGCAGGTGCAGGTCGTGCTCATGTACCGGGGTTTCCTTTCTGGACAGATGCGGTTCGCTGGAGGCTAAACAAAGAACGACGAGGGAAGTATAGCAGCAGCCATGCCAAGCTGCGACAGCAACCTAGGAGACTGTCGGATTTAGGCCTCGGATCGGTCCAGGGCTTTCTGCCGACAGTCTCCTAGTTGTGCAACCCGCTGCCCGCGGGTTGCGAAATCTCAATTACAGGCAGAAAAATTGTTCCGGCTGCTCTTTTGGTTGCGTATTACACTGTTATCCGGCGCTTGGCGGTTGCGTCCCCCAAACTAGCAGCTTGGTCGGCACAAAGTTTGTGAAGGTACAGCGCTAAATCCGACAAGCTGCTAGGAGACTGTCGGACTTAGCCTTTTGGTTGCGACCCGCCCCATGCCGACAGTCTCGTGCTACAAAAATGTGCCATTGTCAGACTTCGGGCTGCCAGAAATGTCGCTGTGTCCGCCCTTCTCCCGCTTCACAGCCCCGCATCCGGCCTGTCCGGGGCGCAGCACCGGACAGGCCGATCCGTCTCATACTTTCGAAAGTATGAGACTAACCGATGCGACTGGAAGTTTACAGGCGCGCCGCAGGCTGATAATCTTCCACCCCTCTCAGTTGTTGAAATTATTGAGGAGATGGACAATGGCCTACGACAAGATCAAGGTTCCGGCTGGCGGCGAGCGGATTTGCATGGGCGCCGATGGACGGCTGCGCGTGCCCGACCGGCCGATTGTCCCCTTTATCGAAGGTGACGGCACAGGCCCGGATATCACGCGTGCAGCGCTGAGCGTATGGGATGCGGCTGTCCGGAAAGCCTACGGCGGCAAGCGGCAGGTGGTGTGGATGGAAGTCTACGCCGGCGAGAAGGCCAACACCGTCTACGGCCCCAACACCTGGCTGCCGGCGGAAACGCTCACGGCCTGCAGCGAGCACCTCGTCTCCATCAAGGGTCCCCTCACCACGCCGATCAGCGGCGGATTCCGCTCGATCAACGTCGCCCTGCGGCAGGAACTGGACCTCTATGTCTGCCTGCGGCCGGTTCGCTGGTTCAAGGGCGTGCCGTCGCCGGTCCGGCAGCCGGAGCTGACGGACATGGTGGTCTTCCGCGAAAACACCGAGGATATCTACGCCGGCATCGAGTGGGCTGCGGGCACGGAGCAGGCGCGCAAGGTCATCACCTTCCTCCAGAAGGAGATGGGCGTGAAGAAAATCCGCTTCCCGGAAACCTCCGCCATCGGCATCAAGCCGGTCTCCAGCGAAGGCACACAGCGCCTTGTCCGCGCCGCGATCCGCTATGCCATCGCCGGCGACCGCAAGTCCGTGACGCTGGTCCATAAGGGCAACATCATGAAGTTCACGGAAGGCGGCTTCCGCGACTGGGGGTACGAGCTCGCGCGCGAAGAGTTCGGTGCGAAGCCGATCGATGCCGGCCCCTGGTGCTCGTTCCGCAACCCCGCCACCGGCCGCGAGATCGTGGTGAAGGATTGCATCGCGGACGCCTTCCTGCAGCAAATCCTCACCCGCCCGGCCGAGTATGACGTGATCGCCACGCTCAACCTCAACGGCGACTATGTCTCCGATGCGCTGGCCGCATGCGTCGGCGGCATCGGCATCGCCCCGGGCGGCAACATCAACTACGTCACCGGCACGGCCTGCTTCGAGGCCACCCACGGCACCGCGCCGAAGTACGCCAACCTCGACAAGGTCAACCCCGGGTCGCTGATCCTCTCCGGCGAAATGATGTTCCGCTACATGGGGTGGACCGAGGCGGCGGACCGGATCGTCTCCGCCATGGACACCGTGATCGGCCGCAAGACCGTGACCTACGATTTTGCGCGCCTTATGACCGGTGCCACCGAGGTCTCCTGCAGCGCCTTCGGCCGCGCCCTGGCCGAAGCCATGTAGCACGTTCGCTCCGGATATGAAACCGCCTGACACCCATCCGCCTGCCGCGGGCTCCCCGCCCAACCACAACCCGCTGGCCGGGTTCGTCACGGCCTGGCGCACGCTGACCGTGCTGCGAATGCCGGGACGCGAGAGCGGCAGCGTCGCAAATGCCCTGCCGTGGTTCCCGCTGGTCGGCGGACTGCTCGGCCTGCTCGTGGCCGCGGCCGCGTGGGCCGCCGCGGCCGGCGCGCACTGGCCGGCGCTGGCCGGTGTTGCCGGCGCGGGCCTGCTGGCGCTCGTCACGGGCGGTCTGCATCTCGACGGGCTGGCCGACGGCGCGGACGGCCTGTATGGCCAGCGCACGGCAGAGCGCCGCCTCGAGATCATGAAGGATCCTCGGGTCGGCGCCATGGGGGTCGTGGCGCTTGTCTTCGTGGTGCTGCTCCAGGCGATCGCCATCGCCCGCCTGGCTGAACTGGGCGCCTGGCTGTGGCTGGCGCTGCCCATGGTCTGGTCGCGCACAGCCATGGCCGTGCTGGCAACCAGCCTGCCCTATGCCCGGGCCGAGGGCACCGCGCGCGGGTTCATTGCCGCTTCGCGCCCCGCACATGCCGCAGCCGCCGTGCTCGTCGCTCTGGCCATCACCCTCCCGCTCGCGCCTGGGGCGGCACTCGGCTGCGCCGCGGCCGCTGCGCTGCTCTGCCTGCTGCTGCGGCGCGTTTTCCTGCGCGCCGTCAACGGCATCACCGGCGATCTGCTTGGCTTTTCCTGTGCATTCAGCGAGACTGTACTTTTGCTCGGGCTGGCCCTGGCGAAAGGATGCGCACCATGAACCTCCCTGCCCGCTGGCTTCCGGCTTTCCTGCCCGTTCTGCTGCTCGCCGCCGGCTGCCACCGCGCGGCACCACCCCCGCCTCCTGCCGCCACGCCGGCCGCGCCACGGATCGTTTCGCTCGCGCCGAACCTCACCGAAATCATCTGCGCCGTGGGCGGCGCCGGGCAGCTGGTCGGCCGCACCGATGTCTGCAACCACCCGGCCAACCTGCTGACAAACGTTCCCGTGGTGGGCGGCTTCGGCCGGCCCTTCCTGGAACCGCTGCTGCTGCAAAACCCCACCGTCGTGCTGGAAGCCGACCTCGAGGACAAATCCCTGGGCGCAACCCTGGAGCGCCTGCGCATCGACCGCCGCCACATCGAATGCCGGCGGCTGGCCGACATCCCGCGCGCCGTCCGGATCATCGGCCGCCTGGCCGGCCGGCTCGACGCCGGCAACACGCTGGCCGCCTCGCTCGAGTTCGGCATCCGCGCCCGGCGCGAGGCCATCAGCCGGGTGCCGCAGGAACAGCGGCCGCTCGTGTATGTGGAGCTCTGGGGCGACCCGCTGATGACTGTCGGGCGCACCTCGTTTGTGTCCGAGCTGGTTGCGCTGGCCGGTGGCCGCAACCTGGGCGACGAACTGGCCAATGACTATGGCGTGATCTCGACCGAATGGGTGCTGACGCGCAACCCGGAGATCATCCTCTGCCTCTACATGGACAAGGACCACCGGGCCCGCAAGACCGTCATGTCGCGCCTGGGGTGGAAAACCACCCGCGCCGTGCAGCGCGGCCGCGTGTACGACGCGTTCGACATCGACACCATCCTGCGCCCCGGCCCGCGGGTGCTCGACGGCGTGGAGCAGCTGCGGAGAGTGATCGCGGAGCCGGAGGCCGGAAACCGGAAGACAGAGGGTGGTTGACGAAAACCGAAACCCGACGTCCGGAGCACCGGTTTGGCCTCGCCATCGACCCCAGAATCCATTATGGTTCCTTTATGGCTACTATCACACTCAAGAACATTCCCCCTACATTACATGGTGTACTGCGTCAACGGGCGGTGCTGCACCACCGCAGTCTGAATGGCGAAGCCATCTCCTGTCTCGAAACCGTGCTCCTGCCAACGCATCACGACCGCGCTGACCAGTTGAAACGCATCCGCGCCAACCGCGCACGATTCACGGTTCCATTAGACGACGATCTGCTGCAGCAAGCACGGCACGAGGGTCGCCCGTGATTGTCGTGGACACGAATGTCATAGCCTACCTGCTGATCCCTGGCCCGCACCAGGCCGCAGTAGAGACCGTTCGGAAACGTGACGACGACTGGCGGTCCCCGCCTCTCTGGCAGTCGGAGTTCCGCAACGTCCTCACACTTTGTCTGCGCCGCAAGGCAATGAGTCTGGATGTTGCGCTCGAAACCTGGGCACTGGCCCAGGAGGTCATGGCACCCGGAGAAATTGGCGTGGATGGCGCCCTGGTTCTGGCGCGCGCCGAACGACTCAATCTTACCGCCTACGATGCCGAATTTATAGTTCTGGCCGAAACTCTCGACGTCCCGCTCGTAACACTCGATCGCGGAATCCTCGCCGCCTGCGCACCCCGAGCACTCACACCCGAAGCGTTCCGGGCTATATAATCATTGCGTTTAGCATCAGCCAACACCTGCCACTTTTTCCCATGCGCAAACCCCTCCTCCAGCTGCTCCTCTACCTGCTCGCACCGGTCGTGCTGGCCGCCTGCGCCCTGCTGGGCCCGGGCGGCTTCGGCCTGCCGGACACCGCCACCCCTGTCGGCCGGGTCCTGCTGGAACTGCGCCTGTACCGCATCGCCGCCGGCTTCCTCGTGGGCGCGGGCCTGGCCTGCTCCGGCGCCGTGCTGCAGGCCCTGCTGCGCAACCCGCTGGCCGACCCGTACGTGCTGGGCGTCAGCGGCGGCGGCGCGCTGGGCGCGGCGCTGGCCATCTTCTTCGGCTGGACCGCGCTGCATGCGCTGGCGCTGCCGGCCGGGGCTTTTGCGGTCGCGCTGGCCACCTTGTTCCTTGTCTACCGGCTGGCCTCGCGCGGCAGCGTGGTCTCGGTCTACGGCCTGATCCTCAGCGGCGTGGTGGTCAGCTCCATGCTCTCCAGCTTCCTGATGCTGCTGGTCTTCTATGCCGGCGACCGCATGCCGCCGATCATCTTCTGGATGCTCGGAAACCTGCAGGTGACCGACGCCTCGCTGCTGCTGACCTGCGGCGGCTGCATCGCCGCCGCCTTCCTGGTCATGTGGCTGCTGAGCCGCGAGCTGAACGCCCTCACGCTCGGCCGCGACATGGCGCACCACCTGGGCGTGCGCACAGACATCGCCGTGGCCCTGGCCCTGGGCGCGGCCACGCTGGCCGCGGCGAGCGCCGTGGCCCTGTGCGGGCTGATCGGGTTTGTCGGCCTGATCGTGCCGCATGCCGTGCGGCACGTGGCCGGCGCAGACCACCGGCGGCTCCTGCCCGCATCCGCCGTGGCCGGCGGCGTCTTCCTGGCGGTGTGCGATACGTTTGCGCGCCTCGTGGTGGCGCCGGTCGAACTCCCCGCAGGCGTCATCACCGCGCTGACCGGCGGCCCGTTTTTCCTGATGCTGCTGCGGCAGCGGAAGCAGGCCTGGCTCGAATGATTTTCGCGGCCGCGAAAATCATCTGGCTTCGCCCGCCGGAGCTTCCGTGGCCGTTGACACGCCGTACAAAAAATCGTAATCTATACGTCATGCAAACGAAGCTTACCTTGCGCCTGGATGCCGGCCTGATCCAGGTGGCTAAGACGGAGGCGAGCCGACGCGACAAGTCGGTCTCGCAAATCGTCGGCGAGTTCTTCAGCTCGCTCGCATCCAGGGACCGCGCACCATCCGCACTTCCGCCCCTCACGGCCTCGCTGGTCGGCACACTAAAGGGGCGCGGCGTGTTGGAATCCGATTACCGGAAGCACCTGCGAGAGAAGCATTCGTGAGGGTCCTCGTCGACACCAACGTCGTACTCGACGTATTGCTGGCCCGCAAGCCTTACGCAAACCAGGCCGCAGGCATATTCGGCTTGATCGAGCGAACGCGCGTGGAAGGACTGCTTTGCGCCACAACCGTCACGACCATCGACTACCTACTATCCCAGGCCATGCCCCGTCCGGCCGCCCGCCCGATCCTCCGGAAGCTGATGGACTTGTTTGCCATCGCGCCAGTCAACCGCGCCGTGCTGGAGGCGGCCTTCCAAAGCCGGATCGCGGACTTTGAAGACGCCGTCCTGGAACAGTCCGGCCGGCTGGCCGGCGCCGAGGTGATTGTCACGAGAAATGCGTCCGATTTCCGCCTGGCATGCCTCAAGGTGCAGGGGCCGGACGAATTCCTGGCTTGTTTTCCATGAACTCTGCCATCCACCTCCAGAACATCTCCGCCGGCTACCCGGGGCGCCCGGTGCTGCGCGATCTTTCGCTCGTGGTGCACGAGGGCGAAACCGTCGCGCTGCTCGGGCCCAACGGTGCCGGCAAGTCCACCTTGCTGCAGGTGATAACCGGCCAGCACCGGGCCACTGCCGGCACCGCGCATCTGTTCAGCCGCGACGTGCGCCACCTGCCGGCGGCCGAGCGCGCGCGCCTGGTCTCCCTGGTGCCCCAGCAGCTCGAGGTGCCCATGGCCTTCACGGTCGAAGAGATGGTCATGATGGGGCGCACAGCCACGCTCAGCCGCTGGCAGGGGCCGTCCGCCGGCGACCGGCGGATCGTGGAGCAGGCCATGGCCTACACGGACGTGCTCGATCTGCGCGGCCGGCTGTTCCAGGAGATGAGCGGCGGCGAGCGACAGCGCGTGGTGATCGCGCTGGCGCTGGCGGCCGAGCCGCGGCTGATCCTGCTCGACGAGCCCACCTCGCACCTGGACATGAACCACCGGCTGGAGGTGCTGGAGCTGATCTCGCGCCTGAACTGCGAGCGCGGCGTGGCCATCGTGATGGTGGCGCATGACCTCAGCCTGGCGGCCGAGTTCTTCCCGCGGCTGGTCATGCTCGACGCGCACGGACGCATCGCGGCCGACGGCCCGCCCGCGGAGGTGCTGCGCGGGCCCACGATCGAATCCGTCTACCACTGCCGCGTCAGCGTCCACCCGGACCCCGACTGCGGCGCCCTGCGCGTGTTTCCCAGGCGCACGCGAGCCTACACGCAGGTGGCCGCAAATAAATGAATGAACAAATCAAGGACACCGAGAGCACAGAGAGGAACAGAGACCACAGAGAAATTCCTGACTGCGGCCGGCGAGCCGGCCGCAGCAGCATGAATTTCTCTCTGTGCTCTCTTTCTTTCTCTGCGCCTCTGCGTCCGTCCACTTGATCATGCAAAATGCGACGCAACTGCATCGCATGTTATGCCGGAACAATCTAACTTGCTCTAAGTCGGCTGCCAAAGCCGTCAACGCATTGTGCCCGGCCTGGCGCGCACGACCTCGTCCCAGTCATACACGCCGGCCGTCTGCTGCCCGGGCGGCACGACGAGAAACTCGGCCGGGTCCCAGCGGCCGTCCACCAGCGCCGCGACCAGGCGCATGTCGCCGGCCAGCTCCTCGCAGCGCTTGCCCGCGGCTTCGGCCTGGACGCGAAACCGCTCGGCGTGCGGCGCGTCATCAATCCCGGGCATGCGGATGAAAACCGCGCCGTCGTTGCCGGGGCGCTCGGGGTGCAGGGTGTCCCAGACGTAGCGGGCGTTCTCCTCGCCGTACTGCCTGACCAGCTCCGCATAGGCATCGCCTCCGGCCACCACCCACCCGCCCTCGTCCGGCTGCCGCAGAAAGTAGTCGCCGCGGTCGAGGTAGCCGTTGGAGCTGAACCCCTGGCTGGGGTTGTCGCCAAAATGCTGCTTGAACGCCGCGCGGCTCCCGAGCAGGATCGTGGCGCAGTCGTGTGCGCGCGGCATCACCAGCTGCGTGCGGCGCGCCACCAGCCCCACGCCCGCGTTGCCGCAGAGGCCGAAGAGCAGCAGCACAGCGTCGTACTTCCGCGCGGCGGCAGCCGCGGCGTCGATCCGCGCCTGCAGCAGGGCGCGCAGGCTGTCCGGCCGGGCATGCTCGCCCAGCTCCAGAAACTCTACATCCACCACATGCGGGCTGCGCGCCACGCAGGCGCAGGCCTCGCGCTGGAAGATGTTGCAGGCAATCAGTCGGTAGTTCATGCAAACAGCTCCGCCAGCCGCACATCCGTTGTTACGCCATCGTCCCAGCATTGTACTACGGTCATCTTTTTTCCTTTCGCACGGGGATGCCGTCGGCAGCCAGCTCCTGCTTGATTTGGGCAATGGTGAACTCGCCGGAGTGGATCATGCCGGCAATGATGGCCGCATCCGCGTGACCGTCAACAAACGCGTCACGCAGGTGGCGCGAGCAGCCGGCGCCGCCGGAGGCCACGACCGGCACGCGCACGGCGTCGGCGATCAGGCGGGTGATGTCGAGCTGATAGCCGCGGCGCGTGCCGTCGGCATCCACGGAGTTCACCACGATCTCGCCCACGCCGCGTGCCTCGGCCTCCTTCGCCCAGGCCACGGCATCCCGGCCGGTGCGCTCGCGGAAGCCGCGGGTGGTCACCTCGTAGCCGCTGGGGAAGCGCGCGGCATCGGGGTTTGCCACCGGGTCCATGCCCAGCACGATGCACTGCGAGCCGAAGGCGCGGGCGCCCTCGGCGATGATCTCCGGGTTCAGCACGGCCAGGGAGTTGACCGAAACCTTCTCGGCACCGGCCAGCAGCGCGCGCGACATGTCCTCGAGGCTGGAGATGCCGCCGCCCACGGCAAACGGGATGCGCACCACGCGCGCCACGTCGCGCACCATCTGGATGTCGATGGGGCGGCGCTCGGCCGAGGCCGTGATGTCATAGAACACCAGCTCATCGCAGCCGTCGTGGTAATAGCGCTCGGCCATCTCGACCGGATCGCCGAGGTCGATGTTGTTCTGGAACTTCACGCCCTTGGTGACGCGGCGCTTGATAATGTCCAGGCACGGTATGATGCGGCGAGTCAGCATGTGGTTTCCTGTGATCAGTGATCGGTGATCGGCGATCCGGTGATCCGGTGATTGTCACGTCCTGACTTCCGTTTGACACTTATTGTTGGTTATTACTGACCCAATACGAACGACAGAAATGAGTTCATGTACAGGCGAAGGCGGCCATGCTCCGTCGGCCGAAGCCGTCCCTGGCGAGGCCCGGCACGGGGTACAGATCGACGACCTGCGAACCACAGATTGACGAATGTCCAGTGCCGATTTTTGAAGGCAATGCCGCATTCACGGAACGATTCCTTGATGATTCAAACCTCTTCGATCGTCAATCTGCGGTTCGCTCCATCCGCATTCCTGCTCACCGCTCACTTTCCCTCCGTGCCATCCCATCGGCTGAAATTCTCCAGCAGCTTCAGCCCCACGGGACCGGACTTCTCGGCATGAAACTGCACGGCCGCCACGTTGTCGCGGCCGACCATGGCGGCAAAAATGACGCCGGCATAGTCCGTGGTGCCGATCACGTCCCCGGGGCGCGCGGGCTGCGGGTAGTAGCTGTGCACAAAATAGAACTCGCTGTCGTCCGCGATCCCGGCCAGCAGCGGGTGCGGGCGGCGGATGCGCACCTGGTTCCACCCCATGTGCGGCACCTTGTCGCGGCCATCCGGCGGACGGAAGCGCGCGACGCGGCCGGGCAGCAGGCCGAGGCAGGTGGTGCCGGCGTCCTCCTCGGAGAAGTCGAACAGGATCTGGGTGCCGACGCAGATGCCGAGGAAGGGGCGGCCGCTGGCAATCACCTCGCGCAGCACGCCGACGAGGTTCAGCTCCTGCAGGTTGCGCATGGCGGATCCGGCAGCGCCCACGCCGGGGAACACCACGCGCGCGGCGGCGCGGATCACGGCCGGGTCGGAGGTGATGACGCTCTCCTGCCCCAGCGCGTCAAAGGCAAGCTTCACGCTGGTCAGGTTGCCGGCCTTGTAGTCGATGATGGCCAGCCGTGTGCCGGCCGTTGTGGGGGTGGCGTTCATGTCTGTTTTTGCGAATCAATCCCAAAGCCTGCTGATGGCGGATGTTTCCACGTCTCGTGGCGTACTGTCAATCCTCATCCTGTTGACTTCCGCGCGGGCAGGAGAGTATTCTTCCGTTTCCGGCGCAGGTTCCGCGTCTGCGCCGTCCCACCGTAACCCGACAAAGGAGCAACCGTCATGGCGCGAGCATTCAATTTCTGTGCAGGTCCGGCCGTTCTGCCGCTGGAGGTCCTGCAGCAGGCCCAGGCCGAGCTGGTGGATTATCAGGGATCGGGCATGTCCATCATGGAGATGTCGCACCGCGGCAAGCACTACGAGGCGGTCCATCACGAGGCCACCGCCAACATCCGCGAGCTCATGAACCTGTCGGACGACTACGCCGTGCTCTTCCTGCAGGGCGGCGCCAGCCTGCAGTTCGCCATGGCGCCCATGAACTTCCTCGCGGCCGGCGCCACGGCCGACTATGTGAACGCCGGGAGCTGGGGCGCGGCCGCCGTCAAGCAGGCACGCCTGCTGGGCAACATCAACATCGCGGCCGACTGCGAGAAGGACATCCCCACCCGCGTGCCCGACGCCTCCGAGCTCACGCTCACCCCCGGCGCCGCCTACCTGCATCTCACCTCCAACGAAACCATCTCCGGCGCGCAGTGGAAGGCGTTTCCGAAGCCTGCCGCCCCGCTGGTCTGCGACATGTCCTCGGACATCCTCTCCCGCCCCATGGATTACCGGCAGTTCGCGCTGGTCTACGCCGGCGCGCAGAAGAACCTGGGGCCGTCGGGCGTGACGCTCGTGGCCGTGCGCAAGGACCTGGCCGAGAAGGCCGCCAAGACCATCCCCGCCATGCTCCGCTACCAGACGCACATCGAGGCCGACTCGCTCTACAATACCCCGCCCTGCTACAGCATCTACATCCTGGCGCTGACCACGCGCTGGCTGAAGAACTTCGGCCTGGAGAACATGTTCAAGCGCAACCGCGACAAGGCGCAGCTGCTGTACGACGCCATGGACGCCTCCGGCTTCTACCGCGGCACGGCCAGGAAGGAGTGCCGCTCGGACATGAACATCACCTTCCGGCTCCCCACCGCCGACCTGGAGGAGCGCTTCTGCGCCGAGGCCGCCAAGGCCGGCATGAGCCAGCTCAAGGGCCACCGCTCGGTCGGCGGGGTCCGCGCCTCGATCTACAACGCCTTCCCCGTGGACGGCGTCAAGGCGCTGGTCGCCTTCATGAAGGATTTCGAGACGCGCAACGGCTAGGAACCTGCCGGGCCTGGGCGTTGGATCGGCCCGGAACCTTCTGCCGGCAGGTTCCTAGCAGCTTGTCGGATTTAGCGCTGTACCTGCACAAACCTTGTGCCGACCAAGCTGCTAGTTTGGGGGACGCAACCGCCAAGCGCCGGATAACAGTGTAATACGCAACCAAAAGAGCAGCCGGAACAATTTTTCTGTCTGTAATTGAGTTTTCGCAACCCGCGGGCAGCGGGTTGCACAACTAGGAGACTGTCGGCAGAAGGTGACGGATCGATCCAAAGCCTAAATCCGACAGGTTCCTAGGGCGGGCTATGCCCGCAACCCAACGAATGAACAAATCAAGGACACCGAGAGCACAGAGAGGAACAGAGACCACAGAGAAATGCCCGACTGCGGCCTGCGGGCCGGCCGCAGCAGCATGAATTTCACTCTGTGCTCTCTTTCTTTCTCTGTGACCTGTGTGTCCTTCCACTTGAATGCATTGTTTGTCCGCGGCGGGGCGCCGGGCTTGATTTGCCGCGCACCGTGCGTTTCCGCTATACTCGCCGCCATGCCGTTCATCCGCACCCTGCTGCTCCTTCTGATGATCGGCGCGGCGTGTGCACGCGGCGTCGAGACGGCCGCCAATCCGGAAACCGTTGCCTGGGTGCCGGTCACCCACATCATGACCTCCCTGGGGCTGACCCAGGTCGAGCACCTGGCCGACGGCCTGCTGCTCTCCAATGTCTCCCACAGCGTGCACCTCTTTGCCGGCCGGCGCAGCATGACGATTGACGGCGCAACGGCCTGGCTCCACCTGCCGCCGCGGGATGCCACCACCAACGACCTGCGCGACGTGGCGCGCGTGGACTTCGAGACGCTGCTGCAGCCGATCCTGCTCGCGACGTCCGGGCCGCCCGCGGGCCTGCGGATCGTGCTTGATGCCGGCCACGGCGGCGACGACACCGGCGCGCGCAGCGCCGCGCCGGAGATCCGCGAGAAGGATGTGGCGCTGGACATCACGCACCTCGTGGCCGCGCAACTGACGGCGGCCGGGCAGCACGTATTCCTGTCGCGCCCCCGCGACGCCTTTGAGACGCTCGGGGACCGCACCCGCTTCGCCGCCGCGCACCAGGCGCAGGTTTTTGTCAGCATCCACGCCAACTCCGCGCGCTCCAACCAGCTGGCCATGGGCGCCGAAACCTACATCCTGCCGGCGCACGGGTTCGCCGGCACGGATGCCGGCAACGGCCTGACCAACGCCTGCGCGGGCAACCGCTTCGACGCGGCCAACGCGCGGCTTGGCTTTTCCATCCACCGCCGGTGCGCGCCGCTGACCGGCATGGACCGCGGCCTTAAGCGCGCGCGCTATTTTGTGCTGAAGGAGGCGCCCTGCCCCGCAGTCCTGGTTGAATGCGGATTCCTCACCAACACCAATGACACCACCCGCCTGGGCGACCCTGCCTACCGCCGGAATCTTGCCGACGCCATCGCCGCGGGCATCCTGGACTACACCCGGCTCTCGCCGCCGCGAGACCTGCCACCGGCTGCGAACGCTGCCTGTCGGCCGTAGCCTTGGGGAATCACAAACTTTCTGCCGATCAGTTAATTTGTTCCGTCATAACATGCGATGCAGTTGCGCCGCCTCTTGCAGCATCAAGTGGACGGACACAGAGGCCACAGAAAAAGAAAGAGGGCGCAGAGAAAAATTCGTGCTGCGCCGGCCGGTTCGCCGGCCGCAATCAGGCATTTCTCTGTGGTCTCTGCTCCTCTCTGTGCTCTCGGGGGAAAGTTCGGTGACGTATGATCGTCCTCTTCCGTCGTCCTCGAAACAAACCCACTGCGGTCTGCGGGCACCCCTTCGGCGGAGGGGATTTCGAGGACGACGGACGAGGACGAACTAACGATGCGTCATTTTATTTACGACGGTGTGTACTAAGTCCGACAGGCTGCTAGAGAAGAATCCATGCACAACAACCCGCTCTACCGCATACCCTACCTCCCCGCGTTTGACCTCATGCAGCCGGAGCATGCCGAGCCCGCGCTGCGCGTCCTGCTGGCGGAAGCCGGCGCCGCCGTGGACCGGCTGGAACGCGAGCTCCAGCCCGACTGGAACGGCTTGATGGACCCCCTGTACCGCGCCTGCGAGCCGCTCTTCGACGCCTGGGGGCTCGTGGGCCATCTGCTGTCGGTCATGAACAGCGACGGCTGGCGCCAGGCGCATGACGCGCTCCAGCCGGAGATCGTCACCTTCAGCCTGCGCGTCTCCCAAAGCCAGCCCTTCTACCGCGCCTACCTCGCCCTGCGCGCGGTCGACCAGGCCACCGGAGCACTCACCGGTCCGCGCCGGCGCATCCTCGCCAGCGCCATCCGCAGCGCCGAACAGGCCGGTGTGGGGCTCTCCGGCGACGCCCGCGAGCGCTTCAACGCCATCCAGCAGGAGCTGGCCAGGCTCTCCACGAGCTACAGCAACAACCTGCTGGATGCCGTGAAGGGCTACTCCCTCTGGATGCGTGAGCCCCGAGACGCCGCAGGGCTCCCCGCCACGCTCCTGTCCTCCGCAGCGCAGGCCGCGCGCGACGCCGGCGAACCGCAGGCCACCGCCGAGGCCGGCCCCTGGCGCATCACGCTCGACGCGGCGGTGGCGGTGCCGTTCCTCATGCACTGCCGCAATCGCACCCTGCGCGAACAGCTCTTCCGGGCCCAGGCCACCAAGGCCTCCTCCGGCGCGTTCGACAACTCCGCCCACATCGAGCGCATCCTCTCCCTGCGCCGCGAGATGGCCGGCCTGCTCGGCTTCGCCACCTATGCGGACCTCAGCCTGTCACGCAAGATGGCGCCGTCCGTGGCCGCTGTGGACCGGTTCAGCAACGAGCTCGCCACCGCGGCGGCTGAACCGGCGCGCCGCGAGCTGGCCGAGCTGCAGGCGTTTGCGCGTAGCCAGGGGTTTGCAGAGACGTCGCTCGCGCCCTGGGATGCGCCCTTCTGGGGCGAACGGCTGCGCGAGTCGCGCTATGCCTACAGCGAGGAGGAACTGCGCGCCTACTTCCAGCTCCCGCGCGTGTTGGAAGGGATGTTCGCGCTGGCCGGGCGCCTCCTGGGCATCCGCGTGGCCGCCGCCGACGGCGAGGCGCCGGTCTGGCATCCGGACGTGCGCTTCTTCCGCGTGTACGAAGCAAACCCCACCGCCGCAGCGGCGGCCGCGCCGCCGGCGATCGCGTGCTTCTATCTCGACCCCTACAGCCGCCCCGCCACCAAGCGCGGCGGCGCCTGGATGAACCTGTTCCGCACCCGCGACCGCCGCCCCGACGGCGCACGGCAGCTGCCCATGGCCGTGCTGGTCTGCAACCAGACCGTGCCGGCCGGCAGCCGCCCCTCGCTGATGCGCTTTGACGAAGTCACCACGCTGTTCCACGAGTTCGGCCACGCGCTGCAGCACATGCTCACCACCGTCGAGGACGCGGAGGCCTCCGGCATCAACAACGTGGAGTGGGACGCGGTGGAAATCGCCAGCCAGTTCATGGAGAACTGGTGCTACGAGCGCAGCACGGCCCGGGGGCTCAGCTGCCACATCGAGACCGGCGCCTTGCTGCCCGACGACCTGTTCGAAAAAATCCGCGCAGCCAAGAACTACCGCGCCGCCTCGGGGCTGCTGCGGCAGCTGTACCTGGGCGTCACGGACATGGATCTGCACGCGCGCTACCCGCGCCCGGAGTGGCCGGACGCCGACGCCGTGAAGCGCGCCGCCGCCAGCCGCCTGCTCCCCATGCCGATCCTGCCGGAAGACCGCGCGCTGTGCGGCTTCTCGCACCTGTTTGCCGGCGGCTATGCGGCCGGATACTACAGCTACAAGTGGTCCGAGGTGCTTTCCGCCGACGCCTTTGCCGCCTTTGAAGAGGCGGGGCTGGACAACCCCGCCGCCATCCAGGCCACCGGCCGCCGCTACCGCGACACCCTCCTGGCGCTCGGCGGCGGCACGCACCCCATGGAGGTCTTCCAGGCCTTCCGCGGGCGCCCGCCCGCCGTGGACGCGCTGCTGCGGCATGCGTCATTGACGCCGCGCGGCCGGCCACTGGAGAATGCCGCCCATGCAACCCAACACCTGCCACAACTGGCAACCGCTGGTACTTGACCGCATCTCCATCGAAACCCTGCGCGCACCCGGATACCGGCGCTTCATTCTGGACGCCGCCGTCGTGCCCGGCTGCCGCCTGCTGCTGGCGCGTCACCAGCGGCGCCCGGACTGGCCGTTTGTCGAGACCAAGTTCAACCCCAACACCGGCTGTGACCTGCCGGCAGCTGCGTACAACATCATCCACACCTGGTTCCTCGGACGCGGCAGCGAAGCGCTGGATGAGCACCTCCGCATCCTGGATGCGTGCGACGCGCTGACCGCGGACGAGCGCGCCACCATCCGGACGCTGTTTGCCGCCTGGATCGACAACATGGCACGCACCATGGCCGACCTGGAGCGGCGCTACGGCCAGACCATCCCGTTCCGCGTGGACCGCACGCTCGCGGCCGTGGACGCGCAGGGAAAGCCGCTCGACCCCTCCGCCGTCCAGGCGGACGCGGCCGACATCTTCTGCGCCAAGGGACTCCTGTCGTCGCGCGATCCTGCGCGCCAGGCGTGCGGCCTGCGGCTGCTGCGCAGCGCCGCGACGCGGGTCCAGCGCAACGAGCCGGAACAATCCACCCAGACGCCGGGCGTCGGCGGCGTGGGCCAGGGCACGCGCATGCTCATGCAGGGCGCCGGCACCTGCTTTGCGCGCAAGGCGCTTGACCCCGCGGCGCGCGACGAGGCGCTCGACCTCGCGGCCGCCATGCTGGGCGAGGTGCTCAACCGGCATTACAACCCGGAAACATCCCGCTTTTCGGAATACTACGACGCGGAAACGCGCCAGCCAGAGCCCTACCTCGACCCCGGCCATGCCGCGGAACTGGCCGGCCTCGGCCTCGGCATGCTCGAGCAGCTGGAACAATCAGCCCTGTCCACGCGCCATGCCGCGCTGATTGTCCGCAGCCGCCGCGAGCTGCCCCGCATCCTACTGCAGGCCGTGGCTCTCGGCTACAACCCGCGCCACCCCGGCCTGTTCAAGGGCGTGAACAACCGCACAGGCGAGCCCATGAATCTCGAGATGCCCTGGTGGAATCTGCCCGAGGCCATGCGCGCCGCGGTGCGGGCGCATGCCGTGGCGGAATCCGACTCCATCCGCATCCGCTGCCTGGAAGCATTCCGGCTCTGCCATAACGCCTACTTCAGCCACTACCCCAACCGCGACAACCTGCTCTTCCCGTTCCAGACGCGCGACGGCCAGACGGGCAAAGTCCTCGACGTCGTGCCGGCCGTGCCCGAGGGCGATCCGCTATATCATGCCAACGGGGCGTTTCTGGATATGCTGGAGGTGCTGGCGAAACTGTAGAAGCTTCGCCAGCAGCTTGTCGGACCTAGCAGCCTGTCGGATTTAGGTTTTGCGCCCGCACAAACCGTCTGCCGACCAGGCTGCTAGTTGAGCCACCCGCTATCAGCGGGTGGCGAAAACTTGATTACAGACAGAAAAATTTATTCAGGCTGCATTTTTGACAGGATGAACAGGATTTTCAGAATTTGGGGCGACCAGGACTGACAATCCTGTCAAAAGTTATCCTCCCCTTCGTGTCCGCATGCTTTCAGCCGCCGCCAACTTGATTTCCAAATTGTGGTTGCGGCTACGCCGCGCCTGGTTAGCCATTCATAACCAAGCGTGGGGCTTTCGCAAGATTAAGGACGCGGCGTATGCCGCCACGGAAACAATGATGTAGGCGTTGTCCACGACTCTCTTCCTCTTGTCGTCTTCACGGCAGTTCGTGATGTCAAGGACGGCATTGCGGAGCAGGAATGTGTACAGCACGTAATACAGAAACGGGACAATATGCCGGTACGGCGGATAGTCGCCCATGTGCTTGCCGAACCGAGCGAGCATCCAGTCGATCTGACTCCACATGCCCACCAAGCCAAGGATGGCATTGATGAACATCCACTTGACTTCATCACGGCCGAAGATGGCAATGTAAAAAACGGTGTAGATCGCAATGGCGAAGCCGCCGTGCAGGAAGAGAAAGGACGCCGGGGGTCCGTTCGCGACGTATGCCATGAGAAACCCGGATCCACCAAACATCAGCATGTGGATCAGAAAGAACGGATAGACCTGGTGCCACGCAATGGTGTCACCACTGGAATAACTCTTGTTGCCGATTGATATGCTGCCGTGAATCTTCATTTTTTGGGTGCGCCGTTCGCAGGATTTGGCGGGTGAACGCGTGATTCG
>JBAWXQ010000034.1:0-19225 GCA_037144015.1 bacterium
ACCCAGCGGGCGGCCAGCACGGTTGCTGCGGCCAAGGCCGGCGGGGTGGTCGGTGTGTTGATGATTGGCGGCATTGAGGCGGCGAAGTATCTATTCGGAAAGTAGTCCTTGCGCCAAAAAGTTGTGTAGAAAGTTGTGTAAGCGGCTCTACAAAACTCACGGAGTTGCGCAGCATCAAATTATTGCGGGAAGGGCTTAAATACTGCGAAATGCCCAATGATTTCAATATAAAATAGCGTCTAGTAGTATCACATGAGATGGAGCGGGCGACGGGAATCGAACCCGTATGACCAGCTTGGAAGGCTGGAGTTCTACCATTGAACTACGCCCGCGCATGCGGATGACAGTTGATTTATAGCAGCAACTGCGGCATCCCTCAATCTGGAATGTGGGGCCGAAATGATCGCTTACCCCAAGGCGGGCTTCAACCCGCAACCCAATGAATGAACAAATCAAGGACACCGAGAGCACAGAGAAAAACAGAGACCACAGAGAAACTCCTGACTGCGTCCGGCAAGCCGGCCGCAGCAGCATATTTCTCTGTGGTCTCTTTCTTTCTCTGTGGCCTCTGTGTCCGTCCGCGCCGGCACGCGCCTATTCCTTCGGTTCCTCGCCCGGCTTGATCAGCGTGTCGAGCTTGTCAAACGGCGAGAAGATGGATGGCTTCAGCTCGTCCCGTTTGGCGGTGCGCCCCTCGAAGTAGCCGCCCATGCTGGTGCTTTTGTCGTGCTCGTGGTCATGGCAGTAGAGGCAGAGGAGCTCCCAGTTGCTGCCGTCCGGCGGGTTGTTGCGAAAATCGTGATCGCGGTGGTGCACCGTGAGCTCGCGCAGCCGCGGGCCGCTGAAGCTGCGGCCGCAACTGGCGCAGACGTGCGGCAGAACCTGCAGCGCCTGTTCGCGGTAGCCTTTCCGGCGCAGGGCGATGTCGCGGTGCAGCTCGTGTTCGATCTGCGCCCGGCGGGCGGGATCCAGCGGCTTGTTGTCGGGTGGCATGTTCTGTCCTTGTTTCGCGCTGCGGGGCGGCGCTCCTACTGATCCGAGTCGTCGCACCTTGCAGAATCGCTGCCCCGCCGCGCGATTATTTCGACTGCTGCCGCCCACTCCGCCAGGCCGGTCGGGCAGAAATGCCCGACCTACTTGGCCGTCTGCTGTAACTTATGACGCAGCGTAAAAAAAACGCGCCGCGGTGACGCGGCGCGCTCAGGAAATTTCGTTTTCGCGTCGCGAAACTAAATTTTGCGGAAGGCGATGCAGGCGTTGTGGCCGCCGAAGCCGAACGAGTTGTTCAGGCAGGAGCGGATCGGCACCTGGCGTGCGGTGTTCGGCACGTAGTCGAGGTCGCAGTCCGGGTCCGGCGTGGTGTAGTTGATCGTGGGCGGAACGATGCCGGTGTGCAGCGCCATGACGCAGGCCACGGACTCGATACCGCCGGCGCCGCCGAGCAGGTGGCCGGTCATCGACTTGGTCGCGGAGACCATCACGCGGCGGGCGTCGACCTCGCCGAGCGCGCGCTTGATGGCCAGCGTTTCGCCCTTGTCTCCGAGGGGCGTGCTGGTGCCGTGGGCGTTGATGTAGTCCACATCGGAAGCGCTCATCTTTGCACTTTCCATGCAGCGCAGCATGGCGCGGCGGGCGCCGTCGCCGTCGTCGCACGGGGCGGTCATGTGGAAGGCGTCGCAGGTCATGCCGAAGCCGGCCATTTCCGCATAGATGCGCGCGCCGCGGCGGACGGCGTGGTCGTAGTCCTCCAGGATGAGCACGCCGGAGCCTTCGCCCATGACGAACCCGTCGCGGTCCTTGTCAAACGGCCGGCTGGCTCCGGTCGGGTTATCATTGCGGGTGCTGAGCGCGCGCATGGAGGCAAACGACGCGATGCCCATGGGCGTAATGGTGGCCTCGGCGCCGCCGGCAATCATGACGTCGCACTCGCCGGTCTGGATGGAGCGGAAGGCAAAACCGATGGAGTGCAGCGCGGAGGCGCAGGCCGTGACCACGGCATAGTTGGGCCCCTTGAGGCCGTACTCGATGGCGATCAGGCCGGCGGGGATGTTCGGGATCATGGAAGGCACACAGAACGGCGAGACGCGGCGCGGCCCCTTGTCGCGCAGGTTACCGGCCTCCTCGAAGAATGTTTCGATGCCGCCCATGCCGGCGCTCATGGCCACGCCGCACTTTTCCGTGTCGGTCTTGGAGAAATCGATGCCCGCGTCGGCCACCGCCATCTTGGCGCCGCAGATGGCATAGATGGAAAACCGGTCCATGCGCCGCTGTTCCTTGGGAGGTATGAACGTGTCCGTGGCCAGGTCGCGGACCTGCCCGGCGATCTGCACGGCAAAATCCTTGGGGTCAAACCGGTCGATGCGACCGATGCCGCTTTTGCCTGTGGTGATGCTCTGCCAGAAGGGCGTGACGCCGCAGCCGACCGGAGAAACCGCGCCCATCCCTGTTACGACGACTTTTCTCATACCGATATCCTGCTGGGAATTAGAACAAGACCGGGGGGGACGGCAAACATCCACCCCGGTCACAGGAGAGACGGGCGTCCCTTATTCCTTTTCGAAGCCCTTGCCCTTGAGATACTCGGTCACCTTGCCGACGGTGGTCAGCTTCTCAGCCTCCTCGTCGGGGATCTCGGCGCCGAACTCCTCCTCAAAAGCCATGATCAGCTCAACGGTGTCGAGCGAATCCGCGCCAAGGTCGTCAATAAAAGACGCCTCCGGCGTAACCTGCTCGGCGTTCACGCCCAGCTGCTCCACGATGATCTCTTTTACGCGTTCTTCCAGTTTGCTAGCCATGTATGCCTCTCCTTGCCTCGTTTAACCCGCGAAACGGCTGGTGCCGTTTCACATCACCATTCCGCCGTTGACGCTCAACACCTGGCCCGTCACGTAGGAGGCGTCGTCCGACGCCAGGAACACCACGCTCTTGGCCACATCTTCTGCCGTGCCAAAACGCCCTGCCGGGATGGCGGCCATCATCTGGTTCCGCACTTCCTCCGACAACGCGTCCGTCATCTTGGACACAATGAACCCCGGCGCCACGGCGTTCACACGGATGCCGCGCCCGGCGAGCTCCTTTGCCATGGACTTGCTCATGGCGATGAGGCCCGCCTTTGATGCGGCATAATTACACTGACCGGCGTTGCCGATCAAGCCGATAATGGAGGCGATGTTGACCATGCACCCGGCGCGTTGCTTCATCATGACCTTGGCCACGGAGCGCGAAAGCAGGAATGCGCCGGTAAGATTGATGCGGAGGACCTGGTCCCAGTCGTCGTCGGACATGCGGATCAGCAGCTTGTCGCGCGTAATGCCGGCGTTGTTGACCAGGATGTCGATCCGGCCGTAGTGCGCCATGACCTGGTTGACAAACGCGTCCACAGCGGCGGCATTGCCGACATCCGCGGCGCCGGCCATGGCCTTGCGCCCCATGGACTGCACCGAGGCCACGGTGTCGTTCATCCACTCCACCTGGCAGTCGCACAGGGCCAGGTCAGCGCCTTCGCGTGCCAGCGCTTCAGCAATGGTCCGGCCGATGCCGCGCGCGGCGCCGGTCACGATCGCAATCTTTCCCTCAAGCTTACCCATGGGCTTCCTTTTTCGGTAGTCGGGAGTCAGAATTCAGGATTCAGGATTCAGAATGATTCCAAGCAAGCGAATGGAGTGGACTTTATTCTGACTTCTGACTGCTGAATTCTGAGTTCTCGCTGTTTGCTTCACACTGTCAGTCAATTTACCACCGCCGCCTGCTCCAGCGTGGCGGCGTCCTGCACATTGCAGGTCGTGTTCTGCTTGTCGATCCGCTTGATCAGCCCGGAAAGGACCTTGCCAGGGCCGAATTCAACAAACGTGCGGGCACCGGCGGCCATGGCCGTGCGGACGCAGTCGGCCCAGCGCACAGACTCGGACACCTGCCGCAGCATGGCTTCGCGGATCGCCTGACCGTCCGCCGCGTGGAGCTGGCCGGTCACGTTGGCCAGCACGGGCAGGCGGGGCGGCTGAAATACCACGTCCTTGAGCACCCCGGCCAGCCGTTCACGTGCGGAAGCCATCAGGGGGGAATGAAAGGCGCCGGCCACGTTGAGTACGATGCATTTCAGCCCGGCGGCGGCGGCCAGCTTCTCCGCCTCTGCCACGCCCGTCTTGCTTCCGGAAAGCACGACCTGGGCGTCGGAGTTGATATTCGCCATGACAATGCCGGCCCTGGCGCAGATCTCCTTGAGCTGGTCCAGGGTGGCGCCCATCACGCTCACCATGCCGCCGGCCTGCTCCTCGCAAGCCTGCTGCATGAAGCGGCCGCGCGCCTCCAGCACGCGCAGCGTGCTGTCAAAATCAAGGACACCGGCCACGTGCAGCGCGGTCCACTCGCCCAGGCTCAAGCCGGCGGCCATCGTGAAGGCAGCTCCGGGAAACCGCTTCTGGAACGCGGTGTAGCAGGCCACGCTGGTGACGAAAATCGCCGGCTGGCAATAGTTGGAGCGCGTCAGGTCCTCGACCGGTCCCTCAAAGCAAACCTTTTTCAGGTCAAAGCCGAGCACCTGATTGGCCCGGTCATAAAGCGCCAGAATCTCCGGGTTGGTTGCAGCCAGATCCTTGCCCATGCCCACAAACTGGGCACCCTGTCCTGCAAATACGCATGCCTTGTCTGCCATGTTCTCGCTCCTGTGATGACCCGTTTCCACAAGCCAATTGGGTCAAATTCAGAGCATGATTTTGACAGAAACAGGGGGAATGTCAAAGCAAAAAGTGCTCGGCGCGCATGCGCATAATTTGTTTCCTCGCAAGCAGTTATATCTTTTCTGCCAGGGCCGGAACACAAAAATCAGACGGCGGGAATATCTTTGTCCGTGTCGAAATCTCCGGCCGCCGCGATGCGCTCGGCGATCAACCCGCTGACGTTATTATTGGCGGCGGCGGCAGCCACGCGCACGGCGTGGTAGATGGCGCGATGGGTGGAGGCGCCGTGGGTGATGATGACATTCCCAGCCACCCCCAGCAGCGGGGCGCCACCATACACCTCGGGGTCCATCCGGTGCTTCATGGCGGTGAGTGCCCCCTTGAGGAGCATGGCGCCCAGAACCCGGATGGGGTGCCGGAAAAATTCCTGCTTCATCCAGAAGCCAATGGCATGTGACACGCTCTCGGTCGTTTTCAGCACCACGTTGCCGACAAACCCGTCGCACACCACCACGTCGGTGTGGCCGATGAACAGGTCGTGCCCCTCCACATTGCCGCGGAAGTTCACCCCGGCATGCTGGATCAGGCCGAAGGCCTTCTTGGTGACCTCATTGCCCTTGCCATCCTCCGTACCGATGCTCAGGAGGCCCAGGACCGGGTTGCGCTGGTGCAGCACGGACTGGGAATAGGCGGTTCCCATGATGGCAAACTGGGCCAGCCATTCGGCCTGGCAATCGGTGTTGGCCCCGGCGTCGAGGAGGAGCAAGGGGCGGCTGCGGGTCGGCAGCACGGTGGCAATGGCCGGACGCACAACTCCCTTGATGCGCCCCAGGTTGAACATGGCGGCCGCCACCACGGCGCCGGAATTCCCGGCCGCGACCACGGCGTCGGCCTCGCCGCTCTTGAGCAGCTCCATGCAGCGGTTGATGGAGGCGTCCTTCTTGCGGCGCACGGCAACGGCTGGAGCCTCGTCCATACCCACATTTTCGGAGGCATGCACGATCCGGATCCGGTTGCCGACACGCCCGCCCCACCGCCGCAGCTCTTCCTGGATCGCCGGCTCCACACCAACGAGGATCACGGACTCCACGCCCTTGAGCTTGGACACGGCTTCCACGCCGCCGCGCACAATCTCGCGGGGCGCAAAATCGCCACCCATGGCATCCAGGGCTATCCGCATGGTACAGGGCTCTCCAATAGAAGATCCGGCCTAACGCCGTTGGCCACGCCCGCGTGTGCGAGGGAGCTGATGAGGCAGCGGCGAGTCCGGTTACCCGACCTGGACTGTCACGACCTGCCGGCCGCGATACTGCCCGCAGGAAGGGCACACCCGGTGCGACTGCTGGGGCGCGCCGCAGCTCGGGCACGCCTTGACCTGCGCGGGCTCGAACTTGTGGTGCGCCTTACGCTGGCGGATACGCATCTTCGACTTTTTTCGTTTCGGGACAGCCATGGTTATTCACTCCGTATCCGGATCTACCGCTTCACAAGCAGATCAATCGCCGCCCAGGAACCGTCCGGGGCAGGCCCGCAAGTGCAGTCCTCGCGGTTGAGATTCGCTCCGCAGCGGGCGCACAGCCCTTTGCATTCCTCCCGGCAAACCGGGTAACCGGGAAGGGAAAGTATGATAGCTTCACGCATCTCAGGGGTCAAGTCAACGTACTCATTGCCTTCGGCCACCGGATAGTCGGCAAAAAAGGCCGAATCGGCAACTTCCAGCGTAAACGGCTCGGCGCAGCGGGAGCAGGCGCATTCGAACCGGTGCGCCACCCGCCCCCGGACCAGCATTTCGCCGTCGATCAGCTCCACGTAGAGCTGGTAGACGACGCCACCAGACGGCTGGCAGAGCGCGCCAGCACCCAGATCCAGCGCGTCGGCCGCCAGCTCGCCGGAGAAGGACTCCCCGTCCGGGTCGAGGCGGGCGACATCAACGATCAAATGCCCCGGCGTCTCCAATGCCGCCTCCTGTCTTGATGCGCTGTTCCGGATGGGACTGCAGGTAGCTGCAAATGTGCTTCTGCACAACCGCCGGCACAAAGCTGCTGGTGTCGCCGCCGTACCGTGCGACCTCGCGCACCGTGCTGGCCGTGACGTAGCTATGCTCCTCGAGCGGCATCATGAAAAGGGTCTCGATATCCGGCGCCAGCTTGCGGTTGGTCAGGGCCATCTGAAACTCGTACTCAAAATCAGAATAGGCGCGCAGCCCCCGGATCACGATCCGGATATTGCGCCGCACGCAGTAGCTCACCAGCAGGCCGTCGAGCGTCTCCACCACCACGTTTGGCAAATGCGCCGCGGATTCGCGCACCATGGCCAGGCGGTCCTCGATGGAGAACATTCCGCCCGACTTGGACGAGCGGGACGCCACCGCCACCACCACCTGGTCAAACAGCTCGGTGGACCGGCAGATCAGGTCCAGGTGGCCCAGCGTCACGGGATCAAAGGTTCCGGGATAAACGGCAATGTTTTGCATGTTTCGCTCCTCTAACAACGGCAGTCAGAACGCAGAAGGCAATCTCGTTATGCACTCGAAGCGCCGGCCTCCTGCATCATCCGGTACACCACCAGCCGCGTGTGCCCATAGGCACGGTCGCGCAGCATCTCCCACTCCGGGAGCGCGGCGGCCGGCAGCTCCGTCGGCTGTTCCGCCACCAGGATGCCTCCCGGACGCACCAGCCTCCGCGAGCGCAGCAGCTCCGCAATCCCGGCAAACCCATGTTCCTGCGCCCATTCGTAGGGCGGGTCTGCGAAGACCAGGTCAAACGGCGCGCCTTCGACACGCCGCAGCCAGCGCAGGCAGTCGTCCCCCACCACCTGGCCCGCGGCACCGAACGTCTGCACATTCGCCTTCAAGATCGCCACGTGGCGGCGGTCGGATTCCACCCACACCGCCTCTTGCGCCCCCCGGCTGATGGCCTCCAGCCCCACGGCGCCGGATCCGGCAAACAGGTCCAGCACGCGCGCGCCCGGCACCTGCTCCGCCAGCATGGAGAAAAGGGCCCCGCGCACCCGGTCCTGCGTGGGCCGGACCTTGTCTCCGGCCGGAACCTTGACCGGCCGCCCGCAAAATTCACCGCCTGTGATGCGCATCAGGGGGCAGTATAGCCTGCCCTGCCCGCGGCTGCAATGCGGGGTTGCCTTACCCAAATCTACGGCTAAGGACGACTCGTCATCTGCGAACGACCCTTTCGCCCCTTGCCCGCTTGGCGTCGCGGAGCTCCGCCCAAAACGCGTGAACAAGAAACACGTGAAGATGCATCCTGGAGGGCGGAGCTCCGCGACGCCAAGCGGCGTTGTGATAAAGGCAGGTTCGCGAAAGGGTCGGTCGTCCTTAGCCGTAGATTTGGGGCCTTACCACGCGTCCGTGCGGAACGGTGCGGCCGGGAGCCCCTCGCGGTTGTAGAGGTTGGCGCCATCGGGGTTCATCGAGAAGGCATAGCGCACGGCGACCGGCTCCTTGACCTCGGGTGCGGAAACCAGCACACCCTGCCCGTCGATCGCCGCCTCGGCCCAGACCCACTTCCGGTCCGCGCCGGCAATGGCAAAGCGCTTGAGCTTGCCGCCGGCGACCTCTGCGGCCGGCGCGCGCCCCTCCTTGGCAGCGGCCATGAGGCCGGTGCCGGCATGATCAAACGACAGGCGCACCTTGTCGCCCTCGACCTTCATGTCCTTGAAGATCGGGCCTGACACCGTCACGTCCTTCTGCGCATAGTCGCGGTTGAGCGCCCAGCGCGCGAGCCGCATGCCCACGTCGTACTTGTTCTTCGGGTGAATATCCCCCGCCTCCTTGAGCGGCACCGTGTCGAGAATCACAGCCATGCCGCTGTTGGTGATGTCCATCGCCCGGGTCTGCGCCTCGCGCAACCGGGACCAGCCATCGCCGCCGGCGGGGTTCTCGACCGGGCTCTGGAAGCTGGCCAGCTGGACGTAATAAAACGGAAAATCTCCCTGATTCCAGGCCTTGCGCCAGCCGCCGACCAGCGCGTGCATCTTGTGGTAGTAGCTTTCGCCTTCACTGCCGTTGGACTCGCCCTGGTACCAGAGCGCGCCCTTGATCGGGAAGCTGACAATCGGGCTGACCATGGCGTGGTACATGCTGCCCCAGCCGCTGGCCCCGGGATGAGCGGGCCAGACCGGAGCAGGCGGAATCGCAACGCCGTTGGTCAACGCGACCCGGGTGCTGCCAACCCAGCGCTCAATCTCATCCAGGCGCCCGGGAAGCTGCGCGGCATAGGCTGCCGCCGCATTGCTCCGGGCCGCCACGGCATCGCGCAGCGCCGGCACCAGCTCCATGCCCGCGGGTGCGGTCCACGGCTCGATCTGCGTGCCGCCCCAGTTGTCGTCCAGGATCCCGATCGGCACGCCGGTCCGGGCATGAACCTCGCGGGCAAAATAGAACGCCGCCGCGCTAAACCCGCCGACGGTCTGCGGCGTGCACACCTGCCACGCCGTGGCCGCCGGCAGCTCCGCCTCCGGCAAGGCAGACTGCGTATGCGACACCTTGATGCGCCTGATTTTCGGCAGGTCCGCCGTCTTGATGTCGTCCCCGGCGTTCAGGCACCCGCCCAGCCCCATCTCCATGTTGGACTGGCCGGAACAGAGCCAGACATCCCCCACGATCACGTTCGTCAGCACGAGGCTGTTTTTGCCGGTGACGGCAAGCTCCAGGCCTTCGCCCTGCTTCAGCGCGGGAAGCTCGGCCAGCCACGCCCCCTTGGCGTCTGCCGTGGCTGCCGCGTCCTTGCCGGCCAGGGCCACGCGCACCGACTCGCCCGGGGCCGCCCATCCCCAGACGCGGACGGGCTGGTCGCGCTGCAGCATCATGTTGTGGGTGAACACTCTCGCCAGCCGGACATCGGCAAGGACTACGCCAGCCAACCCTGTGGCCAGAAAAATAACAAACCTCTGCCTGCTCTTCATGCTTCAACGCCCTTCTGGATCAGAGATCCTTGACTTGAACAACCACGTACGTCGGCAACCCGAGAACACCAAAGGCCTGACACATGCCGCGAGCCGGCTCTTCCCCGGGGCGCTCAGCGGCGACGCGCACCACAATAAACTTTTCCAGCGCCCGCCGCACGGCCGGATCGCGGAAGGTGGTGCGGTCCATGGCGTGGCAGTTCTTGCACCAGCTGGCGTGAAAGTCGAGCAGCAACGGCTTGTGTTCGGCTTTCGCCGCCGCAAGCCATTTTGTCCAGCCGGCCAGGTCGCCGGCGCGAAGTTCGTTGCCCGCTGTGGCAGCGGGCGTGCGGGCGGCGAAACCGGTATAGGCCAGCCAGCCATAGTAAATGCCCATGATGGCGATCAGCACACCGAAGCCGTACTTCACCCGGAGCATCCAGGCGCCGGGCCTGGGGAGAACCGCCATCCCCGCCCCGGCGAACGGCCATGGCAGCGCCATGCCGAGGCCCAGCATGAACGGCAGCAGCAGGGCTGCCGACGACCCGGCATGATACATCGAGCCAGCGAGCAGCAGCACCGCGGCCACCACGGGCGCCACGCAGGCGCCGGCCAGCAGCGCGGAGACGCCACCCGCCACGCCAGCGGTCAGAATGCCGCCGCCCGAACCGCCGCCGCGCTGAAAGCGGGCCAGGTCGATCGGAATGACATCAACCATCGCCAGCGCCAGCGCCAGAAAAATCACCGCCATGATGCCGTTGAAAACCGGCGAGGACTGGAGCGTACCGAAGACGCTGCCGCTCAGCACGACGGCCACGCCCAGGGCTCCATACACCAGCGCAATGCCCGCGCCATAGGCTGCGCCGAGCGCCAGCCCGCGGCGGCGCGAACCGGCGCGCGCGCCGGCGCCGATGATCGCCAGGTTGATCGGAATCATCGGCAGCACGCACGGCGTCAGGTTCAGCAGCAGCCCGCCCAGCAGCATCAGCAGCAGGGTCCAGGCCATCCCGTGCCGGGACAGAAACGCCGCGGGATCGGCGAGAAACTGACGAGACCAGCCTTGCGGCGCACCGGGTTCCCCGCCGCCCGACGACGCCAGAAAGTCCAGAAACGCGCGGCTGCCGAGATAGCCGGCAGCGGAATTTTCGATCTGTATTCCGGCGGTCCAGGAAACGGCGCCGGACGGCATGACCGCCGCACGGGGGGCCACCTCGCGCGCGACCTCCCCGGCGGGGGTCAGCACGAACGTCGTCGTGCCGGGCGGAAAACAGGATGTGTCCGAGCACCCCTGCCAGCTGACACGCACCGCAACCGGCCCGCGCACGGCATCGAGCGCGTAGACGGCCTCCACGCGGCTGGTGAAGACCTGCTCCGGCTGCCCGTCCGCGCCGGGCTGAAGCGCGGGCGCCGGAGTGATGCGGCCGGGCAAGGCCTTTCCGTTGACCTGCACGGCGAAGCGCTCATCCGCATAGAGGTCGTGGCGCGGCGGCACGTCCACCTGCACCACCACCCGCCACGCGGCCTCGGCGCGATCCAGCCGCGCCGTGACCGTGAAGGGATCGTCGGCACGACCGAGCGAGGCGCACGCCAGCAGCACAAATATGAAAACAAGCCGCATCAGATGCCCTGCGTGAAAATTCAAGTTTTTCACAAACTTTGTGCCGACAAACCTGTACGTGACTCTTCGCAACCTGCGGGCAGCGGGTGGCGAAGACTCAGTTACAGACAAAACTTGTTCTGTCTGCTCTTTTGTTGCGTATTGCACTGTTATCCGGCGCTTGGCGGTTGCGTCCCCCAAACTAGCAGCTTGGTCGGCACAAAGTATGTGAAGGTACAGCGCTAAATCCGACAAGCTGCTAGCTCTCCATCGCCTTCTTCGCCAGCAGCCGCCCGGCCTCGCGGCACTTCTCCAGCATGGCTGCATCCGGTCGGAACCGGCACGAGAGCGGCTCGCAGAGCGTCGTCATCTGCATGGCCTTCAGATACTGCACCAGCTCATCGATACCGCGCGCCGCCCACCCGTAGGAGCCGAACGCCATCGCCGCCTTGCCTGTCGGGCGCAGCCCGCGCAGGTAGGTCAGCGCCGAGGCCATGCGCGGCATGATGCCCTGGTTCAGTGTGGGGGATCCGATCGCCAGGCAGGCGCAGTCCAGCGCCTCGGTGACAACCTCGGTGTCGTGAACCGTATCGAGGTCCATCAGGCGCACGTCCACATCCGACTCCAGCGCGCCTTCGGCAATGGCCTGCGCCAGGGTCCGCGTGCTGTTCCACATGCTGGCGTACACAATGACGACCTTGCGCGCGGCCTTGCAGACCATCCACTCCTTGTATGCCGCCACGATCTCGCCGATGTGGGCGCGCCAGATCACGCCGTGGCTGGGCGCAATCAGCTTCAGCGGCAGGACGCCGAGCCTGGCCAGCGCATTCGCCACCGGGCGGCCGTACGGCATCACAATGTTCGCGTAATAGGTCTTGGCTTCCGCCAGCACCTCGTTCAGCGGCGCCTCATCGTCGAACCGTCCGGCCGTGGCATCGTGCTGGCCAAAGGCGTCCATAGAAAAGAGAATCTGCTCTTCCGGGCAATAAGTGGCCATGGACTCGGGCCAGTGCACCATGGGCGTGTCAAAGAACTGCAGCGTGCGGCCACCCAGATCCAGCGTCTCGCCATCGGCCACGATACGGATCTTCCAGGCGGAGGTGTCGAAGTACAGTCGCAGCGCATCGGCGCACTTCCGGTTGCAGACCACCGTGGCATGCGGGCAGGCGGCCAGCACCTGCGCCAGCCCGCCAGCGTGGTCGGGCTCCGCATGGTTGCAGACCACGTAGGCCAGTTGCTCCAGCGGCAGGCAGGCGCGGACCCGCTCCAGCAGGTCGGTCGCGTACGGCGCCTTGACCGTGTCGATCAGCGCGGGCGTGCAGCCGGCCACCAGGTACGCATTGTAGGTGGATCCGCGCTCCGTGCGGTACCCGTGGAAGTCGCGCACGGTCCAGTCCACATATCCGACCCAGCGCACGTGCTTGGAGAGCTGTGTGTTCATGTCAGGTTACTTTGCTGCCGGCACAGCGGCTCCGGGCGCAGCGCCGGCCTTCTCCGGCGGAATCGTCACGCCAACTGCAGCCGGCGTCCACCCGGCCTTGGCCAGACTTCCTTTCAAGCTGTCCACGTACGCTTCCGCGCCGCCCTGCCGATAGCCGGTTTGCGCCAGCACCGCGCCTTCCGCATCCAGGAGCAGCACGGTTGGAAAGCCCTCCACCCGATACGTGATCAGCAGCGCCTTGTTCTGCTTCACGACAGCGGCCGACAGTTTCGTCTTCCTCGGGTAATCCGCCTTGAACAGAACCAGGCTGCTGCTGGCATAGTCCAGGAAGGCCTTCTGGCTGAAGACCTCCTTGTCGAGCTTGATGCACCAACCGCACCAGTCCGAGCCGGTGAAGTCCGCCAGGATGGCCTTGCCGCTCTTCCGGGCCTCGGCCTTGGCCGCGCTCATGTCATCCAGCCATGTGACAGACTTGTCCGGTTCCGCGGCACACGCGGTGGTTGCGGTCAGCAGCAAAACAGCCATCATGCGGGCGCAGATCTTCATAAAGCCTCTCCTTGCGTGAGATGTTGCAAGACAACACATCGCGGGTGAACAAACAGAATAGCAGCTCAGCAGCCGGCAGGCGAGACGGTTAATACGGGCCAACGGCGGCGCGCTGCGGCGCGCGACAGCGGGCGTCGTGCGACTCCCGCGAAGATGTGGCCGAAGGATGCTTCGGCTGTCATCTCCGGCGCAGCACCCCTTCAATCGCCTTCATGATTTGCGCCGGCTCCGCCATGCGGCCGCGGCCTTCGCAGCCGCACGCCAGGCTCCCCTCGCCCACATCCACGAACGCCGTGCCACGCTTCCGCAGCGTGGCCACGTTGGCCCGGGTGGCCGGGTGGTCCCACATGCGGCAGTTCATGGCCGGTGCCACAACCAGCGGCGCCGGGCAGGCCAGGGCCGTGGCCGAGAGCATGTCGTCGGCCAGGCCGTTTGCCAGCTTGGCGATCACGTTGGCGGTGCAGGGCGCCACGACCATCACGGCGGCGCGCTCGGCCATGGAGATGTGCCCGGGCACCCACTCCTCGGGCTCGTCGAACATGTCCACCGTCACCGGCCGGCGCGAAAGCGTCTTGAATGTGAGGGGGGCGACAAACCGAACCGCGCCCCGGGTCATGATCACAGAGACGCCCCATCCGGCCTTGACCATGAGCCGCACGAGCTCCGCCGACTTGTAGGCCGCGATGGACCCGGTGATGCCGAGGACGATCTCAGGTGATATCTTGGTGCTCATGCTTTTGCTCCAGGCATCAGGGGGCAGGCGTCAGGCGTCAGGGGTCGGAGGTCAATCCTGGCGCCTGGCTATCGCATCCCGCTGCAAATTTCCACAATCCCGCACAGCTCCCGGTAGGCAATCTCGAGGTCCTCATTCAGCACGTGGTACCGGAACTCGCCGGCCCGCTCCATCTCCTTGTCGGCATTGCGCAGGCGCCGCGCGATAGTGGCCTCGTCGTCCTCGCCGCGGGACTCCAGCCGCATGCGTAGCGCATCGATTGACGGCGGGCGGACAAAGATGTCGATGAACCCGGCGCGCATCGGGTCTGCGGGAGGCAGCCTGGAAACGTAGGCGCGGATCTGGGCCGCGCCCGCCACGTCGATGTCCATCAGCACGCACTGCCCCTCGGCCATGGCCGCGCAGACCGGCTCCTTGAGCGTGCCGTATTCAAACCCGTGCACCCGCGCATGCTCCATGAAATCGCCGGCGGCCACGTGCCGCGCAAAATCGGCCTTGGTGAGGAAATAGTAGTCCTCGCCGTCCTCCTCGGCGCCGCGCGGCTCGCGGGTCGTGCAGGAGATCGAGTAGGTGATCTCCGGGTAGTCCTGCAAAAGCCGCTCACAGAGCGTGGTCTTGCCGGCTCCGGATGGGGCGGAAATAACAATCAGCAGCGGTTTCAACAGTCATCTCCCCAGGTGAAGGAACGGCCAGTGCTTGGCGGTTGCGTCCCACGAACTAGCAGCTTGGCCGGCACAAAGTTTGTGAAGAGCTGAGGCTAAGTCCGACAAGCTGCTAGTAAAGCAAACGGCGTTCGGCTTGGCAAGCAGGCCCACGGCCTCAACTCACTCGCGCGGCGGGGCCGCGCTCCTACAATTCGCAGGCCGGTCAGCTGGGTGGGATCGCTGCCCCGCAGCGCGATTCTGCCGGGCCCCATCTACTCCACGTTCTGCACCTGCTCGCGGATGGCCTCCAACTCCGCCTTGCACCCCACCACCCGTCGCGTGATCTCCGCATCGTTGGCCTTGGAGCCGATGGTGTTGATTTCGCGGAAAAACTCCTGGCACAGGAAATCCATGGTCCGGCCGCACGATGCCGCACCGGCCAGGAGCTGGTCGGCCTGTGCAAAATGGCTCTCCAGTCGCGTCAGCTCCTCGCTGATGTCGCAGCGGTCGGCAAAGAGCGCCAGCTCGCGCGCCAGCACGGCGTCGTCGAGCGTCAGGCCGTGGTTCGCCGCGGCAATGCGGTCGGCCAGCATTTTGCGGTAGCCCGCCACCACCGCAGGGGCGAACTTCCGGATGGCCGCAATCTCCTTGCGCAGGCGGGCCAGGCGCGCGGCCAGATCCCTTGCCAGAGCCCTGCCTTCGCGCAACCGCATGGCGGTCAGATTTTCGAGAGCCTGCGCTACGGCGCGTTCCACCAGCGGCCAGGCAGTCTCGGGGTCCAGCGCCAGCGCCTCCGCGCGCACCACCCCGGGCCAATCGAGGATGCGGCTGGCGCTCAGGTCATCCGGCAGCTTGAGCGTGCGCGCCGCCAGCCGCAGGGCGTCCAGTCGCGCCCGGGCCAGATCCATGTCAATCTGCACAGCGCTGCCGCCGCCCTTGGCGCGCGTGATTTCGACCGACCCCTTGATGTGCCCGCGCCGGATGGCGACGTGCACCAGGGCCTGAACCTTGCCCTCGCAGGCCGCCAGTTCGCGCGGCAGGTTGACGTGGCAGTCGAACTGCTTGCGGTTGACGGAACCGAGCTCCGCCACCACCTTGATCCCCTGCCCCTGTGCCTCGCCGCGGCCAAAGCCGGTCATGCTGATGATGCTCATTTATTAGCCTTTCCGGTCAACATGCACGTTTTGCGTGTATCGAGAGCTTCCAACAAGTGGGAGGGACACAGAGGTCACAGAGAAAGAAAGGGAGCACAGAGAGAAATTCATGCTGCTGCGGCTGGCTCGCCGGCCGCAGCCAGGCATTTCTCTCTGTGCGCTCTGCATCTTCCTCTGTGCCCTCTGTGTCCTACGCACGTGCGAGGCACTGCTGGCGCAGCTCCTGATACCTGGGCGTGTAGCGCGGGCCGAGCTGGGCCTCGCGGTGGTCGAAGCCGAAGGCGCGGCGGCTGACCACGAGCACGGGCGGCGCCTGGATGCGCTTGGCCACGGCCAGTCCCTGGTAGAGGTTCCAGCAGCGCTCCAAATCGGCTATGAAGGCTACCGGCGTTGGGAAGATACTGATTATCTCGCCTTCATAGCCGATTTGTTTGGCAAGCGTACTGTCCATGTACCACTCCAGGATTTCCTCCGGGGAGGGCCGTTCCCAGCGCTCGACCCAGGCGCGCAGCAGGGCGTCGTGGTATGGGTAGACAAACGGGTCTCCCTTTCCCTCGTCCACGGCCTGATCCTTGCTCAGTTCGGCAGAGGGCGTTACGGTAAAAATGCCGTGTGGAATCACCTCGCGCTGGAAGACCTGTTGATTCAGGCAGCGCGCCACGTCATACACCTGCCCCTTCCAGAGATCGCCGATCGGCGCAAGGTAGCCGGCGATGTCGCCGTACATGGTGCCGTAGCCTGTGGCCATCTCGGTCTTGTTGGCGTTGCAGGTGAAGGCGCCGCCAAAGGCCGCGGCCACGGCGGCCAGCACGCGTGCGCCGCGGTCGCGCGCCTGGACGTTCTCCAGCACCGGGCCGGTGACGTTCAGCTTGTACTCACGGCCGGCCGGATCGCGCGCCACAAACCCGTCCAGCTGCCGGCGCGTCAGGTCCACGGCGTCGTCGATCGGGACCTCGGCGTAGAGGCACCCGAGGTTGCGCGCCACGTCGCGGGCCAGGCTGCGCGTGGTGCCGGAGTTAAAGCGCGCGGGCAGGTTTACCAGCAGCAGATTCTCCGGCGGCACCAGCCGCGCATGCAGGGCGGACACCACGGCCGAGTCGATGCCGCCGGAGATGCCGACCACGATGCGGCTGATCCTGCGGTCGGCCAGGAAGCGGCCCGAGCCATACAGCAGTGCCTCGGTTGTCACCGCGGCATCATCTTCCCGCAACGCGATCGGCTGGCTGCCGATCACGTTGCCGGACGGGTCGATTTCCACAATGCAGGCGTCTTCGCCAAAGCGCACGAGGCTGCCGGCGACCCCGCCCCGGGCATCGAAGACGCCCGAGCCGCCATCAAAGGTGAAAACGTTCTTGCCGTTGTTCTGCACGCCGGAGTAGTTGACGTACGCGATCGGCAGTCGCAGGCGGCCGGCCAGGGCGGAGAGCACGCGCAGGCGCTTGTGCTGCTTGTTCCAGGTGAACGGCGAGGCGCTGATGGTCAGGAGCAGGCGCGCGCCGGCCTGCGTGAGCAGCCCGGCCGGCGAGAGGCTGTAGTCCGAGTCCCAGACGTCTTCGCAGATCATGCCGCCGACGGCCACGCCGTCGAGCATAAAGGGGGTCAGCAGCTCCGCCACCGGCACCTGCAGCTCCAGCGCCAGCTTGCGCGCGTCATGGAAGTAGCGGCTTTCCTCGAAGATGCGGTAGTTGGGCGACAGCGTCTTGATGGCAAACGGATAGCGCCCGCCGCAGGAAGGAAGGAACTTCCCGTCGCTGGCCAGGAAGAAGGCGTTGTAGCGCCGGACGCGGCCGTCCTCATTGCGCCGCTGCCAGTCCACGCCGACGTTGCCGAAGGCCACGGCGATGCCGCTGCTGGCCGCGCGGATCTGCTCGCCGGCCGCCTCGCAGGCGCGCAGGAAGGAGGGGCGGTCCCACTCGTCGCCCACAAAGTAGCCGGGGATGGCAAGCTCGGGGAAGACCACCAGGGCGCATCCGGCCGCGCGGGCGCGCGCGATGAAGCCGAGCATCCGGGCGGCATTGGCCTCGGGATAGCCGGCCTGCACATCCATCTGGGCAAGGCAGATTCGCATGATGGCTCCGGGCGGAACGCAAAGTCGTCAGCCGCGGCGTGCCGGGCTTCAGGCTCTTCGCGCTCTCGCAATGCTGGCCACAAGTTCAAACTTGGCAAGGGTAACGCCGGGCGGGCATGAGTCCGAATTCGCCAGGACAAACGGGCCGCCGGCCGCCTCCTCGAAAACAGTTTCCACGTAGCGAGCCAGGTCTCCCTCTGACAGCCGGAGGAACTGCGTGGGCTCGATCCCTCCGATGATACCCACGGATGGGCCGATGGCTCTTCTCGCATCCCGAACCGTGATGTTCCCCGTGGGCGGCGGCGAAAGGCTCTCCACGGCCAGGACGCCATGTGCCTTCATCCGGCCGACCAGCGAAGCCACATGGCCGCAGGCATGCTGCACATAGTTCTTGCCGCCAGCCGACAAGACCCGGCACCACTCGCCGATTTCCGAACCGATGTAGGCATCGTACTGCGCCGGCGAATAGTTCTGCGTGCTGGAGTCCTCCCACGTGGTGAAGTGGGTGTAAGGCGACCGCATGGCGAGGCGCACCGCCTCCAGGTCTTTGGCCACCATCGCGTGCCAGAGCGCCACAACCGTTGCAGGAAAGTCCGCGAGCGCGTAGGTCAGCTCCTCCGTGCCGGCCAGGTGCTCCACCAGCGACTGAAAGGCCGACTTTCCCCGCGGGATCAGCATGCCCAACGACAATCCTTCTCTCCCGTCCCCGGCAAAGTGCGCGCTCACAGAAGAAGGGTCTTCTGCCATCGCGGTGTTCTCCTCGATCCACAACTGAATGCGATAGTCAGCCTCGCTCTTCAGGGGATGCTCAACCAGAAAGCTTGTATTGCCGCTCTCGCTTCTGACCCATGCCTGGCGCAAGTCCCCCGCGGGCGTGTGGATCGACACCTCCGTCCGGCCGTTGACTTCCGTGGTCCGGCACACCATTTCCGCGGGAGGGCATGCCTTGACCGGACAGGGGGCGCCGCGCCATAAGGGATCTGCACCGATGCGCTGATGAAAGGCAAGCTGCCCCCGATCCCGAATGTCCTGCGGAAAATGCTCCCAGACATACGCCAGGAACGGGCTAAACGGAATGCGGTCCACCTCTTTCCCGTGCAGCGCGGCCAGAATTCTGTCTTTGGCTGTCATGTCATATCTTCTTCAGCCCAACCCGACCGTCTCCTAGCAGCTTGTCGGATTTAGCGCCGCACCTTCACAAGTTTTGTGCCGGCCAAGCTGCTAGTTTGGGGGACGCAACCGCCAAGCGCCGGAAACCAGCGTAATACGCAACCAAAAGGGCAGCCGGAACAATCTTTCTGTCTGTAATTGAGTTTTCGCAACCCGCGGGCAGCGGGTTGCACAACTAGGAGACTGTCGGCAGAAAGCCCTGGACCGATCCGAGGCCTAAATCCGACAGTCTCCTAGCGCTCGTCGTCGTCATCCTGGCCGGCGGCGGACTCATGGTCCGAATCCTCGTCCGCGTCC
>JBAWXQ010000035.1:0-18524 GCA_037144015.1 bacterium
GTCAGGACAAAGCTGAACAAGGCCCTCCGGGAAAGCCGGTAGGGAGCACTTGCCATACAAGCTAGGCCGAAGGCTGGGCCGAAAGTTGCCCCGCCTGTTGTTTTCTGTTGTACTAGCTGGCACCTTTTGGGGTGTAAATGAACCGCCAGAGGCGAAACGGGTTGCCATGGCTTGAGGGGAAAAAGTGTCTAAAACCGGCCAATATCGCTATATTTTTGGCTGTTTTGACTGGTGCGCCTGACTGGGATTGAACCAGCAACCTTCGGCTTCGGAGGCCGACGCTCTATCCAATTGAGCTACAAGCGCGAGAAGTCGTCACATAGTAGTCGCGTGGGTGGCGGAGTTCAAGGAAGGATTGGGGGCTTTCTCGCTGAAGCCAATCCGTGCGGCATGGGTGGCGGGACGGGGTTGATCGTGCAGTTGGTGAAGCCGGCCCCGGTGAGCCAGCCGCGGAGCTCCTCGTCGGAAAAGACCCAGCCGTTGTCGGTTGTCAGGGCCATGTTGACGGCGAAGAGCGCGGAGAACACGGGCTGCGTGTGCGTGGCGTCGGTCATCAGGTCGAGGATGTAGATCCGCCCGCCGGGGCGCAGCGCAGCGTGGGCACGTGCGAGAATGTCGCGGATGGCGTCGGGAGACTCCTGGTGCAGCGCGCCAAAAATGGTGACGGCATCCATGCCGCCGGGGAAAGGCGACGTGTGGTAGTCGCCGGGCAGCGTCTGCACGCGGTCGGACATGCCGGCCTGCGCGATCAGTTCTGCCGCCACGTGCGCCACCGGCGGGAGATCCATCACGGTGCAGCGGAGGCCGGGGTTTGCCTGCGCCATGAGCACGGCATAGGTGCCGGGGCCGCCGGCGAGGTCCAGCAGCGCATGGCAGCCGGAAAGGGCAAGCATCGGCACCACGGCGCGCCCAATCCCCAGGGCCCGGCCATGCATGGAGAGGACGAACCGGCGCGTGCGCTCCGGGTCTTCGCCGAGGTGCAGTGCCGGCGGTTCAACGGGACGTCCGGTGCGCACGAATTCTGGCAGGCGCCCCCAGGCCGGGTACACATCGCGGTTGTAGCGGATGGCGCGGGTGAGGTCCTGCGGCGCGCCCGGTACCAGCGTGCGGGCGGCTGCGGCGGAATTGGCATAGCGGTCGGCCTCCTTGGTCAGGAGCCCCAGCGCGGTGCAGGCGTCGAGCAGCAGGCGTGCGCCGCGGGGCGACAGTTGGCAGCAGGCGGCAGCCTCCTCCGCGGTGGCGCCTCCCTTCTCCTGCAGGCAGCCGAAAATGCCGGATTCAATGGCGGCGAACAATGTCGCGGATTCGTAAAAGGCGCTGGCCATCTTCACGATGCAGTCGGGTGTCAGCGGCGGGCGGCAGTTCATGCGTGGCTCCTGCGCGGGTTGGGGCGTCAGCGACATGATGCCTGACCGGCGCACCCGGACGCAAGCGCTTGCATTCTGCATCCTGATCTTTCAGGAAGCGCCCTTGAACCTGAGGACAAACGAAGACGCAGCGCATCTTGATCGCCTCGCTCCGAACCAGCCCGCGCAGGAGTGCGTTGACGCCATGCCGGCGGGCGGATATTGTAGAAAAGCGAAATGGAAAATCAGGAAAGGCAGGCCATGGTGATCCCTATTGCAATCATTCCTCAGCCCCAATCTTTGATTCGCACCTCAGGCTCGATGACGTTGAGCCAGGCGAGTGTGATCAGCTGGACCGGTGCCGGAGCAGGCGAGGTGGCTGAGCTCCTGGCTGAGTATCTCCGCCCCGCCACCGGTTTTCCGTTTTCGGTCGTGCCGGGTGATCACGGGGCCATCCATCTCCAGGCCTCCGGGGTGCCGGTTCCCGATCCGGCCGGCTTTGTCGGCGAGCGCTATCATCTCCGGGTGAATGAGCTGGGGACCCGGCTGGAGGCGGACAACGCCAGCGGCCTGGCGCGCGGCATTCAGGCCCTGCGACAGCTTTTGCCTGCCGCCATTTTTGCCACAGATCGGCAATCGGCCGACTGGACGCTGCCCGGCGTGGAGATTGAAGACCGCCCCCGGTTTCGCTGGCGTGGCCAGCATCTAGATGTCGGGCGCCACTTTTTCTCTGTTGCGGAGGTCTGCCGGTTCATCGATCTCCTCGCGCTTCATCGGCTCAACATCTGCCACCTCCACCTGACGGAAGATCAGGGCTGGCGGATTGAGATCAAAAAGTATCCGCTCCTCACGCAGGTGGGTGCGCGGCGGGAGTGCACCCTGCTCGGGCATGAGTCGGCGCGCCCGCGCCGCTACGATGCCACGCCGTATGGCGGGTATTACACGCAGGACGACATCCGGCAGATCGTCGCCTTTGCGTCGCGCCGCCACATGCTGCTCGTGCCGGAAATTGACATGCCCGGCCACATGGTGGCGGCCATTACGGCGTATCCTGAGCTGGGGAACGTCACGGCACGGACCCGGGTTCGCTGCCACTGGGGCATCTCCCAGAGCGTGCTCAATGTCGAGGACGCCACCGTCTCCTTCATGAAAGATGTGCTTTCAGAGGTCATGGACCTTTTTCCGGGACGTTTCATTCACGTTGGCGGTGACGAGGCGCCAAAAAATGAATGGAGTGAGTGCCCGCGTGCGCAAACGCGGATGGCGGAGCTCGGGCTCACGAGCGAGGATGAACTGCAGAGCTGGTTTATCCGCCAAATGGATGCTCATATCAGCGCCGCCGGGCGGCGCCTGATCGGCTGGGACGAGATTCTGGAGGGCGGGCTGGCTGAGGGCGCTGCGGTGATGAGCTGGCGCGGGGAGTCCGGCGGACTTGCGGCGGCCGCACAACGTCATGATGTGGTCATGGCGCCTTGTGAGTGGACTTATTTCGATCACTACCAGTCCCACCCGGTCAGGGAGGAGCCGCTGGCCATTGGCGGCATGAACGCGACGGACCATGTTTACGCCTACGAGCCCATCCCGGCGATCATGAAGCCTGAGCATCGCGTCCATGTTCTGGGGAGTCAGGGGCAGCTTTGGACCGAATATATGGCCGGCATGGACCGGGTTGAGTACATGGGGTTTCCCCGTATTTGTGCCCTCGCTGAAGTGCTCTGGCTGGAGGCGGAGAAGAAGAACTACGCCGATTTTCTGGTGCGGCTGCGCCTCCATCGCGACCGTCTCGCGGCGCTGGGCGTCAAGGCCCATCCCCGGCCGTAAGGGTGCCGGTTTCACGGGCGGGGCAGCTGATGCGTGCTTTCCCGCGTCACAGCCGCTGCACGGCGTGGCCGCCATCAACCATGATGACCTGCCCGGTGGAATAGGGCAGATCCCCGCGCGCCAGCAGGGCTGCGGCCCGGCCCACGTCATCGGGGGTGCCCCAGCGCTTCTGGAGCAGGAGCCCCTCGCTGATCAGCTTGTCGTACTTGGCGGTCACAGCGGCGGTCATGTCGGTCTGGATGATGCCCGGCCGGATCTCATAGACCGGGATGTTGAATTCGCCGAGGCGCGCGGCGAACAGCCGGGTGGCCATGCTGATGCCCGCCTTGGTGATGCAATAATCGCCGCGGTTGACCGAGGCCACCGTGGCGGAGATAGAGGAAATATTGATGATGCAGCCGGCAAAGGCGCGGTCCGCCTTCTGCTGCCGGATCATCCAGTTGGCCGCCGCCTGGGTCAGAAAATACGGCCCCTGCAGATTGATCCGGATGAGCCGTTCGAAGCTCTCCTCCGTGGCTTCCAGGATGTCGCGCCGCTCCAGGGGCGCCACGCCGGCGTTGTTGACCAGGACGTTCAGCATCCCGAAATGGCGCTTCATCTCCTCCAGCAGGCGCGCGCGATCCGCCGGGATGCTGATATCGGCCTGGACATAGCGGACGTCCCGGCCGGTTGACCGCAGCGCCGCGACAGCATCCTGCGCCGCGGGCTCCGGCCGGACGCCGCAGATGCCGAGGTCAAACCCCTCCAGGGCCAACGCCCGCGCCACGCCAAGGCCGATGCCGCGGCTGCCACCTGTCACCAGTGCGACTTTTTTCATGACTTCAGCTCCGGCAGCGTGACCCAGGCCCGCTTGGCCCATGACTCAAGCCCTTTTTCCGCCAGCTGCACGCCCTTGGCGCCTTCGAGCAGCGACCACGGGAACGGCTCATTGGCGACCACGTGGCGCAGGAAGAGCTCCCACTGCACCTTGAAGGCGTTGTCGTACTCGCGCTGCTCCGGGACCTTCTGCCAGCTGTCGTGAAAGTTGATCGGCTGGGGAATGTCCGGGTTCCACACGGCGCGGGGAGTCGCGCCGTAGGGCTGGATGACCACATCGCGCAGGCCGGCCACGGCGGAGCCGAGGGTGCCGTCCACCTGCACGGTCAGCAGGTCGTCGCGCCGCACGCGCGTGCACCACGAGGAGTTGAACTGGGCCAGGATGCCGCCCGCCAGCTCGAAGGTGGCATAGGCGGCATCGTCCGCCGTGCAGCGGTACGGCTTGCCGGCCTCGTCGTAGCGCGTTTCAATGTGCGTGGCGCCGCGGCACGAAACCGCCTGCACGGCGCCGAAGACGTTGTCGAGCACATAGCGCCAGTGGCAGAGCATGTCAATGATCATGCCGCCGCCGTCCTCCTGGCGGTAGTTCCAGGACGGGCGCTGCAGCGGGATGGTGTCGCCCTCGAACACCCAGTAGCCGAATTCGCCGCGCACGCTGAGAATTTTGCCGAAGAAGCCGCGGTGGATGAACTCCTTGAGCTTCAGGAGGCCCGGCAGCCACAGCTTGTCCTGCACCACGCCGTTCTTGACGCCGGCCTTCCGGGCGAGAACGTAGAGGGCATGGGCATCCTCCGTTTTCACGGCCGTGGGCTTTTCGCAGTAGATGTGCTTTCCGGCCCGGATGGCGGCCTTCACGGCCTCGACCCGGCGGTCCGTGGTTTGCGCATCGAAGTAAATGGTGTTGGCCGGGTCGGCCAGGGCATCGTCCAGGTTGGTGGTCACGCGGGTGATGCCGGCCCGCGCGGCGAGCTGCTGCAGCTTGATCGGGTTGCGGCCGACCAGGATCGGGTCGGGCATGATGATTTCGGAGTCGCTGAGCTTGACCCCGCCCTGCCGGATGATCGCGCAGATCGAGCGCAGCAGGTGCTGGTTGGTGCCCATGCGCCCGGTCACCCCGTTCATGATGATGCCGACCCGATGTGTCTTGATTCCGCTCATGCTGTCCTCCGTTGTTGATCCGTCGCGATGGTCTCTCCGTCCGTCCCCCGTGAATCGTTCACGAAGCCGGCTTTTCCGTGCACTGTGGCCGGGCGCCGGCCGGCAGGGGCGGCGCTTCCACGCCGGCCCGCGGCAGGGTTCCGGCCAGCTCCTGCTTCCAGTGGGCCACGTCGCCGGCCGGGCCGTAGATGTACATCATCTTCAGCGGCGTGGACCCGAGGTTGGTGACCTGGTGAAAAACTCCGCCCGGAATGTAGGCCGCCTGGCCGGATGTCAGGACCTGGCGCTCCGCCCCGAGGCACATCTCGGCCCGCCCCTCGAGAATGAAGTAGACCTCCTCCTGGATCTGGTTGTGCCACGGCACCTGGCCGCCATCGGGGTCGAGCGTAACAAACCCGACGGCGAAGTTCGTGGCCTGGACGGGCGACAGGCCGCCCACGAGGTTCTGCGTGCGGCGGCGGGCCGGATAGCGCCGTCCTTCGGTCGTGTTCAAGTCTGCGATGATCATGGCGTGGCTCCTGCTGCGCGGTTCAGAAGAAGGTCAGATAGGGTTTTCCGTCAAGCATCCGCTGCACGTAGAGCGCGGCTTCGCGCGCATGGTAGTCGCCCCACATGCAGGATTCGCCGCAGGGGACCTTGCGGCCGCGGGGGATGGCATCCCATCCGTTGGGCCGGTGATAGACCGAATGCAGGATCAGCCCCTGGTGCCTGCCGGCTTTGCTGAGATACGGTTCGTCGAGCAGCGTGTCGAGCACGGTCAGTCCGGCCTGCCAGTAGCATTTCGCCGAAGGGTGGCCAGAGGGCAGCAGGTAGTGCCCCAGGCGCAGGAGCCCCTGTGCGGCAATGGCGGCGGCGGAGCTGTCCACGGGCTCATGGTCGTTGAAGGGGTCAGCGGGGCGGTCCAGGTAACGGCCCAGGCGGCAAAGCCCGGGTGCGCCGGTGTCCCAGTAGGGGATGCCATCCTGCGGGGTGTTTTCAATGTAGAAATCCGCGGTGGCGCAGGCTGCCTTCAGGAACATCGCCTCGACGGCCTTGCGGCCGCCCAGGGGCTTCAGCTCGTCCGGGCGGCAGGTGGCCAGGAACTCCAGCTGCTCGGCATAGCCGCAGAGAATCCAGGCCAGTCCGCGCGTCCAGGTTGAGAAGGGCGAGTACCCTTGCTGGGAGCTGGGGCAGCGGAAGGCGCCGTCGTTCAGGTTGAATATGGCCTCGTGCGCCACGCGGCCGCGGACATCGTAGGCGTCGCGCCCCTCGCCGTAGAAGACGATGTGGCGCGCGGTGGTCCCGGCATGCTGCACCAGGCGATCCAGAAGCGAAACCTTCCGGTCGTTTTCCTCCATCAGGGCGTGCCCCAGCCTGTGGCTCACGGCCAGGGCGCGCAGGGAGCGGATGGTGTCGGCAAACAGCGAGTGCGGGCCGTTGAAGGAGTAGATGTAGCCGCCCTCCCGCAGCGGGGTCCAGCGGCGCGCCTGGACCGCGCCCGAGACCTTCAGCGCCAGTTCGTAGTAGGCCGTCTCCCATGGCGCGGCAGAGAAGCGCTCTTCCCGGGCCAGCCGCAGGAGGTGGCCGTAGGTGCTGATGTTGTTAAAGCCGTGATCATGCACGCCGAAGTGCGTCAGGTGCGGGGCCATGCGCCCCACGGTCTTCTCGCGGGCCAGGTCCAGGAAGGCGGATTCCCCGGTGGCGTCGTACTGGATCAGCGCCGCGCCATACTGAAACCCCTGCGTCCACTCGGTCCAGCCGCGCGACGTGTAGCGCCCCTGCCGCGTGAACACCGGCGCGCCGTTGGCCTCGTCGTAGTCACGCTCGATCAGCTGCACCTTGGCGCCCGACAGCTCCCAGAAGCGGGAGAGCTTGTTCCGGAGACCGGAGGGCGTGAGGGTCTTGTGGATTCGGATCATGTTAGAACCTCTTTCCCTTCTTCAGGTGCAGGATCAGGATCTGGCAGTCGGAGACGACTTCATAGGTGTGCTCGAGAATGGCGTCGAACTGGATGCATTCGCCGGCCTTGAGCGTGGGGTGCTCATGGGGGAGCCGCACCCGGATGGTCCCGCGCAAGACCCAGCAGACCTCCAAGTCGTCCTGGTGAATCTCGGGGTTGGACACCCGGCCGCCGGTCCGGGCCTCGCCCAACAGCGCGCGGATGTTGCCGTAGTGGATCTCGCGGAACGTGAACGCGCCGGAGCGGTGGCTGGATTCGCCGGCGCGGTGGGCGGTGCGCGACTCCGCCAGCAGCAGGAGGTCCGTGGCGTTCATGCCAAAGGCCCGGCTGAGGCTGAACAGCGTGGACAGCTCGGCGGACGTCTGGTTGCGCTCCAGCTTGGAGATGACCGCCGGCGAAACCCCGGTACGGGACGAAAGGTTGGCAATGGTCCACCCCTCGCGCTTGCGAAAATCGCGCAGGATGCTGAAGTCATACATCCGCGGCAGGGGGGTGGTTCTTTTCGCGCTCATTATTTCTCGCGTAATAAAACAGAGGCGACTATATATCATTTAGGAATATATGGCAATTTTAGAATCTTGATGCGGCACGCGCGGTGGATTTTCCTGCGGTGGCTACGTGAAAAGGTGGCCCGGGCGCTCCGCGCACGGGCTGCCACTGGCCTCGCGCATATCCGGCATCTGCCCGCGCGCGGAGCGCCCGGGCCACCGGGTTCGGCGTCCATGCGAGCCAAATCGCAGATGCGCCCGGTCCTGCCCCGCGCCCAAAATAAAGATAGATTTCCCGCCACGGGAAATCTAGACTTCGCTTTACAAATGAAAACAATTTCATACATGCGCACGTGTGTTCCGGGGCTGCGGTTGCTGCTGCTGTCGGCGGCCTGCGGCCTGGCCAGCGTGGCGCTGGCGGAAACCGGCACGGTGTCCACGGTGCCGCTGCCGCCCAAGACCGTCTGGCGCGTGACGGCGTCGAGCGTGGCCGGCGATGAATACGACGCCGGCCTGGCGACCGACGGCAAGATGGATACGCGCTGGAGCAGCGTGGCCGATGACACGCAGTGGCTGCAGATCGACCTGGGGAGTTGTTCGACGATCTGCGGCGTAACCCTGCACTGGGAGGAGGCCTACGGCAAGGGGTACGAAATCCAGACTGCGGTGCGCACGTCGCAATGGACCACGGTGTACACGACCGCGCACGGCGGCGGCAGTTCCGAGGAGATCTACTTTGCGCCTGTGGCGGCCCGCTACATCCGGGTGGCAGCCCAGATGCGTGCGACGGCCTGGGGCTATTCGCTGTGGGAGGTCAACCTGCACGAGGTGGCGGATGCCCCGCTGGTCGACAACCCGGACTGCCCGGGCCTCTGGTTCCGGAACGGCGATTGGGACCGGGCCTGGCTGGATGGCGGCGGGCAGTCGCAGAGCATCATTCTGGACCTGCGCCGCAACCTGCCGCTGGCGGGCGTGCGCGTGGGGTGGGGCGATGTGCCGCCGGTGCAGGCGTACCTGGCCGTTTCGGCCGACCAGAAAGTCTGGAACGAGGTCGGTGCCGCGCGCGAGGGGGTCGGCGCCTTTGAGACGCTGCCGGATGCCTGCATGAACGCGCGCTACGTGCGCGTGACCCTGGCGGCACCGCTGCCCGGCGTGCGCCTGGCCGTGCGCGAAATCACCCTGCTGCGCCCCACGCAGGAAGCCACCCCCCTGATGCGCTACCATCGAGCGGCCGCCCGTGCGCAGGCCGGGCTCTACCCGGACACGCTGCACCGGCGGCAGACCTACTGGACTGTGGTCGGCCTCCCCGGAGATACGCAGGAAAGCCTGATGGATGAATACGGCATGATCGAGCCGGTGTCCCGCGGCAACACGGTCATGCCGTTCATCCGTGTCAACGGCAGGGTGCTGACGCCGGCCGATGCCCTCAGCGTCACGCAGGAACTGGAGGAGAGCTTTCTGCCGATGCCGTCCGTCACCTGGCGCCTGCCGGAGCTGACGCTGACCGTGGAGAGCCTGATCCAGGGAACCGTGACCAACTCGGTCAACATCGCCTGCTACACGATCACCAATGCCGCCGACCACGTGCTCTCCGGCGATTTTCTGCTGGCGATCCGCCCCATCCAAATCAACCCGGCATGGCAGCACGGCGGGCTGTCGCCGATCCGCGAAATGGAGAGCGTGACCAACGCCGCCGGCATGATTATCCGCGTAAACGGCCATGACCAGTACGACGCGCTCACGCGGCCCGACGCCTTTGGCGTCTGTCCGTTCAACGAGGGGGACATCGGCGAATACATCCGGCTGGGGGTTCTCCCTCCGGCGCAGGCGGTGACCAACCGCGGCGACTATCTCTCCGGCGCCCTCAGCTACCGCCTGGAGATCCCGCCTGGCGGCCAGCGGAAAATCCTGCTGGCCATGCCGCTGCACGAAACCCTGTCCGGGCTTACGCAGTACCTCCATCGCCAGACGGCGGAGCCCCTCGATCCGGCCGAGTCGTTCGATGGCCTGCGCGAGCAGCGCCGGCGCGAATGGCTGGCCCGCCTGGGCCGCGTGACCGTGGAACTGCCGGACCGCGACATGGTGAACCTGCTCTTCACGCAGGTCGGCTGCATCCTGATCAACAGCGACGGGCCGGCCCTGAACCCGGGCCCGCGCAACTACAAGCGCGTCTGGATGCGCGACGGCGCGCTCATCTGCGGCGCCCTGCTGCGCATGGGGCAGAGCGAGGCGGCACGCGACTTTATCGAGTGGTACGCGGCGCGCATCGGCTCCGATGGCCTTGTGCCACCGATCCTGGACAACGACGGATCCCCCTACACGGGGATCGGCAGCAACAACGAGTTCGACAGCCAGGGCGAGTACATCTTTGCCGTCATGGAGTACTACCGCTTCACCCGCGACCGCGCGTTCCTGCAGCGGCACTACGACACCCTGCTGCGCGTGATGAAATGCCTGGAGCGCCTGCGCAACCGCACCCTGCGGCCGGAATACCTGGCCGACGACCCGGCCCGCGCGCGGTTCATCGGCCTGCTCCCGGCCTCGATCAGCCACGAGGGATACGCCACGCCTGTCCACAGCTACTGGGACAACCTGTTCGCGCTGAAGGGGTGGAAGGACGGCCGCGCCGCCTCCCTGGAGCTGGGCAAACGCGACGTGGCGGAGTGGGCGGCCAGCCAGTACACGGCGCTGCGGGCGTCGGTGCAGACCTCGATCAACCAGACCATCCAGGAGAAGGCCATCAACTTCATCCCCGGGTGCGCCGAGCGCGGCGACCGCGACCCGACCTCCACCAGCGTCGCCTTCTACCCGTGCGAAGAGCAGGACCTGCTGCCGCAGCCAACGCTGGATGCGACCTACGAGCAGTACTATGAAGAGATCATTTCACGCAGCAAGCCGGGGTGGGATGGCGTCTACACGCCGTACGAGGCGCGCAATCTCAATTCGCTGGTGCAGCTGAACGCCAAGGCGCGCGCCCTGACCCTGCTGCAGCAGTTCATGGCCGGCCGCCACCCGCCGGCGTGGAACCACCTGGCCGAGGTGGTGCTGAGCAAGCCGCGCCTGGCGCAGTACATCGGCGACATGCCCCACACGTGGGTCGGCGCCGACCTGGTCACCGCCATCCGGAACCTGCTGCTCGTGGAGCGCGGCGACCGCCTCTATCTCCTGGCCGGCGCGCCGGAGTCGTGGGTGACAGAGGGCGCCGGCGTGCGGCTGGAGAACATGCCCACCTACTTCGGCACCGTCAACCTGCTCGCCGTGGTGCAGGACGGCAAGCTCCGCGTGGAGCAGCGCAGCAAGATCAATGCGCCCAAGGGCGTGGTGCTGCACTGGCCGTTCACGGGCAAGCCCAAGAGCGTGACCGTCAACGGCGCGCCCTGGCTGGACTGGGATGCCGGCGTCTGCCGCCTCCCCGGAAATTTTCAGGGCACGGTCATCGCCGAGCTGCCCGGCAGCCGCTAGCAGCCTGGTCGGCAGACGATTTGTGCCTCCGTAAAACTAAATCCGACAGTCTCCTAGGGCCAGAAGATGTGCGGCTGACCGGTGAGGCTGAGCCCGTTTCGCTCCGCCTTGCGCAGCTGCTCAAATCGCGGCAGCTGCTCGGCCAGGCTGTCGCCTCCGAGCTTCTCCAGGAGCGCGTCGGCCAGCACGAAGGCCACCATGGCCTCCGCCACGGGCACGGCGCGCGGCACCGGGCAGACATCCGACCGCTCGTAGCGGGTCCCGACTTCGCTGCCGCTCACCAGGTCAACCGAGGATTGCGACTTTCGCGTGGTCGGGATCGGCTTCATGGCAATCCGCACGATGATCGGCTGGCCGTTGGAAATGCCCCCCTCCACGCCGCCGCAGCGGTTGGTGGTGCGCACCAGGCGGTCGCCTTCCAGGCGGATGGGGTCCTGCACCTGCGAGCCGCACAGCGCGGTGTTGGCAAAGGCTTCGCCGATCTCTACGCCCTTGGTGGCGGGAATGCCCATGAGTGCCGCCCCGAGCCGCGTGGTGAGCTTGCGGTCCCAGTGCACATGCGAGCCAAGCCCGACCGGCACGCCGGTGGCGGCCACCTCCACCACGCCGCCCAAAGTTTCGCCCTGCTCGGCTGCCGTGTTGATCGCCGCGCGCATGGCGGCGGCCGCGTCCGGGTCGGGGCAGTTCACATCCGAGGCGCGCGCCGCCTCCATGCACTTCTCCAGGAGCATGCGCCGCGTGTCTGCGGTCACGCCGCCGATGGCTGTCACCCAGCCGCCGACTTCGATGCCGAAGGTTCTCAGATAGGCGCGACAGAGCGCGCCCACGGCCACGCGCGCCGCGGTTTCGCGCGCCGAAGCACGCTCCAGCGCGAGGCGCAGGTCATCGTAGCCGTACTTCACGGCGGCGGAAAGATCGGCATGCCCGGGGCGGGGGATGGTGAACGGCGGAATGGCTTTTCCCTGCCAGTTGGCGTGGTCCTTGTTGGGAATCAGGAGCGAGACCGGCGCGCCGGTGGTGCGCCCCTCCATCACGCCGCCGAGGATCTGCGCCGCGTCCTGCTCAATGGCCATGCGGACGCCGGCACCGGCACCGCGCTGGCGCCGGCCAAGATCAGCGGCGATCAATGCCGGCGTGACCGGCAGCCCCGCCGGCAGCCCTTCCAGAATGGCCGTCAGTGCGGGTCCGTGCGATTCGCCGGCGGTGAGGAAACGGAGGCTCATGTGGATGGTCCTTGGTTGTTGAAACGAGGTGTCTCGTCCTGACTTCCGTTTGACACATATTGTTCGTACGTACTGACATCAGGCGGGCGTCAGCCCGCAACCCAACCATTGCACAACTCTAGCACACCGAGAGCACAGAGAAAACAGAGACCACAGAGCAAGGCTGAAGGCTGAAGGCTGAAGGTTGCGTCGGCTGCGGCAGCATGAATGGATCTCTGTGCTCTCTTTCTTTCTCTGTGGCCTCTGTGTCCTTCCACTGGAATGCTCCAACATACATGACTTCTGACTTCTGACTACTGACTCCTGACTCCTGAATTCTGCATTACACGTGCCCCTAAAGCCGTCAGGGTTTCGCAAAATGCGGGGAACGATTCGTTCATGATCTCGGCGCCGGGAATCACCACCGGCTGCCCGGCCACCAGCCCGGCCACGGCGCACGACATGGCGATGCGGTGGTCGCCATGCGGGTTCACCACGCCACCTGCCACGCTGCCGCCGGTGATGCGGAAGCCGTCGGGCAGCGGCTCGATGGCCACGCCGATGGCGCGGAGTTCATGGGCCACGGCGCTGATGCGGTCGCTCTCTTTGTGGCGCAGCTCGGAAGCCTCGCGCACCTCGGTGGTACCGTCGGCCAGCGCGGCGGCCACGGCAAACACGGGAAACTCGTCGATCATGCGTACGACCAGGTCGCCGGATACGGCTGTGGCGTGGAGCGGGCTGTGGCGCACAGTCAGGTCGCCCACGGGCTCGCCGGACCATTCGCGCAGGTTGCTTTCGCAGATGTCGGCGCCCATGGCGCGCAGCGCATCGAGAATGCCGGTGCGGGTCGGGTTCAGGCCGACGTCGCGGATCAGGATCTCCGATCCGGGCGTGATCAGCGCGGCCACGATCAGGAAGGCGGCGGCCGAGATGTCGCCGGCCAGCTGCAGGCGCAGCGGCTGGAGCGGTGCGGTCGGCGGGTGGAGGGTCACGGCATGTTGCGGAGATGCTTCCACGCGCACGCCCATGGCGCGCAGCATGCGCTCGGTGTGGTCGCGGGACGGGCCCGGCTCCCGGATGGTCACCGGGGCATCTGCGCCGAGTGCGGCCAGGAGCAGGCAGGACTTCACCTGTGCGCTGGCGACCGGCAGGGTGTAGTCCATGGCGCGGAGGGGCTGATCCGGGAGGCGGCCGTGCAGGTGCAAGGGAGCGCCCGCATGGGCAGCCGTGGAAAGCTCGACGCCCATCCGGCGCAGCGGTTCTGCGATGCGGTTCATGGGGCGGCGGCGGAGCCCGGCAGACCCGTCGAGCGTGGCGTCGAGGCCGGCGGCGGCCACGGCGCCGGCGAGCAGGCGGATCGTGGTGGCGGAGTTGCGGCAGTCGATGGGCGCGGCGGGGGTGCGCAGGCCGTTGAGGCCGGTGCCGCAGACCGTGAGGCGCTGCTCCTTCACCTGCCACGCCACGCCCAGCGCGGTCAGCGCATCCAGCATGGCGCGCGTGACGCCGGAGACGAGAAAGCGGTCCACGACGCTCTCGCCCCCGGCCAGGGCGGCAAAGAGAGCGGCCCGGTGCGAGAGCGACTTGTCGCCCGGCAAAACGACTTCGCCGCGGAGCGGGCGGCCGGATTGGATGGTAAGCTGCATGATTATGAATTTAGCTGAGCGAGCCCAGGTTGACGATTTTCAGCCCTGTAAAACAGGTGCGATAGTATCCGCGGTCGCGCGTGAGCAATTGATCCGCTTGCCGCAGTGCATGTGCGTTAATCATGAAATCGGCCATGAGGCGTCAGGGAAAATGCCCCGTGTCTCGGCCCAGACGATGTCACATGCGATCAACGTGCCGGTGCGCAGGCATTCACGCATCGCGTCCGCCGACGAGCGCCCGAACGAAGGGTCGTTGCCGAACACATCGATCAACACGCTGGTGTCGATGGCGGTGATCACGCATCGCCTCGTAATTCGCGGAGGATGACGTCTGTCTTGCGATCCAGTCGCAATGAATACATACTACGTTGGATGGCCGGACCCGTCAACGGCTGCCTTTCGTTTGCCGTACCTGGCTCGTTTCTCCGCAACACCCAGGGCGCTCCATAGATCAGGCATGGGGGCGTCGAAGTCTTTCGTCATCGCGATGGGTTGGCCGCGTAACGGGTAGCGCGTTTGCTCGTTCCGCCCCTGCGTGATCGGCACGATCATGGCCATCGGCGCGCCGTAACGCATGACCACAATGGGTTCGTGATTCTGCGCCACGCCCTCAATGAGGTCAGGAAGGTGCATGCGCACCTGCGAGATGTTCCGCGACGCCAGGCGGGCGTTGTGATCAAGGCAGGTTTGCGAAGAGGCCGGTCGTTCTTAGCCGTAGATTTGGGGCCTTCAGCGCGCGGAAGACGATTGTTTTGTATTCTCTCCTCGTGCGCCGTACTCGTCGCCGTCATCGTCCACCGGAACCCATTCGGGGTCGGATTCGACATCATCAAATCATCTGTATTTACAGGCGTCCTTTCACTAGTTTCCGGCCGGCAGCTCCTGCTTCACCCACGCCAGCAGCGCGTTCCGGTCCGGGAAGCGCCCTTCGAGCTGGGCGTCGTAGGCGCGGGTGACCCACTGGCCCACGGCAGGCCCGGGCGGCAGCCCCAGCGCCAGCAGGTCGCGCCCCCTGACCCATGGCTGCGGCAGCACGGTCTCCGAAGCAAACTCTGCGAGTTTGTTTTTTGCAAACTCTGCGATTTCGCGTTTGCCGTGGCTTTGGTCAACATCGAGCAGGTGCAGTGCGAGTTCCAGGGGGAAGGTGGGTGCTCCCAGGAATCGTCGCAGCTTGGCGGGCCGCATGTCCGGCAGGGCGCTGAATGTCATGTGGCGTTCCACGGCAATGACGACGGGGTCGATCAGCTCGTTCGGGCGTTTGAGCCGCTGTAGGATGCCCCGCGCCATTTCCGCGCCCACGGGGGCGTGGCTGGGAAACCGCGGCACATCGCCCGGTCCCCGTGCGAGCGTGGACGGCTTGCCGACGTCGTGCAGCAGCGCCGCGTAGGCAAGGGCCGGGTCGCGGGGCAGGGGAATGGCATCCAGCATGAGGCAGGTGTGGGTCCAGACGTCGCCTTCCGGGTGGTAGGCGGCCGGCTGCTCCACGCCCTGCATCGCTGCCACCTCGGGCAGGAAAATCTGCAGCAGTCCCAGATTCTCCAGCATTTCCAGCAGTTGCGAGGCGCGCCGCGCCTCGCACAGCATGCGCGTGAACTCCACGCCGATGCGCTCGGCGCTGACATCCGCCAGCAGCGGCGCCGCAGCGCGTGCGGCCGCGGCGGTGGCCGGATCGAGGCGGAAGCCGAGCACGGCCGTGAACCGCACCGCGCGCAGCAGGCGCAGGTGGTCTTCGCGGAAGCGCGCGGCCGGATCGCCAATGGCGCGCACGAGGCCGGCGGCGAGGTCTTCGCGGCCGTTGACGAAGTCGAGCACCTGGGACGACACGGGGTCGTAGAAGAGCCCGTTGATCGTGAAATCACGGCGGCGGGCATCTTCGGCAGCGTCGGTAAAGCGGATGTCATCCGGGCGGCGGCCATCGGTATAGTTGCCGTCTGCGCGGAAGGTGGCGACTTCAAAAGATTGTGTGCCGCGCAGCACCACGATCACGCCGAAGGCTTTGCCCACGGCGACCGTCGCGCCGGGAAAGAGGCGCTCGACCTCCTCCGGCGTGGCGCGGGTGGCAATGTCGATGTCCTTGACGGCGCGTCCCAGCAGCGCATCGCGCACGCAGCCGCCGGCAAACAGCGCCTGGTGTCCGGCACCATGCAGGGCGCGAACCACGGCGAAGGCTTCAGCCAGGGGCGGTTGGGCCAGGTCGAAGAGCGGCGGGTTTGGGCTGGAAACAATAGCCATGCTGTGACTATAACCGACTACCAGTTGCGATTGCACCTGGGGAGTGCAGGCCGGAGGCGGCCATGAACATTGCCTTTTGGCTTGACGGGCACGAACAGGACCCGGTGGAATTGCGGTGCCAGGGTCTGCCAGTCTCATACTTTCGGAAGTATGAGACTGTCGCCACTCGTGCCATGCAGCAGGTTAGCAGATGAAATCCGCGGGTTTGCAAGACGCGCCCGCGGATTTTATGCGCCGGATTTTATGTGCCGAACGGATTTTCCGACGGGTAGAGGTTGCCCGGCAGGCGCGGCACGGAGATGTCCTTCACGCCCAGCAGCAGGAGCGCGTCAAACAGCACGCGGCCCGCGTGAGCCCAGGCCACGGCGGTGTGGTGCGGGAACTGCTTGCCGATCAGCACGTGGCGGTAGAAGCGGGCGAAGTTCGGCAGGCCGAAAATGCCGATGCCGCCGAACGAGCGCGGGTCTGCGTCGAGGATCTGCCCTTCGGCCATGTAGGCCTGCAAATGGTTGTCGCCGTTCGCCTGCAGGCGGAAGACCATGGCGTCGCCCGGCTTGAGCGTTCCTTCCAGTGTGCCCCAGGTGATGTCCGGCTCCTTGCCCGGCTCCATCAGGCGGTGCATGATGAGCTGGTACTTGAGGCGACACCCGTCGCAGAGGTTGCACTTGGATGTGTTGCCGCAGTGGAACCCCATGAACAGATCTTCGCGGGTGGCGCCTTTCAGGTCGGCGATCTTCAGGTCGTCCGGCACCGTGTTGTTCACGTCGAGCAGCGTGACCGGGAGGAGGGAGGCGCACTGCGCCATGTATTCCGACACGGCGCCGTAGATGTCCACCTCGCAGGCGACCGGGATCCCCTTGGCCGTGAGGCGGCTGTTGATGTAGCACGGCACAAAGCCGAAGGACTTTTCGAACGCCGGCCAGCACTTATCCGCCAGCACGACAAATTTGCGCGAGCCGAGGTTCTCCGCGACAAAGTCGGTCAGCGCCACCTCGAACTGGGCCAGCTGCTGCAGCTTGAGCGGATTCTTGAAGGACTTGGCGCCGACCTCGCGCGTGATCTCGGACATGGTCTCCTCGATGCGCTTCTTTTTCGAGGCGGCCTGCTGGAAGACCTGCAGCATGTCGAGCTCGGAGTTTTCCATCACCTCCACGCCGAGGTCATACAGCGGCTGGATCGGCGCGTTGCAGGCGTAGAAATCCTCCGGCCGCGGGCCAAAGGCGATGGCCTTCAGGTTCTTTACGCCGATCACGACGCGCGCCACGCGGGTGAAGTGCGCGAGCATACCGGCCACCTGGTCGGGGTTGCCGACCGGGACATCGGGGATGTGCGCGGTCAGGCGGCGCAGGCCGCAGTTCAGCGAGGCGTTGAGCATGCCGCAGTAGGCGTCGCCCCGGCCGTCGATCAGGGAGTTGGCGCTCTCCTCGGCCGCGGCGCAGAGCATGAACGGCCCGCCGAATTCCTTTGCCAGGATGGTCATCGACCCCTCCGGGCCGAAATTTCCGAGATAGATGGCGAGCGCGTTGACTTGCTTGGCGCGCAGTTCGGCCAGCACCTGGAGCGCGTCCTTCTCGGTTTCGACGATGGTTTCGCAGGGGATGATCTCGACCTTGCCCTTCTTGCAGGCCTGCACCACCTTGGCCATGCGGGCGCGGGTGAGTTCCGCCGGGAAGCAGTTGCGGCTGACGCCGACGAGTCCGAGTTTGACAACCGGGGTGTTCTGCATCAATGACATGGGAGTCTCCTTAACCGAAGTTGATTGAAATATAAATACACCAGGCGGGTGGACAAGTCGAGTATGGATGCGGGCCACTGCCGGCCGCTGTGGCCGCGCGGATAGTTCAGGAGAAACCCGGAGACCTGGCGGCAGGTGTCGCGCGTGACCGCCTCCGGCAACTGCAGCTTGTCGCGCGGCGCCTCGAAGATGCGCCAGTAGGCATACCATGCCAGGTGCCGCAGGGGCGGATCAGCGGCCATCCGGTCGGCCATGCGCAGCACGTCAGCAGGAAGGGGCAGGGGGTGCGAACCGTATTCCCATGCGGCGCGGATGGACTCGTGCCGCAGGAAATCGGGACGGTCCGGCGGCAGCTGCGACAGCGCGGCTTCCCAGTGCGTGACCAGGTGCTCGCGCAGCGCGGTTTCGTTCAGGGTGGCGAGGAGGTTGTCGATGTTCATGTGGGGTTCTGGGTCGGGTGGGATGTGGGGTGTTTGTTGATGCCAATAGGATCAGGTGAGAGCCAGCGGCCCGTGACCGGGTCATACCAACGCGCCCGGAAATAGTAGAGCCCGGTTGTCCACGAGAACTCGCGGCCATGGAACAGGTAGCGATTCCCGATTGCAGAAGACCCCAGCGCATTCCCGCTGCCGTCTATGACAGAAAGCAACCGCCCCCAGGCGTCGAAATCGTAGCTTTCGAC
>JBAWXQ010000036.1:0-18090 GCA_037144015.1 bacterium
CCGATACCGACCCCGACCCCGATTTTATCCGTTTCCCTTTGTCTTTCTCTTTCCGACAACAGTGTAATACGCAGCCAAAAGAGCTGCCGGAACAATCTTTCTGTATGTAATTGAGTTTTCGCAACCCGCGGGCAGCGGGTTGCACAACTAGGAACCTGTCGGCAGAAGGTGCCGGATCGATCCAAAGCCTAAATCCGACAGATTCCTAGGGGGCGCTGACAAACAGCCTTGACGGGGCAGATTATCCTGATATTCTTTCCTCATGAAGCGCATCATAGAGCGTGTTTTGCAACTCAAACTGCCTGCCGGCAAGTCCGCGTTCCTCTGGGGACCGCGCAAAACCGGCAAGTCTTTTTGGCTGCGTCGTTCATTCCCCGATGCGCGCCTCGTGGATCTGCTGCAGTCGGACGTCTTTGCCGAATACGCCTCCCGGCCCGCGCTGCTGCGGGAGCGTTTCGGCCAGCACCGCGGCCTGATCCTGATCGACGAGATTCAGATGGCGCCGGACCTGCTCAACGAGGTCCATTGGTTGATCGAGAACAGTCCGGCGTCGTTTCTCATGACCGGTTCCAGCGCGCGCAAGCTGCGCCGCAGCCATGCCAATTTGCTGGGTGGTCGCGCCTGGCGGTTTGCCATGCACCCCCTTGTGTATCGGGAAACGGAGGGTTTTGACATCGAGCAGGTCATGCTCTCCGGATTGCTGCCGCCGCACTTTCTGGCGCCAGACCCCATCCCGGAACTGCGGGCCTATGTGGGCGACTACCTGCGCGAGGAGATCGCCGCTGAGGCGCGCATCCGCAGCATTCCCTCTTTTGCCGAGTTTTTGCGCGTGGCGGCTTTGACCAACGGGGAACTGCTGAACTACACCAATGTGGCGCGGGAGAGCGGCGTCAGCGCAAAAGTTGTGCGCGGCTACTTCGAAATTCTGGAGGAAACCCTGCTGGGGTTCCGGCTGGCGCCGTGGCGGCGCGTCAAGAACCGGCGTCTCATCGAAACCGAAAAGTTTTATCTGTTCGATGTGGGTGTGTCCAACTACCTCGCCCGCCGGACACCGCGCGCCGGAACCCCCGAGTTTGGCAAGTCCTTCGAGCACTATCTGCTGATGGAACTGATGGCGTACCGTGCTTATGTGGCGCCGGAGTTGGACGTAAGCTACTGGCGGACCGCCTCGGGTCTGGAGGTGGATGTTGTCGTGGGGGACATGGCGATCGCCGTGGAGTTCAAGGGATCGGCGCGCGTTCATGCAGGCGACGGGCTGGGGTTGCGCGCACTGCGCGAGGAGCAACCGGTCAAACAGGCCATCGTGGTTTGCATGGAGCGGGAGCCGCGTAACCTGGCAGACGGCATACAGGTGTGGCCGTGGCAACTCTTTCTCGAACGTTTATGGGCAGGCGATCTGATATCTTGACGGCAACCATGTGCCACTGTTCACCGAATCATCGGTGAATTGGGGCAGGGCGGCATGGGGGTCGGCTTCCGCTGTTTCGATGAAACCGGCGGCGGAGCCGCCGGTTACTGCTCTTCCGTCAGCCGGATGCCGGCCGCGCGCTTCCGGCCGTTGCGCTCCAGGCGCACCTCGGCGGTTTCGCCGGGCTTGTATTTCTCGAGCCGGGTGCGCAGGTCATCGATGCAGGTCACGGGATGCCCGTCAATTGCGGTGACCACATCGCCGAGCACGAGGTCGCCGGAGCGCGTGCGCGTGATTCCTTCGACACCCGCCGCGGCGGCGAAGGACCCGGGCGGCGCCGCGAAGATGCCCACGCCGGTGACGCCCACGCGCTGTGTGACAGGGTCGGGCAGCAGCTGCACGCCGAGGCCGGCGCGGCTGACATGGCCCTTCTCAATCAGCTGCGGCACGACCCGCGACACGGTGTCGACCGGCACGGCGAAGCCGACGCCGGCATAGGCCCCGCTCGGACTCAGGATGGCCGTGCTGACGCCGATCAGGCGGCCCGACGAGTCGAGCAGCGGCCCGCCTGAATTGCCCGGGTTGATCGCCGCGTCGGTCTGGATCACATCGTGTATTTTCTGCCCGGTCATGGCGCTGATGGAGCGGCCCAGGGCGCTGATGATCCCCTTGCTCAGCGAGGTGTCCAGGCCGAACGGGTTGCCGATGGCGAGCACATTCTGCCCGACCTGCAGGTTGCGCGACGTGCCGGGCAGGATGGGCTGGAGCAGCGCCCCGGGCGCATCGATCTGGAGCACCGCCAGGTCGTAGTCCGGCGCCACGCCGACCACGCGCGCATCAAAGGACTTGCCGTCCGGCAGCGTGACCGTGAGCGCATCGGCCTCGTGGATGACGTGGTAGTTGCTGATGATGTGCCCCTCCCGGTCCCAGACCAGCCCGGAGCCGGCGCCCTGGGGAACCTCGTAGACCTGGAACCCGAAGAAGCCGGCACGCACCAGCGCCTTGTTGGCCACGGAGACCACGGACGGCGAGACGCGCCGGTAGATGCCGATCTGGTTGTTTTCCTCCGTGCACAGTTTGTCCGGACCGGCACGATTCGCCTGCGGCACCGCGGCCGGCGCTTCCCGGGGCGCCGCCAGGCGTGAGGCACCTGTGGCTGCGCCACGGTGGGTCACGCGCAGGAGCAGCGCCGCCAGCAGCGCGAGCAGCAGGAGGGTGAGCAGGGGAGACCCCCACGAAAACCGGGCTTGGAATCCACTGGGTTGCATGCCGATATTGTACCCTTGCGGTGAATACTGGCCAAGATGTATCCTGCTCGCATATCACTGTGTCTGCAACGCATGTCGTATCCACGTCTCCGGAGGCCTACCATGAATGCAACCGTCAATGACATCCTGCGTGTAAAGGGCAGTGCGGTCGAGTGCATCGCCCCTGACGCAACCATCCTCGATGCCATCAAGCGCATGAGCGAGCGCAAGCTGGGGTGCCTGGCCGTGGTGGGCCGGAGCGACCGGTTGTGCGGCATCATCACGGAGCGCGACTGCATGTGGAAGACCGTGGCAATTGGCGAGCCGATGCGCACCACCCGGGTGAAGGACAAGATGACGCCGGTCGCGAAAATGAGCGTGGTGACCCTGGCGCACACGGTGGACGACTGCATGAGCCTGATGACCAGCGGCCGGCACCGCCACCTGCCGGTCATGGAAGGCAAGAAGCTGGCCGGCCTGATCTCCATCGGCGATGTCGTGAAGTTTACGATCGGCTCGCACCAGGCCATGATTCAGAGCCTGCAGAAATATATCGAGGGGTCGCTGTAGTTCTGCGATGCGGCGTTCATCGCCGCACGACATCCCGCCGCCGCGGGAACGGAGGGTCGTCGCCATGTCCGGGAAACGCACCTGCACGTGTGCCCGCAAGGGCGCGCCGTCCGAGGCTGAACTGGCCGCACGCCTGGAGGCGGTGCTGGCCGACTACCGCAAGAAGCCGGGCGGACTCATTCCGGCGCTGCAGACCATCCAGGCCATCTACGGCTACCTGCCCGGGCCGGCCCTGTGCCGCGTGGCCGAGGCGTTCGACAAGCCGCTGAGCGAAGTCGCGGGCGTCGTGAGCTTCTACTCGTTCTTCTCGACCGTGCCGCGCGGCAAGTACCTGGTTCGCGTCTGTCTCGGCACCGCCTGCTATGTGCGCGGCGGCAACGAGGTGCTGCAGGCGCTCAAGCGCCGCCTGGGGATCGATGTCGGTGAGACCACGCCGGACCGCCAGTTCTCCCTGGAGGTCGGGCGATGCTTCGGCGCCTGCGGCATGGCGCCGGCGGTGATGATCAACGACGAGCTGCACCAGCGAGTCAAGCCGGCAAAGATCGGCGCGCTGCTCGAGGCCTGCCGCGCGGCCAAGGACGCATCCGCAAAGGAGACGGCATGAAGCGGAAAACCACGGCGCGCATCGCTTCCGCCGCCGCCCTGGACGCGCTGCGCGCCCGGCTGGCGCCTCCGGCTGCCCGGCCCGCGGCAGCGCCCCGCGAGGTGCTGGTGTGCATGGGCGGCAGTTGCATGGCCTCCGGCGCGCCCGCCGTCGCCGCCGCGCTGCGCGCGGCCATCGCCGCGCAGAAGCTGACCCGCAAGATCAGCGTGCGCGAGACCGGCTGCATGGGCCCGTGCGTCCGGGGACCGGTCGTGCTGATCGGCGCGGACCAGACCTTCTACCAGGGGGTGACGCCGGCCGACGCCAGGGCCATCGTGCAGGAGCACCTGGTCAAGGGGCGAGTCGTCAAGCGCCTCGTGGAGCATGATGCGCAGACCGGCGCCGCCCGGCCGACGTGCGGGCAGATGCCCTTCTTTGCGCGCCAGACCAAGATCGTGCTGCGCAACTGTGGCCGCATTGACCCGGAGCGCATCGAGGATTACATCGCGGTTGGCGGCTACGCGGCCCTGGCCAGGGCGCTCGGAAGCCTCACGCCGGAACAGATTGTCGAGCAGATGAAGGCGTCCGGGTTGCGCGGGCGCGGCGGCGCCGGTTTTCCCACGGGCCTCAAGTGGGACTTTACGCGCCGGGCGCCCGGCGACAAGAAGTATGTCCTGTGCAATGCCGACGAGGGCGATCCCGGCGCCTATATGGATCGCAGCGTGCTGGAGGGCGACCCTCACAGCGTGATCGAGGGCATGGCGATCGGCGCGTATGCCGTGGGCGCCGACGAGGGCTTTGTCTACGTGCGCGCCGAGTACCCGCTGGCGGTGCGGCGGCTGCAGGAGGCCATTGTCCAGGCGCGGGCCTGCGGCCTGCTGGGCAAGGCCATCCTGGGCAGCCGGTTCAGCTTCGACCTCGACATCCGCATGGGCTCCGGCGCCTTTGTCTGCGGCGAGGAGACCGCCCTGATCACCTCGATCGAGGGGAACCGCGGCGAGCCGTGGCCGCGGCCGCCGTTCCCGGCGCAGAAGGGGCTCTGGGGAAAGCCCACGGTGCTCAACAACGTGGAGACCTACGCCAACGTGCCGGCTATTGTGCAGAACGGTCCGGAATGGTACGCCCGCTGGGGCACGGCCAAGAGCAAGGGCACCAAGGTGTTTGCGCTCGCCGGCGCCGTCAAGAACACGGGGCTGGTCGAGGTGCCGGTGGGCACGTCGCTCGGCGAGCTCATCTATGACATCGGCGACGGCATCCGCGGCGACAAGGCCTTCAAGGCGGCGCAGATTGGCGGCCCCTCCGGCGGATGCATCCCGCGTCAGCACCTGAATGTTCCGCTGGACTACGAGAGCCTGCAGGAACTCGGCGCCATCATGGGGTCCGGCGGCCTGATCGTGATGGACGAGGACACCTGCATGGTCGACGTGGCGCGCTTCTTCCTCGAGTTTGTGCAGGAGGAGTCGTGCGGCAAGTGTGTCCCCTGCCGCGTGGGCACCAAGCGCATGCTGGAAATCCTGGAGCGCATCTGCCGCGGCGAGGGCGAAATGGCGGACATCGATCGCCTGCAGGACCTCGGAAAGTTCATCAAGGAGGCGTCGCTCTGCGGCCTCGGACAGACCGCGCCGAACCCGGTGCTCTCCACGATCCGGCACTTCCGCGAGGAATACGTGCAGCACATCCGCGACCACCACTGCGCGGCCGGCGTCTGCCCGTCGCTGGTGCTGGCGCCCTGCCTGAGCGCCTGCCCGGCCGGTGTGTTCGTGCCGGGGTTTGTGTCGCTGGTCGGTGAGGGGCGCTACGCCGAGGCGCTCAAGCTGCACCGCGAGCGCAACCCCTTTGCCGCGGTCTGCGCGCGTGTCTGCTTCCATACCTGCGAGGAGCACTGCCGGCGCGCGTCGCTCGATGAGTCCGTCTCCATCCGCGGCGTCAAGCGGTTCATGGTTGACCAGGAGGTCATCATCCAGAAGCCCGAGGTCCGCTCGGACGAGGCTAATGCACAGCGCAAGGTCGCGGTGGTCGGCGCCGGACCGGCCGGACTGACCTGCGCCTATTTTCTGGCGCGCCTGGGGTACCGGCCGGTGGTCTTCGAGTCCGAGCCGCGCCCCGGCGGCATGCTGGTGCAGGCCATCCCGGCCTACCGGCTGCCGCGCGAAACCATGGCACGTGAAATCCGCATGATCGAGTCGCTCGGTGTCGACATCCGGACCGGGCAGCGGCTCGGGCGCGACATCACCCTCGCCTCGCTTCGCGAATCCGGCTACGAGGCGGTGTTCCTGGCGCTCGGCGCGCCCGAGGGGCTTTCGCTCGATGTGCCGGGCAAGGATGCCAGGGGCATCGTCGAATCCCTGGCTTTCCTGCGCCAGTACAACATCCGCGGCTCCGTGCCGGTCGGCAGGCAGGTGGTCGTGATCGGCGGTGGCAATGCCGCCATTGACGCCGCGCGCACCGCCATGCGCCTGGGCGCCGAGCGCGTCACCGTGGTCTATCGCCGCACGCAGGAGCAGATGCCCGCCTATGCCGAGGAGGTCGAGGAGGCGCAGCAGGAGGGGGTCAGGCTGCGCGTGCTCTGCTCGCCCGAGCAGTTTGTGGTTGAGCAGGGGCGCGTCACCGGCGTGGCCTGCCGCCGCATGACGCTGGGCGAATTTGACCGTTCCGGCCGCCGGCGGGCGCAGGCCGGGGCGAACGATGCAAAGCAGGAGATCATCCCCTGCGATCAAGTGATTCTGGCCGTGGGGCAGGGGCCTGCCGCCGCGGACCTGCTGGCGCCGTTTGCCGTCGCGCGCACGCCCGAGGGGTGGCTTCAGGTCGACGCGGTCACCGGCCGCACGTCGGTCCCCTGGCTGTTTGCCGGCGGCGATGCGGTCAGCGGCCCCTCCTCGGTGGTGGCCGCAATCGGCGACGGCGAGCGCGCGGCCGTGGCCATGGATGCACAGCTCACCGGCAGCGCGCATGCCTTCTGGCGGACGTATCCGGACGTCACCACGACCTACGACCCGGACGCTGACCCGGTGCCGTATCCGCGCGAGAATCCGAACATGATCGACCTGGCGCGCCGCCGCAACAATTTCGACGAGGTCGAGCAGCCCTGGAACGAGTCCACGGCCCGGCGGCAGGCGCATCGCTGCCTGCGATGCGACTACGGCAAGACCGGCCGCGTGCGGGAGGGGATGGCATGAACGTCGTCACGATCAATGGCCAGGCCGTCGAGTTTGCCGAGGGCGCCACCGTGCTGCAGGCGGCGCGTCAGGCCGGCGTGCACATTCCGACGCTCTGCTTCCTCGAGAACCGCGAGTCCCTGGGCGCCTGCCGCGTCTGCCTTGTGGAGATCGAGGGCGCCCGCACCCTCATGTCGTCCTGCGCCACGCCGTGCGTCGATAAGATGGTCGTGCACACCAACACGCCGCGCGCCCGCGCGGCGCGGCGCCAGGTGGTGGAGCTGCTGCTCTCCGAGCACGACGGCAACTGCCAGGTCTGCGAGCGCAACGAGGACTGCGAGCTGCGCCGGCTGGCCTCCGACATGGGCATTCGCACGGTCACGTACGAGGGCGCGCGCGCCAGGCCGCAGCGCGATGCGACCACGCCGGCGCTGGTCCGCGACAATGGCAAGTGCGTCAAGTGCCGCCGCTGCGTGGCGGTCTGCAGCCAGACGCAGGGCGTGGGCGCCCTCTTCCCGCAGGGGCGCGGGTTCGCCACCGTGATCGGTCCCGCCTTCACCCGGCAGCTGGATGGCGTGGCCTGTGTGCAGTGCGGCCAGTGCGCGGCGGTCTGCCCGGTGGGTGCCATCACCGAGCACAGCCAGATCGACGAGGTTTGGAAGGCGCTCGACGATCCGTCCAAGACCGTGGTCGTGCAGACGGCACCGGCCATCCGCGGCGCGCTGGGCGAGGAGTTCGGCATGCCGCCGGGAACGCGCGTCACCGGCAGGATGGTCTCGGCCCTGCGACAAATGGGGTTCGATGCGGTGTTCGACACCAACTTCGCGGCGGACCTGACCATCCTGGAGGAGGGGACGGAGCTGCTGACGCGCCTGAAGCATGCGCTCGTGGACAAGCAACCCGTGGCCCTGCCGATGTTCACGAGCTGCTCGCCGGGGTGGATCAAGTTTGCGGAGTATTATTATCCGCAGTTTCTCCCCAACCTCTCCACCTGCAAGTCGCCTCAGCAGATGTTCGGCGCGCTGGCCAAAACCTACTACGCCGGCAAGATCGGCAAGCCGGCGGCCGACATCGTGGTGGTCTCCGTGATGCCGTGCACGGCCAAGAAGTTCGAGGCCCTGCGACCGGAGATGAACGCCAGCGGCGTGCGCGACGTGGATTACGTGCTGACCACGCGCGAGTTTGCCCGCATGATCCGGCAGGCGGGAATCGGTTTTGTCAACCTGCCCAACGGCCGGATGGATGCGCCGCTGGGGCTCTCCTCGGGCGCGGCCGACATCTTCGCCAACACCGGCGGCGTGATGGAGGCGGCGCTGCGCACCGCCTACGAGATCGTGACCGGCCGGCCGCTGCCGTCGGAGAACCTGCACGTCAAACCCATCGCCGGGCTGCAGGGGATCAAGGAGGCGGCCCTGAAGATTACGGGGGCCCGGCCGGAATGGTCGTTCCTGGAGGGGGTCGAGCTGCGCGTGGCCGTCAGCCACGGGCTCGGCAATGCGCGGCGGCTGCTGGAGCGCATCCGCTCCGGCGAGGGGAAGTACCACTTTGTGGAAGTGATGACCTGCCCCGGCGGCTGCATCGGCGGCGGCGGCCAGCCGCGCTTCACGGACGACGGTGTGCGGCTCAAGCGCATCGAGGCCATCTACGCCGAGGACGAGGGGAAGCCGCTGCGCAAGTCGCACGAGAACGAGGCGGTGCAGGAGCTCTACCGCGATTTCCTCGGCCATCCGCTCGGGCACAAGTCGCACCAGCTGCTGCACACGACCTACGCGGCCCGGAAAAAGATGTAGCGCGCGCGGCCGCGCGCGCTTTTGCTTGGCGATCTGTTCGGCCTGGTGTTTGACCGTGGCCTGGATCGAATCGAGCCGTGCGTTCAGGACGTTGCGTTCGCCTTCGAACTCTTTCTTCGCCAGGTTCAGCGCCGCCGCATGTTCGCTCTTCAGCCGGTCGGTCGCATCCTTCACAGCTTTGCCCACGGCGGCGTCGAGTTCCGCGGGGAACCCGGCGGCTTTGGCCCGGAGCCCTGCCAGTTCGACTTCGGCTTCCTTGAGCACCCGGGTTCGCTCCGCCAAATCCTTGTCAACCGACGACTTCTTCTCGGCCAGGGCCCGTTCGACTTGTTTCTGTTCGTCGGTGAACTTGTCGCGGACCTGCTGCTGCTCGCGCTGGAACGCATACTGGAACTCGGTCTTGTCCCGCTCCCGCTTCTGGACATCGGCGGCGATTGTTTCCTTCCATGCCTGTTCCCGGTCCTTTTGTTCCTTGGTCCAGGCGACGCGCGTGTCCACAATCTCCGCTTCCAGGCGTTGCCGTTCCTGCTCGCTTTCGGCTTCGAATTGCGCCTTGGCTCGCGACTGGGCTTCGATCAACGCGGCCAGGGATGCGGCTTGCTTCTCAATGGCAAGCGGATCTTCGGGGAGGGGGCGCCGGGCGAAGGGAATGTTGTCGACGGAAGTGCAATGCGCCCTCCACCCGTTCACTACTGTTCGCCAAACGCATCATTGACGAATCCTCAAACCCATGTGATACTATCCTCATTACTGGAGTTAAAAGGATGCGCATCACAGTCGAGATTGATGCAAATGATCTCTCTTCCGTGCAGCGCGCCACCGGCATCCGCAAGCACTCGCCTGCGATCCGCCGGGCAGTGGTCGACTACGTAAAAGACCTCGACAAGAAGCGGTTTCTTCAGCGCGTGATGGAGGGAAAGACGGATTACGCGCTGAGCAACGCGGAACTCGAGGCACGGGACACCCATGACGCTGATTGACACGTCGGCGTGGATCGAGTTCCTGCGCCCGCGCGGACGTCCGGAGGTGAAGCATCGCGTGGCGGCTTGTCTCGACCTGGGCGAGGCCGCCTACTGCGGGCCGATCGAGTTCGAACTGCTGAGCGGCGCCCGCGAAAGCGAAATGCCGCACATCCGCGAAGTCTTCCGCTTCAGCGCATGCCTCGACTTCCCGGCGGCCTGTTGGCAGCGCGCGGCGCAAATCGGACGCGATCTGCGAGCCCAGGGCGTCACGATTCCGCGCGACGACCTCTTCGTGGCCGCCGCGGCGCTTCATCATGACGTCGCGCTGTATGCGTGCGATCAGCATTTCACCCTCGTGCGGGACACCACCCGCCTTCCGCTTCGTCTGCTGTAGTGGCTCTCCAATTCGCCACCGCTTAGCAGCAGCGGCTACATTGCTGTCACGTCCTGTTCAAGTTGATTGGGTTGTGGGCGTGGCCCGCTTTGGCCATAGATTTGGGGGCTTCGCGTCTCCTTGTTGCAAAATACGCGGATTATGTATAATAGCCCGGTCCCGTGAGTTCCGCCCTGCGCATGCGCACCGGGCGAGGCGGGAGAACCGGCAAGGAGAGGTTGTGTCATGTTTTTCGATCCGCTTTATCTGATGATGATGGCTCCGGCCCTGCTGCTGTCGTTGGCGGCCACGCTGCTGACCCGCGGCGTATTCAAGAAATACTCGACCGTGCGCGCGTCCTCCGGCATGACCGGCGCGCAGGCGGCGGACCGCATGATGCACAGCCAGGGCGTGTTCGACGTTAAGATCGAGCGCACCGAGGGGTTCCTGTCGGACCACTACGATCCCACCAAGAAGGTGCTGCGCCTGTCGCCCGATGTGTACGACTCGGGCTCCCTCTCGGCCATCGGCGTGGCGTGCCACGAGGCCGGGCATGCCATCCAGCACGCGCGTGCGTTTGCGCCGCTGGCGCTGCGCACGGTGCTGGTCCCGCTGGCGCAGTTCGGCAGCACCGCCTCCTACTGGATCATCATGGCCGGCTTCCTGATGATGGGCATGCAGAGCGCCGGCGGGCACGGGCTGGCACTGATGCTGGTGAAGATCGGGATCGTCTGCTTCTCCGCCACCGTGGTCTTTGCCCTGGTGACGCTGCCGGTGGAGTGGGACGCCAGCCGCCGCGCCAAGGCGCACATGGTGTCGTCCATGATCGTCGGCCCCGGCCAGGAAGTTGCGGCCGGGCGCGTGCTGAATGCCGCGTTCCTCACGTACGTGGCCGCGGCCGTCTCCGCCGTGCTGACCCTGCTGTATTACCTGCTGAAGTCAGGCCTCCTCGGCGGCCGGCGCGACGACTAGCTTTTCCGTAGATCTTCCGTTCCGGAAAATCTTCTGCTGGGAAAGGTAGTGATCGTTGACCCCTGTCACGTCCTGACTTCCGTTTTGACACTTATTGTTGGTTATTGCTGACCTAATATGAACGACAGAAACAAGCTCATGTACAGGCGAACGCGGCCGTGCTCCGTCGGCCGAAACCGTCCCTGGCGAGGCCTGGAACGGGGTACAGTTCGACGACCTGCGAACCGCAGATTGACGAATGTCCAGTGCTGATTTTTGAAGTCAAACCGCATTTGCGGAACGACACTTTCATGATTCAAACCTCTTTAATCTGACCTCTGACCTCTGACCTCTGACCTCTGAACCCCGAACCCATTGGATCCACACATCATGTCCACCAAAACCTGCTCCTTTCAGGCCGAAGTCCGCCAATTACTCGACATCGTCGTGCACTCGCTCTATTCGAAGAAGGAGATCTTCCTGCGCGAACTGATCTCCAACGCCTCGGATGCCATTGACCGGGCGCAGTATGAGGGGCTCACGGACAAGAGCCTGGTGCTGGACGCGCCGACGTGGGAGGTCTACATCCGCGTGGACAAGCCTGCGCGGACGCTGACCATTGAGGACAATGGCGTCGGCATGGACGCCGCCACCATCGAGTCGTGCCTCGGCACGATCGCGCGCTCCGGCACCAAGGCTTTTGTCGAGGCGGCCAAGGCCAAGGCGGGGGCAAACGCGCCGGAGACCATCGGGCAGTTTGGCGTGGGCTTCTACTCGGCCTTCATGGTGGCCGACCAGGTCACCGTGGATTCCCTCGCGCGCGGCGCCAACATGACGCCGGTGCGCTGGTCATCAGCCGGCGACGGCACCTACACGCTGGCGGATGGTGACCGCGCCACGCCGGGCTCGGCCGTGACGATCCACCTGCGCGAGGGAATGGACGAGTTTCTGGACGAGTGGCGCATCCGCGAGTTGGTCAAGCAGCACTCCGACTTCATCGCCTATCCGATCCGGTTTGTGGACATGGCCAAGCCGCCCGCCGTGGCGCCGGCGCCGGTCAACACCATGCGGGCGCTTTGGAAGCGTTCGAAGTCCGAGATCAAGGACGCCGAGTACAAGGAGTTCTACCAGCACCTGGCGCATGACCGGCGCGACCCGCTGAAGATCATTCACGTGGCCGTGGAGGGCGCCATCGAGTTTCGGGCGCTGCTCTTCATCCCGCCGGAGCCGACATTCGACATGCTGATGCCTGCCGGGAATCGCCGGCCGGGGCTGCACCTGTATGTGCGCAATGTCTTCATCGGCTCGGACTTCGAGGCCCTGATGCCCGAGTACCTGCGGTTCGTGCGCGGCGTGGTGGAGTCGAGCGACCTGCCGCTGAACGTCTCGCGCGAGATGCTGCAGGACGACGCCGTGATCCGCAAGATCCGCAGCAACCTGGTGGGCAAGGTGCTGGCGGCGCTCGCGGAAATGAAGCGCGACGAGGCGGAAGCCTACCCCAAGTTCTTCCGCTCGTTCGGGCGCATCCTGAAGGAGGGGTTCCACTTTGACCACGACAACGAGGAGAAGCTGAAGGAACTGGTCCTCTTTTCCTCGGCCAATACGGCCGGTGACGGGCTCGTCTCGCTCCGGCAGTACCGGGACGCCATGCCGTCCAAGCAGACAGAGATCTACTATTTGGTCGCCGAGAGCCTGGAGACGGCGCGCCAGTCGCCGCAGCTGGAGGCCGTGCGGCAGCATGGCGGCGACGTGCTCTTCTTTGTGGATGCGATCGATGCCTGGGTGGCGGAGGAGCTTGCCGCGTACGACGGCTGCAAGCTGCGGGCGGTCGACCAGGGTGATCTGGAGCTCGGGACCGCGGCGGAGCAGTCCGCGGCCAAGCAGCAGCGCGAGGAGGCGGACAAGACGCTCCGGCCGCTGCTGGAGTTTATCCGCGAAAAGCTGGCTGACCATGTCTCCGCCGTGCGCCTGTCGGCCCGGCTGACGGATTCCCCCTGCTGCCTGGTGACCGCCGGAAGCCGGATCAACCCCTCCATGGAGCGGATGCTCCGCGCCATGAACCAGGAGGTGCCCAAGGAGTCGAGCATCCTGGAGGTGAACGCCAGCCACCCGCTGCTGGAGCGCATCCAGAAGATGTTCCTCGCCAGCCGCGACGATCCGCGCCTGGCAGACTACGTGGAGCTGCTGCACGGGCAGGCGCTGCTGGCCGAAGGCGCCATACCCCGCGACCCGCGCAAATTCACGAAGCTGGTGGCGGAGCTGATGACGAAGGTGTCGTGAGGCAGGTGGCAGGTGGCAGGTGTTAGCACCTATCCGGTCAACATACACGTTTTTGCGTGTATCGTGGAGCATCCAAGTGAAAGGACACAGAGGTCACAGAGAAAGAAAGAGAGCACAGAGATACATTCCTGCTGCTGCGACCGGCGAGCCGTCCGCAGTCAGGCATTTCTCTGAGGTCTCTGTTGTTCTCTGTGCTCTCGGTGTCCTTGATGTGTTCATTCGGTGGGTTGCGGGCTGACGCCCGCCAACGCTCGCTTCCGATCACTTCGCCGCAGGCGTCACCCGATACGCGATATCCCGCGCAAAGCTTGGCACGGACAGCACCAGCTGGCCGCCGCTGGCGCGCACGTCGGCGCGCTTGGACGCCTGACCGGTGGCCGTGTCCACAAAGTCGACGCGGTAGACGCCATCCTGAAAGTTTCCAAGCACGGCCTGCAGTCGGTTGATGGTCCGCCCCTGGATTTTCCCCTCGCTGTCCAGCGGCACGTGCTGGCTGAAGGCCGCCGGGTCGTAAATCCACCCCACGGCGTTGGTGCGCGAGGACATGCCCACCACCTGCAGCCGTTCCGTGGTGCTGCCGGGATCGCCCGCCTCGAGGCGCAGCTCGGGGTCGGCGGGCTTCATGGCCGGGTTGCGCGGATCGAACCCCTGCAGGAAGCGGGCAACCGCCGTGTATTCACCGTACAGGTTGCGCTCCTCGATCAGCTGCCACCACCAGAACAGCGGTGTGCCAGCGAGCGGGATGGCGGTTGAGGCCCAGAGCGCGGCATGCAGCTCGCGCTTGAGGTGCTCTCCGCCGGCGGCCATGGGGGAGCCGCCAAACTCGGTCACGAGGATCGGCTTGTCGAACGCATTGTTGAAGCGGGCGGTGCTCTGGAGCACCGAAACGATCTGCGACGGCTGCCCGTAGTGGTAGGCGTCGACCGCGCAGGCGTCGAGCTCCGGCAGCTGGCAAAGCTCGGGGTTTTGAAACGTGTAGTCGGCGGAAATGTGCGTCGTGACCAGGTGGCGGTTCGGGTCCTCCGCATGGAAGAAGGCGCTCATGGCGCGGTGCCAGGCCACTACGCGCGGGTCGTGCGCCGTGCGCTGGTTGTTTTCATGGCCGGTCAGGTTCACCTCGCTGAACAGCTCCCAGGCGAAGATCGTGGCGTCCCATCCCCAGCGGGCGATGTAGTAGCGGTATAGCCGGCGCTGCAGATCCAGCGCGCGCTTGTCATCGAAGAAGTCGATGGCCTGGCTCAGCCATCCGCCGCGGGCGGCGTTGTACGGGTTGTCGCCCCATTCGGCGTCCAGCCAGGAGCTGACGCGCCCGTGGTTGTTGAGCACGAGATTCACGCGCAGGCGGTGCTGTCGCGCCAGCTCCAGCACACGGTCGAGCTCCCAGGCGTTGGACAGGTTGTAGTCGCCGCTGCCGTGGTAGCCGGGAATGGCGGCGCTCCACTCCAGCCCCAGCGACCACGCGCACGACCAGATCTCGACCAGGTTCTCCTGCGCGGCCGCCATGTCGCGGAAGAAGCGCTCGTAGGCCAGCGTGCCTTCCGGGTGGCGCAGCTTCCAGGGAAACTTATCGTCCATGCGGTTGTCGTACGCGGAGCGCACATTGTGGCCGATGGGGTAGAACAGGGCTCCATTGTCGAGCTCGAAATAGCGCCGGTCCGCGGCAGAGACGCGCACGAAGCGGGGGCCGTCGGCGGCCGTGGCGGTAAACGAGCCCTCCTTCCACTCGGCCTGCCCGTGCCGGTCCTTTGCGCGAAGCGTGTAGCGGTAGGCGCCCGGCGTCCGCGGGCAGAAGCGCACACGCCAGTCGGGGCGCCCCTGCGCCTGGGGCGTGGATTGCACCTCGTCGCGCATGCGGTAGAAACCCTGGTAATAGAACCCGTTGACCTGCACCTGCCGCCCTTCGGGTGTGGTGAACACGGCGCCGACATCGATCTGCGCCGGGTCAAACGGGTCGGCATAGCGGTCGGGCAGGTCAAAGGCCACCTCGAACAGGCTCAAGCAGGGAACCTCCGTGGCCACCGGGCGCACGCGGGCAAAGGCTGGCGCGGCCGGGGCGGGCTCCGGGATCAGTGCGGCCGACAGCAGCACGCAGGAGCCGGAAAAGTTTGTGCTTCCGAACACGCGCAGCCCCACGGATTTTGGATTCACCAGGACGCGATGATGCCACGCAACGGCATGGCCGACCGGCTGCCATGCGGCCGCGTTGGGCGTCAGCGGAATTTCAAAGACGTTGGTGGTTCCGGGAACCAGTGCGCGCTCCTGCAGGGACTGATACCAGCGGTTGTCGCGGTCGATGACAAACAGCAGGGTCTGGGCGCCGGCCGGGGCCTGTGCCGGCCAGAACAGGCTGTACTGCAACGTACGGGCGTGCAGCCAGTCCGACGGCTGCGGCGGCTGCAGGCGCCAACTGCCTTCTGCCGGCAGCCGCAGCGTCAGGTTCTGCGGGCAGGACTCGGGGGCACCGCCGCTGCCCGGGGCGATTTTCAGCGGCGTCGGGGCGGCGCCTGCCGTGAGGGCCATGGCGACGGCAAAGAGCATGACGCCGGGGAGCCGAGAATCGCAAAACCGCCGGACAGTTTCTGCTTTCACTAACATCCGCATGTGTAAACCTTGTCAAAAATGAATTTCGCGGCACGCGAAATTCAGAGGTAGCGCCGCTCCACGCGCGTGCCGATGGAGCAGATGATGTCATACGAATGCGTGCCCTTGAGGTTGGCCCAGTCCTCAACGGAGATCGCCTGCGGCCCCTCGCCGCCGAGGCAGACGACTTCGTCGCCGACGGCGGCATCCGGCACCTGGTCGAGCGAGACGGTCGTATAGTCCATCGAAATGCGACCCAGGACCGGGCAGGGGACGCCGCGGATCAGGACGTAGCCGCGGTTGGAGAGCGCCAGCGGCAGCCCGTCTGCATAGCCGGCCGAGATGGTCCCAACCGGCGTCTCGCGCGCCAGCCGGTGCGTCAGGCCATATCCGATGGCCGTGCCGGCTGGGAGGCGACGCACGGCCGTCAGGCGCGTCTTGATCGCCAGCACCGGGAGCAGCTGCAGCACGCGGCGCCCTTCGGTGTCAAAGGATCCGTGCAGGTTGATCCCGGTGCGGACCAGGTTGAACGGCGAGCGGGCGGTGTGTGGAAAGTTGTTGATGGCATCGCTGTTGGCCATGTGCCGCAGCGGGATCGCGATGCCGTCCGCGGTCAGGTCGTTCAGCAGGGCCAGGAAGCCGTCGATCTGGCGCTGCGTGTAGATTTCGCCGGCGCGGTAGGCCACGGGGAAGTGCGAGTAGATCCCCTCGGCTTCGATGTTCGGGAGCTGCACGGCCTGGCGGATCACATCCCGGGCCTCCGGCAGCCGGATGCCCAGGCGCCCCATGCCGGTGTCGATCTTGAAGTGTACTTTCACGCGCCGGTTTTGCCGCGCGCCCTCGGCCTGGACCTGCAGGGCGGTGGCCAGGTCGGTGACCGGGAGCACAACCCCTGCAGCCACCATGGAGGGAAGTTCTTCCGGCAGGATGCTGCCGAGGATTTGCACCGGCAGCCCCAGCGCGGTCAGCGACAGCGCCTCGTAGGGCTCGGCCACGCCGAACCGCTCGACGCCGGACCCGGCCAGGGCGGCGGCGATCGGCTGTGCGCCCAGGCCGTAGGCATTGGCCTTGAGCACGGCCATCACGCGGGCGGGCGCCACGGCCGCGGCGATTTTGCCATAGTTGGCACACAGGATGGCCAGGTTGATTTCAACCCAGACACGGCGGGGCGGGGGCGTGATGTTCATGACAGGGTGTTCCAATGCCGCGATCATACCGCACCCGTCTCCGCACCGCAACGTGGCAACTCCCTCCTTGATCCCCGCGCCATTCATCCGTATTGTCGCACTGGTTTGTGGAAAGGGGACCCATGGCCACAGAAACGTATGAATTACTGGACAGCGGCATCGGCCGCAAGCTGGAGCGGTTCGGGCGGTACGTGCTGGTGCGCCCCTGCGCGCAGGCGCTGTGGCAGCCGCTGCGGCCGCCCGCAGAGTGGCTCGCGGCGGACGCCACCTTTGACCGTGAGGAGGGGCAGCGCTGGCAGGGGCGCGACCGCCTGCCGGATCAGTGGTTCGTCGAGGTCGAGGGGGTTCGCTTCCGCCTTTCCGGCACGGATTTCGGCCATCTGGGGATTTTCCCCGAACAGCGCGAAGGGTGGCGCGGACTGCGCCAGGCCCTGCGCGAGGCAGCGGTCAGGCGCACGGGCGTCCGGCTGCGCGCGCTCAACCTCTTTGCCTATTCCGGAGGATCCACGCTGGCTGCGGCGCATGAGGGGGCCGAGGTCTGCCATCTCGATGCCTCTGCCGGCATGGTGCAGTGGGCGCGTGAAAACGCGGCCCTGAACAGCCTGCAGGCTGCGCCGATCCGCTGGATCGTGGACGACGCCCACAAGTTTCTGGCGCGCGAGATCAAGCGCGGGCGGCGCTACGACGTCATCATCCTTGACCCGCCATCCTTCGGCCGCGGCGCGCAGGGCGAGATCTACAAGATCGAGCGCGACCTGCCGCACACGCTGGAGCTTTGCCGTCAGTTGCTGAGCGACACGCCGCTGCTGGTGCTTCTCAGCGCCCACACCCCCGGCGTCACCCCCACAGTGCTGCAGCACCTGCTCCAGGACGCGCTCGGCAGCGCTTCCGGCCGGTACGGCGGGGGCGAGATGTTGCTGACCGGAGGTTCCGGTGTGCGTCCGGTGCCGAACGGTTGCTACGTGCGGTGGGACGCCAACAACTGAGGCGTTACGGATTTTCGC
>JBAWXQ010000037.1:0-17975 GCA_037144015.1 bacterium
ACAATGTGGCCTTACGGACGAGATCCAGATTGATGTTCGGGATCGCATGATCCTGCTCCATTCGCCTCGGCATCCCCGCTCTGGGTGGAACCTGGCGTTTAAGCAGATGGCTCACGCGGGAGACGATAAACTTTTGGATGCCCAACCTCTTCTGACACGTTGGGAGAAGGGGGACTGGCCTCATCCCCACAAGTTCGCTGGATACACCCCCGCCTCGATCAGCGTCAGGATGGCGGCGGCGGAACGCGGGCGGTCTTCGCGGTACGTGACGCCGAACCACTGGCTTTCCGTGGGCAGGACGCGCACATCGGCGCGCCCCTGCTGCACGAGTTCATTGACGACAAACGGGATGTACCACTCGGCCTTCAGGCTGGCGGCGTTCGCCTGCAGCCACGTTGGAAACAGCGACTCCAGCGCCCCCATCAGCTCGCGGGTGAAGCCCCACATGTTCATGGAGACGGTTTCCTGCCCGGTCAGGCACACGGGGGCGACCTCGTTCTCGCGGTTCTCGACGCCGCCGGCCACCGGCAGAATACGGGTCATCTCCTGGACATGCTGCAGGATGCCGGCCGGGGAGACGCTGCAGATGCCACGTGCCACCGTGCCATGCTCCGACAGGGTCTGGTTCAAGCGGTAGCCGACCATGGCAAAGTGCAGGCACTTGTCGGCGGATGGACGGCTGTCGCGCAGAAAAGCGCCCAGGCTGGCAAAGGCATCGCGCCCGTAAAAGTCGTCGGCATTGATCATGGCGAACGGCGCCCGGATCAGGCCGCGGGCGGCGCGGACGGCATGCGCGGTGCCCCATGGCTTGGTGCGTTCCGCCGGGACGGAGAAGCCGGGCGGGAGATCGTCCGGTGCCTGGAATGCGTAGTCCACCGCCATCCGCCCCTCGTACTTGCGGCCGATCCGGGCGCGAAATTCGGCCTCAAAATCGCGCCGGATCACGAAGACCACACGGTCAAAGCCGCCGCGCAGGGCGTCATACACGGCGTAGTCCATCAGGGTTTCGCCGGAAGGGCCCACCGGATCAACCTGCTTCAGGCCGCCATAGCGGCTGCCCATGCCGGCGGCCAGGATCAACAATGTCGGATTCATGCCCTCGCCCATCCCCCTTCCCGCGGACAACAGTGTCATACGCTACCAAAAGAGTAACCGGAACAATTTTTCTGCCTGTAATTGAGTTTTCGCAACCCGCTGGCAGCGGGTTGCACAACTAGGAGACTGTCGGCAGAAAGCCCTGGACCGATCCGAGGCCTAAATCCGACAGTCTCCTAGGCTCACACGCCCAGCATGTATCTCCGGTCGAACGGAAACGCATTCTCGGTGTGCCGCACGACCGGATCGGCGCCTTCGCTGCCGACCACCTCGATGGCGTCGAAGCGGTAGTAGAGCTTCGGGAAGTCGAGCTGGCGGAGATAGCGGACCGCCGCGCGGCTGAGGGCCTTGCGCTTGGCCACGTCCACGGCCGAGAGCGGCCGGCCGAACGCCTCGGTGGCGCGGGTCTTGACCTCGACAAACACCAGCGATTCGTCCTTGCGGACGACGAGGTCGATCTCGTCGCGGCGGTCGGGACGCACGCGGCGGCCGAGGATGCGGTACCCCGCACGCGCCAGAAAGTCCGCGGCCACGTCTTCACCCCAGCGGCCGGATCTCTGTGTGTTGCGACTTCGTTCTGCCATGGCTCACCTGCACCGACTGCCAGACGGACAGCATCCCCATATACAGATACCCGGCGGCATAGAGCATCAGGAACGGCACCACGCCCAGGCGGTTGCTGTGCATGTAGACGTGCACGGTGTACAGGCTGTAGACGCCCAGCCCGATCTCGGCCAGGGCGATGAAGGCAAAGCGGCCCTGGTAGCGCTTGACCTCCTTGTCGCCGCGCTTGGGGGTGCGCACGAATTCGCTTTCGTGACCGCGCACGGCCTCGACAATGGCGCGGGTATTGGAAAGCGCCAGACCGATGCCGACAAACATCAGGATCGGCATCCAGAAGATGCTCTTCCAGCCGTTCCGGCGGTCAACCACGCACTGGGCCCACACATACAGGGTGCTGGGGCCGATGATCGAAAGCGCCAGCGGCAGCGCCAGCGCGGCAAAAACCCAGTACGGCAGCGTGTGGTGCCGCGTGAGCAGCAGCATGGGGAGCGCCAGCACGGAGAGCGTCAGCATCAGCGGATGCACCCCGTAGCCGCTGATGTGCATCACGGCCTCGAACTTCTTGAACCAGGAGCTCTTCTCGCGCCGCAGGCGGGGCAGGAGCTTGAGCAGCGTCTGGAACGATCCCTTGGCCCAACGGAACTGCTGGCTGCGGAAGGCTGCCGCGGTTTCCGGCAGTTCGGCCGGCACGACCAGGTCGGGAAGGTACAGCGCGGTCCACCCCTCAAACTGCACGCGGTAGGAGAGGTCCAGGTCCTCGGTGAGGGTGTCCCACTGCCAGCCGCCGCCGGAGACGATGGCCGCCCGGCGCCAGACGCCGGCGGTGCCGTTGAAGTTCATGAAGAGGCTGTTCCACCCGCGCGCGACCTGCTCGACGATAAAATGCCCGTCGATGCCGATGGACTGCGCCCGTGTCAGCAGCGACTGGCTGTCGTTCAAATGCCCCCAGCGCGCCTGCGCAAAGCCCAGCTTCGCGTCGCGCATGAAAAACGGCACGATCGAGACCAGATAATCCTCGGGAGGGACAAAGTCCGCGTCGAACACGGCCATCAGCTCGCCGCGCGCCGCGTCCATGCCCGCGGCCAGCGCGCCGCCCTTGTAGCCGGTGCGCACGGTGCGACGCAGCGCCTGGATGTCGTACCCCTGGGACCGGTACTCCGCCACGAGCCGGTCGACGACGCCGCACGTGGCGTCCGTGGAGTCGTCGAGCACCTGGATCTCGTGCCGGTCCTTCGGGTAACGCATGGCGCAGACCGCGCGGATGACGCGCTCGGCCACGTTGAACTCGTTGTAGACGGCAATCTGCGTCGTGACGACCGGCAGGTCGGCGCGCACCAGGACATCGCCCATCTCCTCGCGGATCTGCTGGCGGGCCGCCTGCGCCTGCCGCAGGCGGCGGCAGAAGAGGAAGAGCATGACATAGCAGTTGAGCCCGTAGGCCATCAGACCGATGGTCGGGATCAGATAAACCAGCACCAGACAGACAAGCAGCGTATTGCTCATACCTTGGTCAGCCGCATTCTGCGTGGCGAAGATGCGCAACAGATGGCGGACTCAGCAATCGGTTAAGGCATGCATCATACGGGGTTCAGGCATTCTGTGCAAGCGCGCCTTAGGTCATCATCTGCCGGAACCTCCCCACGCGCGGCAGCGGGCCGACGATGGGGCGGGCGTAGTCGAGAAAGGCCTGCGTGACGTCGTTGCCGGCCCGGCTAATGTAGGCTGGCGGCATGTGGCGCGTCTCCCGGGCCACGCTGCGCAGCGGCACCACTTCAAAGTACACGGCGTAGTTGCGGCCGGGCTTGCGCCGAATGGCGATGGAGCCGCTCGACACCCGCCCCCTGACCGCGGCCAGCACGGCCGCCACGCCGACGCGGCAGGCTTCGTCGGCGTCGGTCTCGGAGACCACGCCCGGAAACGAGCGCTGCAGATAGCCGAAGGTGTCGGCGCGCACGCGGGAGATTCCGGCGCGGTCGCGGATCACGCCGGCCAGCATGTCGCCCAGGGCGCCGCTGCCGCTGAGCTGCTTGTTGCCGTGGGCGTCTGTTTCCTTGATGAACTTGGCGGCAATCGGCGTGCCCTCGCGGTCGGCCACGCCCTCGGAGACCGCGACCACGCAGCGGCCGAGGCGCCTGACCACCTTCTGCACATCGGCGACAAGGCGGTCGAGGCGAAACGCACGTTCGGGGAGGTAGATCAGGTGCGGGCCGTCATCCGGGCAGGTGCGCGCCAGCGCCGAGGCGGCGGTGAGGAAGCCGGCGTTGCGCCCCATGACAATATTGATCTTCACGCCGCCGAGGGCGCGGTTGTCGAGGTCGTCGCCGAGGAAGGCGCAGGCCACGAACTTCGCGGCGCTGCCAAAGCCGGGGGTGTGGTCGTTCTCGCGCAGGTCGTTGTCGATCGTCTTGGGAATGTGAATGCAGGCGAGGTCGCAGGCGGCCTGGCGCGCCTCCTCATTGATGATGTGCACGGTTTCGGCGGAGTCGTTGCCGCCGATGTAGAAAAAGTAGCGCACGTCCAGGCTGTGCAGCCGCTGGAAGATCGCGGCGCAGTCCGCGGGCGACGGCTTGCGGCGCACCGAGCCCAGCGCGGCGGAGGGCGTGCGGGCCACGGCCTCGAACGTGGCGGCCGACTCCCGGCGCAGGTCGATGAACGTGCCGTCGAGTATCCCCTTGATGCCGTGGCGCGCGCCATAGATGCGCCCCACGGCCGGGCTTTCCATTGCGGCCAGGACCGCGCCGACCAGGCTCTGATTGATTACCATCGAGGGGCCGCCGCTCTGGGCGATCAGCATGTTTCCGCGCTTCATTTGCCTTCTCCCATGGACAGCGACACTTGCCGCTTTTTTCCCTGAAAGCCGGATGATACTCTTCCTCCATGCCGAAACGCAAACTCGAGATGCGACCGGAGCGCCGCCCACTCTGGGAGGAGGATGCCCCCCTCGATCTGCTCGCCCCTGAGCCGCTGCCGGAGGATGCCGACCCTCCCGGGCGGCGGCGCGAGCCGACGCCCATGCGCGCGCTGGTGGAGCAGGCGGTCAGGCGGCTGAAGCTGCCGGACCAGGACCTGTGGCGGGAGGAGCTCGCGCAGGTCTGGACGCAGGTGGTGCCGCCGGAGTTCGCCGCCGTGGTGCGGCCGGGCAAGTGGGAGCGCGGCGTGCTCTACCTCTTTGTGGCCAACAGCGCCCGCCTGTTCGAGCTGCAGCGATTTCACCTCAAGAAGATCGAGGCCGGCCTGCGGCAGCACTTCGACGCCACGCGGCTGAAGCAGGTGCGTCTGATGGTCGACCCGGGATGACCCGGGATGAGCCGCAACCTGCGCGGCGCACCGGGTGCGGCTCATTTGGGTGCAGCCGGGTCCGCGGGCTTGTCGGCGGGCTTCTCCGGGTCGGCCTTGATCCCGGCGCCGGGCAGGAGCAGGTCGATCTCGGCCTTGGCGTCCGGCAGCTGCGAAACGGCCCGCTCGAGCATCTTGTCCGCAAAATCCTGCGCGCCCTTGCGGTCCGGGAGGAAGCGGCGGCAGTACATGGCGGCATTGATCAGCGCCCGCACATGCTCGCGCAGCCGCAGGCTGCGCGACACTTCCTCGTCCATCAGGTAATGGCGCATGAAGAGCACCATGCGGACATCGCCGATGTCCGCCCAGGAGACTTCGGTCGTCGTGTTCCCCTTGCGGACAACCACGCCGTTCTTGTCCGCGGACTCAACCTTCCAGCCATCCGGATGCTGGTAGCCCGGCACATGCTCCATCATGAAATCGCGCAGCCCTTCGAGCCGCGCAACCCGCTGGGTCGCGACCGCATAGGCCTTGCGGCTCTCCTCCTCCGTCAGCACGGAGTAGGCCGTGCGCAGCTGCCGGCGGGCGTCGCTGTAGGCATGCTTGTGCAGCAGGTCGTTGATCTCCGTCTCCTTCGCCGTGATCCCGGCGATCTCGGCCTTGATCTTCTCCTGTCGCTCGGACTCGCGCTTCTCGGCATCCTGCTTCTGTTTTTCCAGATCGGCGGCGACGCGGGCCGCGGCAGCCTCCTTGTCGAGGCGCTTGCGGATCACGGCAACCAGGTTGCTCACGGTCGTCAGATCGTGGCGGATGTTGGCCAGCTTGCGGCTTGATTCATCCGCCTTGGCCCCGGCGGTCAGCGACTGAATTTTCTCGGCAAAGGCCATCGCATACTGGCTCAGCGTCCCGGGAGGCGTGGTGGCAGCCACCGCGTTGACGGCGGTGATTTCGTCGAGCAGCGCGGTGGCCTCCGCCGCGATGTCCTCCATGCGATACCGGGCGCGGTACATGTCGCGGACCTTGACCAGCACCGGCTCCTTCAGCGTCTCCTCCCGCACGGGGTCCACGGCCGGCGCCGCGGGCGGCGCAACCGGCGGCAGCGCCATTTCCGGCGCCGCGGCATTGGTGCTGGCGGCGTTGGTGCCGGCTGCAGGGTTCACGGCGGCCACAACCGGAGGCGCCGGAACCGGAAGAAACGTGGGCTTGATCACGGCCGGCGTGTACAGCGGGATCATGATGTCGTGCTGCTCCGGCCCGAGAACCTCGGTCACCGCCCGGTTGGCCACCTCGCACAACTGCCGGGCGGTCTCGGTCGAAGACAACAGGTTCGAAGTTGCCTGCATCTGCTGCAGGCAGTCGGTGATCTGCCGGGTCGCCGCCGCCGCCGCCGCCTGTACAGACTGGGCGGCGTTCGTGGTAACGGGCGGCACGGGCTTTTCCCCGCCGCCGCGTTTGGCTAGAATCCAGACGCCGGCAAGCAGTCCGCCCAGCAGAAGCACGCCGAGCAGTGCCAGCAGAACGATGACCGCCTTCGACATGCCGGTCCTGGCAGCCGGAACCGCGACAGCCGCATGGGGTCCTGTCGGCATTCCGCCGGCCGCGCCCGCCAGCGCCCCGGTCGTACGGCTGATGTTTGGTGCCATGACCGTTTTCTTGGTGATGATAAATTTGCCGGGCTGCCTGGGTGGGGCGCTGCCGGCAACCGGCGCCGAGGTCACCGGGGCGGTATTGACCGTGGCCGGCAGGGTGGGGGGAACGGTTCCGGTTGCGCCAGGCCCCCTCTTCTTGAGGATCATGACCTTCTTGCCCGACGGGGCTGACGGCCCGGCGCGTTCGAGGAATCGCCGCATGTCGCCCAGCAGCGACTCGTAGGTCGGGTAGCGCATCGACGGCTCGACCTGCAGCATGCGCGCTACAATCGCCTCGATTTCCGGGTCGATATCCGGGCGCAACTCCCGCAACGGCGGCGCCGGATGCAGAAACCGCGCCTTCACCACGGCTGTCGCGTCGGGGCCATCGAACGGCGGCTTACCGGCCAGCGCATGAAACAGCGTGCCGCCCAGGCTGTAGATGTCGGCGCGGCAATCCGTGCGCTGGCGCCGGACCTTCTCGGGCGCCACGTAGTACGGCGTGCCCCAGACCTCCTTGGAATCGCCGCCGACGCCGGCCAGCTGCGCGATGCCGAAGTCGACCAGCTTGCCCGCGCCCTTCTCGTCCAGCAGGATGTTCTCCGGCTTGATATCGCCGTGGACCAGCTGCATCTGGTAGCCGCTCTGCAGCGCCGAGGTGATCTCCATGCCGATGCGCATCACCAGGGCCTGGTCGAGCGGTTCGCCCGTGGCGATCAGCCGGTCGAGGCTGCCGCCGGTCACCAGCTCCATGACGATGAACGGCTGTCCCTTGAATTCACCGAAGGAGTAGATCTGCACTACATTGGGGTGGTTCAACTTGGCGGCGGTCTGCGCCTCGCGCCGGAAGGTTTCGACGAACTTGGGGTCGTCGCCGAAGCTCTTGCGCATGATCTTGATGGCCGCGTCGCGGTTGAGCGACTCATCGCGCGCCCGGTAGGCGCTGCCCATGCCGCCGGCGCCCAGGAGTTCCGCCAGAATGAATCCGCCCATGCGTGCCGGCACCTGCATCTCCACGCGGCACGCGGGGCACCGCACCGTGGAAAACGCCGCACGCCCTGTCAGGTCCAGCTTGACGCCGCACCCCATGCAGGAGAAGACCCCGATCGGGTCGGTCAGAACCTGTAAATCGCGCGCTTCTGTCATGCGCACATCATCCTAGTCGTCTCGGAGGAAAGAATGCGGTATAAAGTAAATCGCTTTGGCCCCGCTGTCGAACCTAAAAGAAAACGCATCCATGTATTCTTCGATTTTCGAGATCGGCCCCTTCGCGCTCAAGGCCTTTGGCCTGATGATGGCGCTGGGGTTTGTCTGTGCCGGATACGCGGCCGTGCGCCTGGCGCGCGGCACGCACCGCAACGCGGATTATCTCTCCAGCCTCGTGGTCTGGATGATGCTGGCCGGCGTGCTTGGCGCGCGCCTGGCCTATGTTGCCGAGCACTGGTCGCAGGAATTCGCCGGCAACCCGGCGGCGATTATCCGCATTGACCAGGGCGGGCTGATGTTCTACGGCGGCGTGGCCGGCGCCACGCTGGCGGCAGGGGTGTTCGTGCGGCGGCGGCGCGAGTCGTTCCTGGCGGTCTCGGATCTCCTGCTGGCCGTGCTGCCGCTCGGCCACGCCTTTGGCCGCATCGGCTGCTTTCTGCATGGCTGCTGCCACGGCCGCCTGTCGCACAGCAGCCTGGCCGTGACCTTTCCAGCCCACAGCCCGGCGTGGTTCCTGCAGCTGGAGGAAGGCCTCCTGCCGGCGCGCGCAGGCCGGAGCCTGCCGGTGCTGCCCACCCAGTTGTTCGAAGCCGGCGCCAACCTGCTGCTGTTCGTCCTGCTCGTGCTCCTTTACCGCCGCACACGGGAGCGGCGCGGCGTGGTCACGGCCGCCTACTTCATGGCCTACCCCGTGATCCGCTTCCTGATCGAACCGCTGCGGGGAGACCTCCGCGTGCAGGTCGGGGCCTGGTCCATCGGCCAGTTCATCAGCGTGCTGCTGTTTGCCGTTGGCGTCTGCCTGCTGGCCTGGCGTCTGCGGACGAGCCAGGCGCCCACCCACACCCGATAAATTCCGTTTTTACCATGCCCTCCCCTGACACGCCCCCAGCCACCGGCAACTTCACGCGCCTGGACCGGCTCGTTCCGCCCGATGCCGCCGGCCTGCGGCTCGATGTCTGGCTGGCCTCTGCGCTGCCCGGATTCTCCCGCGCCCGCGTCCAGGCGCTCATGCGCGAGGGGCGCGTGACCGTGGACATGCGCCCGGTGCGACCGAGCGACACGGCAAAGGCCGGACAGGCCGTTGTCGTCCACGTACCCCCGCCCGCGCCGGCCATCCCGCAGGCCGAAGCGCGCGCGCTCGACGTGGTCTACGAGGATGCCGACATCATCGTGATCGACAAGCCCGCCGGCCTGGTCGTGCACCCGGCACCCGGCCACGCCAGCGGCACGCTGGTCAACGCCCTGCTCCACCACTGCGCCGACCTGGCCGGCATCGGCGGCGTGGAGCGCCCCGGCATCGTGCACCGCCTGGACAAGGACACCACCGGGCTCATGGTGGTGGCCAAGCACGACGCGGCCATGGCCGGCCTGGTGCAGGCGTTCCAGTGCGGCGGCGTGCGCAAGGAATACCTCGCGATCGTGCACGGCGCCCTGCCGCACATCAGCGGCACGGTCACCACGCTCATCGGCCGCGATCCGAAGAATCGCCAGCGCATGGCCGTGGTCCGGGAGCACGGCCGGAAGGCGACCACCCACTACCATGTGGAGGTTCGCTTCCCGGCCGCGGCGCTGGTGCTGGCGCGCATCGAGACCGGCCGCACCCACCAGATCCGCGTGCACCTGGCGCACCTCGGCACGCCCATTGCCGGCGACCCGCTCTACGGCGGCACGCGCCGCGACCGCAGCCTCCCCCTTCGCCCCGAGCGCCCCATGCTGCATGCCACGCGCCTGGCCTTCGCCCACCCCGTCACCGGCCAGCCGCTGGCCTTCGAACGGCCGGCGCCTGCCGATATGTGCGCCGTGCTGGACGCGCTGCGGCAACTGCTGTCAAAAGCCACCTGCTGATTGCCACGGATCGACACCGCCGTCAACGATATGGATGCGCACCGGCCGAACGCCCCGGGTCTGGACGATTGACTCTGCCTGTTGGCCGATTCTCACACCTCTAGAGGTGTGAGAATCGGATCCATGCCCGCGGGAAGCGTGATACCGCGCCGGTGATCCGGTGATTGTATTTTTCGATCCGGTTTGCCTCGGCCCCTGCATTCTGGTACCTTGTTTGTTCATTCAGTGCATAGGAACTCACGGAGAACTGCCGCATGGCCCTCATACTCGGACTCCCCAAGGGAAGCTTGCAGGACGCGACCTTCAACATGATGCGCAAGGCCGGCTTCACGTTGCAGCTCGGCTCGCGCTCCTACATACCCAGCGTGGACGACCCGGAGCTGCAGTGCCGTCTGATCCGCGCCCAGGAAATCAGCCGCTACGTCGAGCTCGGCGTGCTGGATGCCGGCATCACCGGCTACGACTGGATCTACGAGAACAACTCCGACGTGGTCGAGGTGGCGGAGCTGCTCTATGCCAAGGTGGGGCTGAAGCCCGTGCGCTGGGTGGTGGCTGTGCCCAACGACTCGCCCATCAAGACCGTGCAGGACCTCAACGGCAAGCGCATCGCCACCGAGGCGGTCGGCCTCACCAAGCGCTACCTGGAAAAGCACAAGGTCACGGCGGATGTCGAGTTCTCCTGGGGCGCGACCGAGGTCAAGGCGCCGGAGCTGGTGGATGCAATCGTCGAGCTGACGGAGACCGGATCCTCGCTGCGCGCCAACAACCTGCGCATCATGGACGTGGTGCTCGAGTCCACCACCCGCCTGATCGTCAACAAGAAGGCGTGGCAGGACCCGGTCAAGCGCGCCAAGGTGGAGCAGATCGCCCTGCTGCTCGCGGGCGCACTGGCCGCAGAAACCCGCGTGCTGCTGAAGATGAACGTCCCGGCCGCCAGCCTCAAGGCGGTCATCGCCAGGCTGCCGGCCCTGCACACGCCCACGGTCAACCCGCTCAATGACGCCGGGTGGCATGCGGTCGAGTCCGTGGTTGAAGAGCGCGTCGTGCGCGAGATTGTCCCGCTGTTGCGCAAGGCAGGCGCAGAAGGTATCATCGAATTGCCACTGAACAAGGTAGTGCTGTAGGTCCGGCTTCCGGAACAGCCCGTCCAGACGAGGAGAAGAACCGTGGGATCCATCAAGAAGAAACGCCGCCAGAAGATGTCCAAGCACAAGTATAAGAAGCGCCTGAAGGCGCAGCGTCACAAGAACAAGTAGGCACAGAAACCCGCGGCGGAATCCGCAGGTTTCTGTTCGGGATGCACGGCGGTGCCGCACGACCGCCCGGGAAAGCAACGCATCCGATATGTTCGCGCGTTTTCATCGCATCCCTCGGGAGCCAGGCGCTGTTCTGTGCCGACACGGCCCGGTGGCAGGCCTGCTGCTGTTGCTGTTTGTCGTCTCCGGCTGCGGCACCCTCCTGGAATCCGGCGCGCGGCGCCAGACCGCTGCGGACGCCAACTATGCCAGGGCCCTCGCCCATTATTCCACCGGACTGCTGCTGGAATCGGAGCACGGACGCACCGGGGACGTGCAGCGGGCCTTCGAAGCCGCGCATCTTCTGGATCCGGACAGCCGCCCCCCCATGGACGCACAGGTCATGCGCCTGCTGCGCGAAGGGCACACGCGCGAAGCGCTGGACCAGCTGGAAGACTACTGCCACAGGAACCCCGCCGACGCCGGCGTGCGGTGCGACCTCGCCCGCCTGGCGGAATCAAACGATGATTTTGCGCGCGCCGCGCGCTACTATGCCGAGGCCTTTCGCCTGCTGCCCGACGACCTCACGCTGGCGTTTGCCCATGTGCGCGCGCTGTTTGCCGGCAACCGGGATGCCCCTGCGATCTCGGCCATGCGCCGGCTGAACCGCGACCGCGCCTGCGTCGACACGCGCAACCTGCCCACCTACTGGGCCATCCAGTTCTTCCGCCGCGAACACGCCGCCGCGCGCGCACTGCCCTGCATCGACCTCGCCTGCGAGGTTGCCACCGGCGCCACCCAGCGCGTTGAGCTGCGCTTCTTCTATGGCGAAGCCGCGCTGGCAGCCGGGCGCACCAACGACGCCCTGCGTGCCTTCCAGCAGACGCTGGCGAGCAAGCCCATGCACATCCGGGCCGTCATGAGCCTCGCCCATCTGCTCTACACGCGCGACGGCGCAGCCGCCATCGAAGCGCAGGCCCGGCGCACCGCAAGCGCAACTGCCGACATTCCGGGGCTGCTCACGCTGGCCGCACTCCACCTGGCCGCCAACGACCGCACCCGCGCCGTGCCCGTCCTTGCCCGCGCACAGGACGCCATCCTGGCGCAGCAGATGATCCCGTCCGCCGACATCTACCTCCTGCACGGCACCACGCTCGATGAGCTGAGCCGGCACGAGGAAGCGGCCGCCGTGTTCCAGGATGCCCTGCGGCGCCATCCGCGCGCCGACGTGATCATGAACTACCTGGCCTACATGTGGGCCGTGGCCAACGTGCGGCTGGAAGAAGCCTCCCGCTGGGCGCAGCTGGCTGTGAAGCAGCGCCCCCGCAGCGGCGCCTACATCGACACGCTGGGCTGGGTGCGCTACCGCCAGCAGCGCTTCGAGGAGGCCCTCGACCTGCTGCTGCGCGCACGCGAGCGCCTGCCGGATGACCCGGCAATCCTCGACCATATCGGCGACGTGCTTGCGCAGCTGAAGCGCATCCCCGAGGCCGCCGCCTTCTGGAGCCGGAGCTACGCCATCGATCCCGACCAGCCCGCCGTCGCGGCGAAGCTTCGCCACGCCGGCGTCGAGCCCGCCGCCATCCCGCGACTGGAGCCGCCGTCCGGGGAGACGTCTGACGACAGCCCGGACGAGGACTAGCAGCCTGTCGGATTTAGTTTTGCGAAGGCACAAATCGTCTGCCGACCAGGCTGCTAGTTGAGCAACCCGCTGCCAGCGGGTTGCGAAGACTCGATGACCGGCAGAAAATTGTTCCGGTTACTTCTTTTGGTAGCGTATGACACTGTTGTCCGGCGCTTGGCGGCTGCGTCCCCAAAACTAGCAGCTTGGTCGGCACAAAGTTTGTGAAGGTACATCGCTAATTCCGACAAGCTGCTAGCCGCTTCAGCAGCTGCGCCGCAGCGGCGGCCTCGGCGGCGCGGCGGGTGGAGCCTTCGCCATCCGCGGCGTGCCCCGGCACGCTGACCTTCGCGCGGTAGCTGGGGGCGTGCGCCGGGCCTTCCATGGCAAAGCGCTCGTAGACCGGCGCACACTGGTATTTCCGCTGCGCCAGCTCCTGCAACTCACCCTTGGGGTTGTCGCTCCAGTCAGCCGTTTCCAGCGCATTCAGCCGGGGGGCAATCAGCTTGACGAACAGCCGGCTGCTGGCGCGCAGCCCGCCATCCAGCCAGGCCGCGCCGAAGATCGCCTCCATGCTGTCCGCGAGCATGTTGACGCGGTCACGCCCGCCGCCGCGCTCCTCCCCCCTGCCCATGCGCAGGTAGGTGCCCAGCCCGATGGAACGGGCCGTCTCCGCCAGCGACTTGCCGCTGGCAACCTGGCTCCGCAGCACCGTGAGCTCCCCCTCGTCGGCTCCGGCGTGCCGCTCAAATGCATACTGCGCCGCCAGCAGCCCCAGCACGGCATCGCCGAGGTACTCCAGCCGCTGGTTGTCCTGCTTCTCCCCGGCATGCTCAAAGCAGTACGACGGATGCGTCAGCGCCGCCTGCAGCAGCGCCCGGTCCTTGAAGCGATAGCCGAAGCGCTTTTCCAGCTCGCGCAGGGGGTGTGGTTTGGGTAGGAGGAACATAGGAGGAAGGGTTCAGGGTTCAGGGTGCAGGGTGCAGGGTGCAGAAGAATTGTCACTTCCTGACTTCCGTTTGGCACTTTTATTTGGTTATTACTGACCCAATACGAACGACAGAAACGAGTTCATTTACAGGAGCACGCGGCCGTGCTCCGTCGGCCGAAGCCGTCCCTGCGAGGCCCGGCACGGGGTACAGATCGACAACCTGCGAACCGCAGATTGACGAATGTCCAGTGCCGATTTTTGAAGTCAACGCCGCATTCGCGGAACGACTCCTTCATGATTCAAACCTCTTCCATCGTCAATCTGCGATTCCTGCTTCTGAATCCTGAATTCTTCTCATGGACTCAGCAGTTCAAATCCCGTGGCCACGTCCGGCAGCCGCCGGCCGGAAGAGTCGAGCAGCTCCCAGATCACGATTTCCATCACGTGCCACACCTTGACGCCGCGGCGCACGCATCCGGTGATGGTCTCCGCGCCGCGGCCGCAGGAGATGTGCATGTGCAGCACCGGCTGGCCGCGGGAGTCGGGAAAGATCGTGCCGACGCCGGCCACCTCGCCCACGTCGCCCAGCGTCCTCTCCATGGGCACCACCGGCGTACTGCGCCCCTGCTCCGGGCCTACCACCAGCCGGCTCTCCTTGTCCGCGCCGCCGAGAACGATCAGCCCCGCCGCCTTGACCGCATGTTCGCGGGCAAAGCTTTCCACCGTTGTGTGCAGAATCTCGCCATCCTCCAGGCGCAGCACGAACACGCGCCCCTGCTTCGCTTCGGAATACTTCATTCGCCTGACTCCTGTTGCCGGCTCGCGCCACAGGGTGGCGCTCCCACAATTCATCGAGCTTTCTGGCGTGTGGGAGTGCCACCCCGTGGCGCGAGCCCCTTCTGCCTTAGCAAAGCCCCCCTACTTCGTCATCCCGGCCGCAAATTCCAGCGCCAGCATGCAGTAGGACGTGACCAGCACCGGGTCGTTCTCCCAGAAGCGGTTGTTGGGGTTGCCCCACGAGCCATCCGGCTGCTGCAGCGAGACGATCTTGCGGATAAGCTCGTCGCGCCACGCGATGGGCTCGCCGCCGGCCTTGCGCGGCAGCGCGCCCATGTTCGCGGTGGCCAGCGCGCGCGCCATGACGTTGTAATAGAAGAACAGCCCCTGCGAGCCCATGCCGGGGTTCTCCTCCAGCGTCCAGTGGCGGGAGGCAAAATCCACGGCCGAGGCCACGCGCGGGTCCTCGCGCGTCACGTTGGCGTAGATCAGCGACAGCAGTCCGGCGTAGGTGATGCTGCCGAACGAGCGCAGGTAGACCTTGCCCTCGGCATTGGTTCCCTTCCCCGCCTTGGCGTCGTCCGGATTGTAGAAAAACCCGCCGGCATCATTGGTTCCGGCCGCAGGCTTGTTCTGCAGCTTGCTGACATAGGCCAGGGCGGCGGTCCAGTTGACGTCCACGCGCTTCTGCGCGCCGGGGCGGGAATCCTCGACGTCCTGCGTGCGGCGCATGGCTTCCAGGGCATAGAACGTGTTGTCGAGGTCCGTGTACGCGCGGCCGGTGGCGCGGTCGTAGCCAAACCCGCCGCTGTAGTCATCGTCGCCAAAATACTGCAGGCTGCCGACAAATGTGCGGGCGTTGCGGATCACCGGGGTGAGGTCCTTGCGGCCGGTGGCGTGCAGGGCCGTCATGCAGATGGCGGTATTGTAGTTGGGCAGGCCGCCGCCCTTGATGCCGGGAACGGCTGCATAGATGCCGCCATTGGTCTGCACGCAGGACAGGAGAAACGCGACGGCCCGGTCGGTCATGACCTGCCGGTTGGTGTCGCCTGCGCCGCAAACAGCCCAGAGCGGCAGCCCCGTGAGCGCCGGGAACTGCGGCTTCGACCAGGCGCCGTTCGTGGCCTGATTCTGCTGGAGCCAGTCCAGCCCGCGCGCCACCGCCGCCCGGGCCGAAGCCACCGGATCCGCGGCATCCGCCCCGCGGCCGACACCTGCCACCAGCGCAGTCATCACACCTGCTACGGCCAGCCATCGAAAGATCTGCATGTTCTGCTCCTGTTACCCTGTGTGTTACTTTCCTGCCACGCCTCTTACAACGCCTGGAACGTAGTGCCGGTTCACCCGACACCCAGTCGCCCGCGCTGCCTTGAACGGTCATATCTGCGATTCGGTGCATGTGCGCAAGATTCAGGTCAGGCAGGAATGCCTGACCTACCGCCATGCCAAGTAGGTCGGCCATTCCTGGCCGACCATGACAAGTGCACCGGATCGCAGATGCGCCCGCCTTGTCCACAGACCAAGGAACCCAATTGCCCCATTATGCCGCCCCATGATAGGGTGCGGCAAGCATGGAACCGCTTCTTCCTTCTGCCGAACCTGACGACCGGACCCTGATGCAGCGCGCCTGCCAGGGGGACCGCGAGGCGTTTGCCGAGCTTGTCCGGCGCCATCAGCGCCCCCTGCTGAACTTTTTCCGCCGCTGCGGCGTTTATACCGATGCAGAGGACTTGGTGCAGCAGACGTTCATCCGCCTGTACCGGTACCGGGACCGCTACACGCCCCGCGCCAAGCTGACCACGTTCCTGTATCTGCTGGCGCGGCAGGTGTGGATCGACGAGCTCCGGCGCCGGCAGCGGACCGAACGCCTGCGCAAGGGGCTGGAGGCGGAACCGCAGCCGGAACCCGCGCGGGGTGCGCAGCCAGAGCACGGGTGCATGGACATCGAGACGGCGCTGGCCGCCCTGCCCGAAGGGCTGCGCGTGGTGGTCGTGATGAGCACATACCAGAACATGGCCTATGCGGACATCGGCGCCGCGCTGAGGATTCCGGTCGGGACCGTGAAGTCCCGCATGTTCAACGCGTTGCGACTGTTGCGACGTACGATGAAGGAGCCGGGGCAGGATCCGGCAAAGCAATCATGAACAGCACGTTCCAACGAATGCCTGCCGAGACCGACCTGCAGGATCCCGAATGCCCGCAGGCCGTCCAGGCCGCCGCCTGGGCATCCGGCGCCCTGGATCTCGCCTCGCAGCGGGTTTACCTGAAGCACCTGACGCACTGCCCCTACTGCACGGCGGAACTGGCCGCCTTTCAAAAGACCGTGGCGCAACTTCGCGCCATGAGGCCCCCCGGCGCGGAACCGTCGGCAGACCTGACCCGTCGCATCATGTCAGCGCTCCCGCCGGACGCCTTCCGCATCACCCCGTTCACCCGGATGCTCTCGTTTGTCCGGCGCAACCGGTCCCTGGCTGCTGCGGCCGCGGCCGCCGCCGTCCTGGTTGCCAGCCTGGGCGCCTGGCAGGCCTCCCTGCACCAGGCGGTCGACACCCATCCTGCTGCGATCGCCGGATGTTCCTGGATTGCCCGCCAGCAGGAGGCGGATGGCTCGTGGGACCCTGCCAGGAATGGCGGCGCAGCCATCTATCGCCCCGCCCTCACCGCGCTGGCGTCGCTGGCGCTGATGCGCGAATCCGGCCGCTATTCGCGGGAAATCCGGACGGCCTGCGCGGCGCTGCAGCAGTCCCAGGGCGCGGATGGCGCGTTCGGCCCCGACCACTCCGGTCGCATGTACAACCAGGCCCTGGCCACCTGGGCACTGCTGGCCGCCTACGGCAACGGGCACCCTCCTGAACTGAAAGGTGCGCTCGACAGGTCCCTCGCCTTCATCCGCGCCCGGCAGCAACCCTCGGGCGGCTGGGGCTACTTCGCCTCTGCCGACGACCCGGCCAACACCGCGGTCACGGCATGGCAGATACAGGTGCTGGCACGCGCCCGGCAGGCCGGATGGGACGACGCCGGCGGGCACCTGCGCAAAGGGCTGAACTGGCTGCGGCAACGCACCGACGCCAGCGGCCAGTTCGGCTATACCGCCACCCGCGGCGACGCCTCCACGACGCCAACCCTCAACGCCATGGGCGCGTACACGCTGCTGACCGCCGGCGGCTCACGCCCGGAACTGATCCTGACCGCGGCCACGACCCTGAATCGCATGCGCCTCGAGCCGCTGGCAGACGACGCACAGGATTCCGACCTCTACCGTGCGTTCTTCACCGCCGCCGCCTGGGACGCCTCCGGCGACGGCAAGCGCGCCAACCGGGTGCGCGCCGATGTGTGCAGCCGGCGCGAGACACGCGGCGCAAATAAAGGTTCGTGGACGCCGGCGGACAACTGGAGCAAGGTGGGTGGCCGGCTCTACGCCACCTCGCTGGCCGTGCTCACCCTGCAGCCGCGGGCGGGGGTGGCGGGTGGCGGGTGACAGGATGCAGACGCCGCGGTCGCGGAAAAATTGCGTTTCTTTTTCGCGCAGAGAAGCAGGAATACGGATGGAGCGAACCGCAGATTGACGATTGCAGAGGTTTGAATCGTGAAGGAATCGTTCTGCGAATGCGGCTTTGACTTCAAAAATCGGCACCGGACATTCGTCCATCTGCGGTGCGCAGGTCATCGATCTGTACCCCGTGCCGGGCCTCGTCAGGGACGGCTTCGACCGACGGAGAACGGCCGCGTTCGCCTGTGCATGAACTTCAGACTTCCTGATCTCGCCAAAGAATGACTTGGCACTTTTAGGGGGCGTT
>JBAWXQ010000038.1:0-17303 GCA_037144015.1 bacterium
GGTCGAACGCGAGCAGCAGCACCTTGCCGGCCCCCACCCGCTGGGACACGATCAATGCGCGGCGAGCCTCCGTTTCGCGCGAGGCCCCGCGGCCGCCCGGCTGATCCTCCGTGGAAACGGGCTCGGCGTATGCCAGGACCTCCGCGCCTTTCTTGACTTCTTCCAGCGGCACGCGCCACCGCAGGGGCTCCAAGCCCGCCCAGGCCGCGTCCACATCCGTTTCGTTTTCCGCGATCTGCAGGATCGGGTGTAACCGGCCCGCGGCGCTGGGGCGCAGCCGGAACTCAGGTTCCGGCGGTTCGCTCCACTCCGCTCGGGGATCAGAAGTCCAGCGCGCCGGCATCAGATCACGCCAGGCTTCCGAGGTCCAGCGGCCCGGCATGAAGCGCGGACCTGCCACGACCACCAGCAAGGCGCCGCGCTTGGTCACACAGTCGCGGATCGCCTCGACGGCGGCGTCATTGAGCGCTTCGGGCGGCAGATCGCCGAGGATGATTACGCTGAACTTGCGCCATTCCTCCGGCGTCTCCGGCAGCCGGTTGGCCTCGGCCTGGCCGTAGGGCCGGCCGGCGGATGCAAAGACCGGCGCCGCCGGCTGCTGCCCGAGAATCTCGTCCGGGCTCAGCAGGACGTATTGCAGATGCACCGTCTTGTCGCGCCCGTACAGCAGATTGCGCAGATACCGGAACTCCCAGCGCGGATAGGAGTCGGCGAGGAGAACGCTGGTGCGTTCGTCGCTGACCGCCACTTCGAACGGCCAGCGGTTGTTTTCCGCGGTCGCCTCGCCGGGCAGCGGATCGATCTCCACCCGGTAGGAGGCTGGCGCGTCCGACTCCACCTGGTGGCTCAGCCGGACTTCCGTGCGGAAATCGTCCGCTGCGGGAGTGATCGAGCGTTCGTCCACGGTCTGCCCCTCCAGCACCAGCCGCACGCGCAGCGTCCGGCCCTTGGCGCCGGTGACATGCACATCCGCCGCCACCCGCACGCGGTCGTGCAGCGGAACGGCTGCCGGCGCGCGCACATTGAGGATCCCGGCGTCGATGGGGAGCGCCTGCCCGCCGATCAGGATGGTCCGCACCGGGGCGCCGAGCCGCCGGGCCGGAACATCCACGGGTTCTTCGCCGTTGTGACCGCCATCCGAGAGCACCAGCACACCGGCCAGTTCCCCGGCCGGCACGTCGCGGCGGACCCGTTCCAGCGCCCGGGTCAGGTCTGTCCGCGCCCGGAACAGGCCGGACGTGGCAGCAGCGGCGACATTGCTGACTGCCGCGAAATTCGCGGCGCCGCGCGTGTCCCCGGCGTCGAGCCAGCGCTCCGCCGCCATGGGCACCGTTTCGCCGGCAAAGGCATACAGGGCTACTTGATACCGTTCCCCAAGCTGGCGCAGCAACCCGGCCCCGCCGCGCTTCTTGTCGGCGAGCAGGCGATCTGCGACCTGCAGACGCGACTGGGTCACGGCATTCGAGAGCGCGAGCCGCTCGGGTTCCTTCAGCCGGGCATACAGGGCCATGTCGAACGGCGCCTCTGCCGCGGTCAGCTCCAGAAGGAATCCGTCCAGCGCATCGCCGAAAGCGCCCAGGGCCGCTGCGACCGCGGCGTTGTTGTCCTTCGGCGCATCCTTCTGCTTAGTCTTTCCGGGGGTGGCAAACGATTCGAGCGGCAACAGCAGCTTGCTGCGCAGGCTCGCCAGGAGCTTGCCGATCTCCGGCGCCGTGGTAGCGGTCTTTGCCCGGCTCTCCCAGTCTGCGAGGCGGTCATGGGCCTGGCGCAGGCTCTTCAGGAATGTCGCGGCACCTTCGCCGGCCTTTTCTCCTGCCGCAACATCGGTCAGGCCCCGCACCAGGTCGGCATCGGCCTGCGCCCGGGCGATCCCTCGCCGGAGATGCTCCAATTCCTGGCGCAGCCCTGCAAAATCGGGGCGCGCCTGCGGCGCCGGTGCGCCGCACAAGGCCGCCAGATCAAACTGCTGGCTCGGGGTCCAGAGCTTTTCCGGCTCCTGCATGGACGCCGATTCGTCCACCAGCACCGCCACGCGCCGCTCGATGACGCGCGTCTTGAACCAGACGGCGCTGGGCTGCGCCAGCGCGAACAGCACCAGCAGGAACAGTGCGGCCCGCAGGACGGTAACCGTGCGGCCGATCTTCGGCGTCAGCACACGGCGCTCCCGTTCATACAGCGCCGCCAGCGCCTCCATCCCCGCAGCGCCGCAAACGGCCAGCGTGACAATCCGCCAGCCGGAACCCCAGGCCACGACGCGTGAGGCCAGCGTGAGCAGCGCCCACAGCACCACTGCCGCGGCCGCGCCGCGCAGCGCAAGCAGGAGCCACTGCCGCCGGCCCCACTCCTGCCGCCGGCACAGGGCGCACGCGCCGAGCCACCCGGCAGCACCTGCCAGCAGCGCCGGCAGGAGCACCCATGCCGATACGAGCGCGGTTTCTGCTACTTCGTGTGTTGCCACCGTTTCCATCCAATCGCTCCGCTCATCTCGGTCCGGACACCATGGTCTCGTCGAAATCCGCCCGCTTCCATTCACCCGCCTTGCGCGCCACGGCGATCCAGCGGGTCAGCACGGTCTCGGCGACCAGCAGCGCCAGCGCGATCTTCATCAGCAGCTTCCAGATCTCGCGGCCGAACCGTTTCCCCTGCAGCGACCGCATCGTATCCTCAAGGGAACGGGCCTCCAGAATCTCCACCTGACGGCGCGCGGCGCCGAGCGCGGCATCACTCACGCTGGCCATGTCCGCCTCGTCCCGGTCCGGCTGCACCGTGAACGGGAGGCTGCCGCTCTTGTCCGCCAGTTCCGAAATGTACGGCTGGATCGCCGGCGAGGGCTTCAGCCGGTAGAGCCCCTGGACAGGATTGCCGGACACATGCAACGCCACGGCTTCCTCCGTGCGATCCATGGCAACCGTCCGTTCCGCGCCGTCCGGTCCCGTGGCCGTGGCCGCGGCTTTCATCTGGGCGAGGCCGACCTCGCCGCGCGCAGTGAAGAATGCCTCCGGCGGCACGAGCTGGCGCGGCAGACCGGGCGCGGACCAGTAGAGATGGATGAATGTGCCGACGCCGTTGTAAACAGTCACGACCTCCAGGTCATGGCGGCGCCCGGCCTCCAGTTTGCGCACGATGGTCGTGCGCTGGTGATGGTCGAACGAGGTCAGATCGCCGTCCAGCCAGATTTTTCCCTCGTACGAACATTCCAGTTCCAGGGTGTAGGTGGTCGTTTGCGGCACGACCAACGACCCTGTCCAACGTGTATGATGAAAATAGCCGCCATATTTCAGGTTATGCTCTTTCGCCATCTCGCCCCAGTCGAGATCGAGGTTGGGATCGATGCGCGGAAATTCGGTCGCCTTGCAGCCGTCGCCTGCAAAAGAGTAACTGGCACGCAGTCCCTGCCGCATGCCCATGGCACGGAACAGGTTCACGGTCAGATGGGGGCCGGGCGGAAGGTTCATTTCGGGACGGGCGGCGGCGGCGAGATATTGGGAGATCAGATGCATCATGGGCACAAACCCCTGCCGCGTGGGCAGATTGCCGCTGTTCGCCCCAAGCCCGAACGCACACAGCAGCACGCGCCCGCGCCCGAACCGCCGTGCGACGAGCAGCGGCTCTCCGGTTGCCAGCCGCGCCAGCACGGCGTCATCCGGGCCGCCCGCGCTCTCGCCAAGCGACCAGTAGGATTTCAAGGTCCACGTGTCGAGGTCGCTCTGGCGCGGATCAGCCAGCGGCTTGAGCATGCCGCGGCTGAAGCTATCCAGCGCCGGCCGTGCGGCGTTCTCCTCGTCCAGCACCACCTGCTTCAGGAGATGTGCCGGCAGCAGCGCCCGGCCGGAGACATTCCAGCCGTTGTAGAATTCCTTTTCGCTGCGCGCACCCGGGGCGATCAGGAGGCCGCCGCCGGATTCCACGTAGCGGCCGAGATTCGTGGCCACCTCGGGCGTGAGACGTGGCACGTCCGCCAGCACGACCGCATGATAGGGGCTGAAGTCCCCGACCCCGGCCAGGCGCTGGGCGTCGAGCAGGACGGGGTGGACGGGCGCTTCGCCGCCCGCGGCAGTTTCGACCGTCGCGGCCGCTGCCCTGGTATAGCCCGGCGCCAGGGCCAGGGTGGCAAAACCCGCCTCGCGGTCAAGCAGGCGCGGCGCGGGACTCCCGTCCGAGAGCAGCACGCTCAGGCTGCCTGCGACCGGCACCACGAACGCCGCCTCGTTGTCCGCCTCGATGTCGTCCTGGACTGTCAGCCGGGCGGAGAGCGCGTGCAGACCCGTCGCTGCAAAGCGCGGCGCAAACTTCACGGTGACCGAAGCGCCCGCATCCAGAGATCCCGGCGTCGCCGCGCCCAGCAGCCGTTCGCCTTCGCGCAACTCCACGGCCCCGGGCGTGATCAATTCGCGGCCGCTGTTGTGCAAGGTCACTTCAATCGGGATATCCCGATCCACGCCGGCGACCGTTTCCGGAAGTGCAATGCCGGTGACCGCCACATTGCGCAAGGACGACGAAATGGGCAAACGCCGCCAGACGACCGCAGGACGACCCGGCAGTTTCCGGAAAGCCGCGGCCACGTTGCTCCAGGCCTCCTCGCCGGATTGCCTCCAGTCAACCGCCTGATCGTCGCTCAGCAGGATGATCTGCTTGGTCGCGTGACCGCCGCGCGCCAGGCAGTCGGCGGCGGCGATCAGTGCCGCGGGCACGTTCATCACACCTCCGCCCACCCGCATCCGGTCCAGGGCAGCCAGCAGGGCGCGGCGATCAGAGACCGGCACCGGAAACAGGGGCGTGGCGGAGGCGTCAGCTGCCACGAGGCAGAAGGAGACGCTGCGCGGGGACTGCGCCACCAGTTGCCGCGCCTCCGCGAGCGCGCGCTCGAAGTTCGTGCGGTCGTCCGACTTCGCGGTCATGGAGGGGGAACAGTCGATCACGATCGCCACGTCGCGGTCGCCGGCAACGCGCCGGCCGGCCATCATCTCGAAAAGCGTGCTGGCGCCAGCCAGCGCCAGCAGGGCAATCCCGGCCACGAGCAACGTGCGCCGCACCCGCGCCGTCGCGTCCTGCAGGACGGAGCGCGCTGCCAGCGCCAGAAGACCGCCCAGCAGCAGGGGGAGCACCAGAGCCCAGGAGACCAGCGATCCCGATGCCAGGAACGCCCGCGCCATGCCCAGGGCCAGCGCAGCGAAGAACAGGCAGCGCACGACCATCAGCAGGATCTCTTCCAACTGGATGCGGCGGCGGCGCGTGACCATGGATTCGAGCAGGAACTGCATCGCACCCCAGTCGAGCTCCTTGGCCCACTGCCGGTTGAACAGGTGGATCAGAATGGGTATCGCCACCGCCGCCAGACCCAGCATCAGCCATGGATTCAAAAAAAGCATGCGTTCCTCATGCCGGCCGCACGGACAGATAGTCCGCGAGCACCTGACCGTAGGGCGTGGCCGTGCTCAGGGGCACGTAGTCCACGCGCAGTTCTCCGCAGCCGCCGCGCACCGTCTCCAGAAAGACCCGCAGCCGCTCCAGGTACGCCGCCTTGAGCGTGTAGGGGTCCAGCGTCACGTCGTGTCCCGCTTTCTCCAGGTTGCGGAAGCGATGGACCCCTTTGAAAGGGAAATCGAGCTCCTCCTCCGCCATCACGTGCAGCACGACCACCTCGTGCTGGCGGTGCCGGAAATGATGCAGCGCATTGACGATCTCCTCCGCCCGGTCAAACAGGTCGCTAATCAGCACAATCAGCCCGCGCCGGTGGACCCGTTCGGCAATCTCGTGCAGCACCGGCGCCAGATCGGTCTCGTCGCCCGGCTGCGTGCGGTCCATCTCCGCCAGCAACAGGCGCAACTGGCTGGCACGGCTGGCACCGGGCAGATACTGCCGGATCTGACGGTCGAAGGTGACCAGCCCCACGGATTCCTGCTGCCGGACCATCAGGTAGGCAAAGGCGGCGGCCAGGTAGCGGGCATATTCGAACTTGCTGAGGGCAACCCCGTTCTGCGATGCCGCCTGCTGTCCGCGATACGACATGGACGCCGAGGCGTCCAGGAGCACGGTCGCGCGCAGGTTTGTCTCTTCCACATACTGGCGGATGAAATACCGGTCGCTGCGCGCCAGGACGTTCCAGTCCAGATTCCGGATATCGTCGCCGGGCACGTAGGGGCGATGCTGGACGAATTCCACTGATTGGCCCTTGTGCGGGCTGCGATGCCGGCCGGTGACAAACCCCTCCATGAAACCGCGCGCCTTGAAGGGCGTGCGCTCCAGGATGGCCACGGTTTCGGGCGGCAGCAATTCCAGCCCCTCGCCGTTGTCCGTGTTTGTATTTGTTGCCATGCCGGTCACCGCGCGGAAGTCCGGGCGCGCCCCTTTACACGTCCAGCTTCTCGCTCGTCTGCACGTGCGCAATGAGTTGGTCGATGATCTTGTCACTCGTCATGCCTGCGGCCTGGGCGTTGAAGGTGGTGATCACGCGATGCCGCAGGACCTGGTGTGCCACCTTCGCCACGTCCTCCGTGGTCGCATGGTAGCGCCCGTGCAGGATCGCGCGGGCCTTGGCCCCCCAGATCAGGTAGATGCCGGCGCGCGGGCCCGCGCCCCAGGTCACCATCTTGCGCACAAACTCCGGGGCCTCCTCGGTCTTCGGCCGGGTGGCCCGCGCCAGTCGCCGCGCGAACTGGATCACGTGGTCCGCCGCCGGCACGCGCTGCACGATCTTCTGCAGCTCCACCACCTGCTGGCCGGTCAGCACGACATCCACATCTCCCATGCTCGCGCTGGTCACGCGGCGGATGATTTCGTCCTCCTCCTCGGGCTTGGGGTAGCCCACGGCAATGTTGAACATGAACCGGTCGAGCTGCGCCTCCGGCAGCGGATAGGTGCCCTCCTGCTCGATCGGGTTCTGCGTGGCGAGCACGAAGAACGGCTCCGGCAGCGGGTAGGTTTTGTCGCCGACGGTGACGTGGTGCTCCTGCATCGCCTCCAGCAGCGCGGCCTGGGTCTTGGGCGGCGTGCGGTTGATCTCGTCGGCCAGGATCATGTTGCTGAAGATCGGCCCGTGGACGAACCGGAAGACCCGCTTGCCGGTGGTGCGGTCCTCCTCCAGCACGTCGGTGCCGGTGATGTCGGACGGCATCAGGTCGGGTGTGAACTGGATGCGCTTGAACTGCAGGTCCAGCGCGCGGCTGACCGTGCTGATCAGCAGGGTCTTGGCCAGGCCCGGCACGCCGACCAGCAGGGCGTGCGCCCGGCAGAAGATTGCAATGAGCACTTCCTCGACCACGTCCGACTGCCCCACGATCACCCGCGCGATCTGCTCGCGCATGTGGCCGTAGGCCTGGTTCAGGGAACGCACGCTCTCGATGTCGTCCTGTGCCAGGGGCGCGACGGCCCCCGCTTCGGTGGCAGGCATTTCCGCCATCTCCGGCTGGGCACCTGCCGGGCCTGTTGTCATTCTGTTGGGTGTCATTTTCGCCACTGCTCCTTTCATCAACGAACCGAAACTCTCCTCAATCCGTTCATCATCTCACACGCAGAGTCTCGGCGCAGTCAAATCATGAAATTTCATTTTTTGACCACGCATGTTGCGCGCGAAGAATACAGTTTTGGGGTCAGTTTTGGGTTTGGATTCCTGTCTTGCGAAGGGAGGGCGCAGCGGGTACGTTGGCGGCAATGCATGGACACAAGCGTGTGCAATAATCGCCGCAGGCGATTCGGGAACGCGCGCGCGGCCGCGGGGCTGGATACTCCCGCCATATCTTCGAACGGAACCATGCGATGAAAAAAACAAGCCCACGCATCCCCCCGCCGCTGGAGACGCCGGCCGACGTCATCGTCTCCGGCCACACGTCGACCTGCAAACGCATCCGCGTGGTCAGGACCGGAAAGAGCATCCCCGTGACCTACTCGCGGGACATGATGACCAACACGCCGGGTTTTGACTGGTTCGTCAGCCAGCACTACGCACTGAAGACCGACTACCCGGAAGCCCGAGCGCGCGAGCTGCTGACGCTGCTGGAACTGGCCTTTCCTCATTACGTGGCGCTATTCGGCCGCGAGATTCCCGGCATCGACCGAAAGCGCATGGCCTGCATCTACGGCACCAGCATGGAGACCCTGGAAACCGCCATGCGCGACGACCACATGCACGTCTTCGGCGGCGGAGGCATCACCCAGGAAGGGTTCTGGGCCTGCTACCAGCGCCCGAGCAACGAGTATCACTGCCGGTACATCCTGATCCACGAATGCGTGCACCTGTACCAGTACTGCCTGGAGCAGACCACCACCAACACGTGTGGCTCGTTCATCGAGGGCATTGCGGACCGCCTCTCCTCCCACGTGTTCGACCCGGCCCGGCAGCGCCTGACGGTGAACGTGCTCGACCGGGCGCCGGTCCACAACTTCCTGGAATACGGCCGGAACGTACTGCGGAAGAACCGCAAGCTGGGGTTCACCGACTTCGTGCAGGGCGGCGACCGTGGCCTCAACGTGCTGATCACATCCTTCCTGCAGCGGACGCCGGAGGCGCTGCAGAAATGGCGCATCTACCGCGACGAGATGTTCCGGACCTCGACGCCGGCCACGCGTCAGCAGACCGCACAGCGGCTGATCCAGCGGCTGTACGGACGGCCGGAGCGCGTGTGGGCCGGATTCAAGGAGTGGGCGCAGACGGTGCGCCCGACGTTCTTCATGGCCGACTGGGGGTTCGACCAGTATGGCGACGCCCTGGTCTCCTTTGGAACGCCGCGCAACAAGCGGTTTTCGCAGATGGACATCCACCTGGTGCCCGGGCGCAAGGCCAGAGCCGGGCTGCACTTCATGGACTATCCGGTGCAATCCCGGCCGTCGATTGTGGGACCGGTCCGGCGCGGCGGACGCGAGCCGTCCGTCGGGTGCGTCGTGGACTTCTCCCGGGCGCAGGGAAAAGGGCAGGCCGGCCTGGGGCTGGGCCGCATCGGCATCAAGCATTTCCGCGTCCTGGTCGACAGCGGCGCGCGCCTGGTGATGGATGGCACCGATTTGCACGGCATGCGGCGCACCTGGGCGCTGCCCGCGCCCCTGCGGCGTGCGATGCAGGCGGATGGCGCGCGCGCCGGGCTGACCCTGACCCTCCGCCGCGACCGCATTCTGGCCGAGGTACGGGCTGGCCGCGAGCCGTCGCAGGTTTTCCGTGCCTCGCTGCCGCTCACCCCGGCGCAGCACCGGCGGCTGCTGCAAAAACCCATGTGCGTGCTGGGCGTGGGCGCCCGGCACCTCATCACGCCGTTTGTGGACGACGGGCGGCCGGAGGCGCCGAACCTGAAGATTCCGGCGCCAGCCAACCCGTGGCGCTTCCGCGCCGACCATGAGCTGTTCCTCGTGTATCGCGCCTGCTGGCGGCTGGGAAACCGCGCGCCGGCCGGCCTGCGGCGCCTGCGCCACGAACTGCTGCAGGCGGCAGAAGCCCATGCGCCAGCGCAGCAGGCGGCGGCAGAGGCCTTCCGGCAACATCTTCCGGCCATCGTCCGGGAGATCCGGCACAGCGGCGCCGCGGCGGAGTTGATCAACCGGGTGCTGGTCGAGCTCTCCGGCATCACGCTGGAGCTTTCCCTCGCAGATGGCGCCGGGAGCCTGGCAGCCCGGAGCATCGTGCAGTTGCGCGGTGCCGTCACCGGCGCGGTGCAGGGAGCGGTGCGGGTGACAGCCGGAGCGGACAACCGGGGCTCTGGCGCGCCCGCGGTGCATGACGTCGCGCTGCCGGAGGGCGCCACGCGCGCGTTCACGCAACCCTGGCGCAGACAGGCCGACCGCGCGCCGTTCCAGGTGCGCGCGGCGTGCTGCCTGCGCTGGCTGGGCGCCACGCTGGATCTGCAGGCGCGTGGCACGGCAGACGCCGCCCTCCCCCGCTGCTGGTACATCGGTCCGCTCGACAATGCCGGAGTCGTGGAAGACCGGGAGCACCCGATCGAGAAGGCTGCCGTTGATCTGAAACGCGTCTACAGCGGCCAGACCGGGACGCTGGTGCCATGGCGGCGCCAGGAACGTGATCCGGAACTGCCTGTGGATGCGGAGAACCAGCTCTATTTCAACAAGCTCTTTGGCCAGCAGGCCAACTTCGCCGTGGCGTATGTGGCGGTCTGGGTCCGCGCAACAAGAGCGCAGGATGCCGTGCTGGCTGTCGGCGCGTCCGACGGGCTGGCCGCCTGGGTGAACGGCGAAAAGATCTTCACCCGCGCCTGCCGGCGCGACTGGTCACCGCGCGAGGAGCGGATCGCCATCCGCCTGAAGCCGGGCGAGAACCGCCTCCTGCTGAAAAGCATGCACGGGACGGGGCTCTGGTTCCTGTCGCCGCACCTGGAGGATGGCGAAGGCAATCCCTTGACCGGCATCACCGTGCTGCCCGGCCCGGGCCAGGAAGGACCGACGCGTTGAAGCCGGACGACACCCAGCCTGCAGCGCTCTCCGTTCCGCGCTACCTCTTTGCCGTGGCGGTGGGGTTGCTGGGTGCTGCGTTTTCCTGGGTGGGCACGCCCTACATTGACCTCTTCATCAACTGGAACCCCTACGCCATTGACATGTCCGACGGCTACCTGCCGCTGGGCGCCATGGGGTTCCTGCTGCTGGTGGTGCTGGGGCTCAACCCGCTGTTGCGGCGCTTCCTGCCGCGCTGCGCGCTGGGCCCGCGGCAGCTCGCGCTGGCGTTCGCGATCATGCTGGTCGGCGGGTTCATGGCCGGCGACGGGCTCATGCGGCGCCTGCCGTACTACGTGATCGGCGCGGCGCAACGGGCCAACCAGACCCAGACACTCGCCGACATGTACACAACCACGGGGATACGGCCTTCGCTGTTTCCGGAGAAGATCGCCTTTGGCCAGCCCAGCCCGATCTCCGATTCCTTTTACGACCGCCTGCCGCCCGTGGATCCGTCCAACCCGAACAGCCCGCTGCAGCCCGTGCCGTGGCGCGCGCTGGCCGGTCCGGCGCTGCGCTGGGGGCTGCTCTTCCTTTCGAGCTGGCTGCTGATGCTGGGGCTCGCCCAGATTCTCATTCCCCAGTGGCGGGACCACGAGCGGCTCCCCTTCCCGCTTCTGCAAATCCAGAAAGACCTGCTCCAGCCCCCCGGCGACGGACATTTGCTTCCTCCCCTGCTGCGAAGCCGCCTGTTCTGGCTGAGCGTGCTGGCGGTCTTCTGCCTCAAGACAACCGGCTATGTGGTGCGCGACTGGCCGGGCGTGCTGCCGGCCATCCCGCTGCAGTGGGACATCTCCGACTGCTTCACGTCCGCACCCTGGAACCAGCTCCCCCCGTACATGATGACCGGGTTCCTGTTCTTCTCGGTGATCGGCATCGCCTTCTTCATGCGGGCGCGGATCACGCTCTCGATCTGGGTTTTCACCGTGGCGTACGCCCTGTACCAGATGCTGACCGCCACGTACCGGCCGCCGTTCCAGGGCGGCGTCGTGGCGGAGCACCGCACCGGCGCCATGCTGGCGCTGGCCGCCGGGGTGCTGTGGCTTGGGCGGCGGCACTTTGCGCAGGTGGCGGGGCTGCTGGCGCGCAGGCCGCGGGACGCGTTCGAGCAGCAGATGCAGCGCGCGCTGGGCATGATGCTGGCCGGGTGCGCCGGCACATTTGCCTGGATGCTCTGGTTCGGCCTGTCGGCCGGCTGGGCGCTGTTCTTCGTCGCCGTGCTCCTGCTGACCACGCTGCTGGTCACGCGCATCGTGGCGGAGACCGGCCTCCCCTGCTCGCAGGCGGCCCTGAGCGTCGGCAGCCTGCTCTACCTGGCGCCGCTGTCCTGGATCACGCCGCTGACCGCGCTGTTCAACTCGCTGTTTGCCGACCTGTTCGTCTGGGCCTCGATCGCCAACCCGGGCGCGCTGGCCAGCCATGCGCTGCTGCTGGACGACACGGCCACGCCGCGCCGCCGCTGGCGGCTCTCGCTGCTGCTCGTGGGCGTCCTGGCCGTCGGGTTCCTCGTCTGCGGCGGCGTCCACGTGTACGGGACGTTCCACCAGAACATGACCATGGACGGCAAGGAGAGCCCGGTAAACCCGTATTTCTACAACACGCTGAACTGGTATATGCTCGGCGATGCGCGCAACGTGGCCGAAGGGGTGAAGCCGGCCGTGAGCTACGACCGTCCGGCGCACCTGGCGTTCGGGGCCGCGCTGGCCGGCGGGCTGGAATGGGCGTCGCTAAGCTTCCCGGCCTGGCCGCTGCACCCCATCGGCATGCTGATGCTGGGCTCGTGGTACATCGACCGCATGTGGCAGAGCATCTTCCTCGGGTGGCTGCTGAACCGCCTGGTGCTGCGCTACGGGGGCAACCACGGCTACCGCCGGGCGGCGCCCCTGTTCCTGGGCCTGGTTGTGGGCGAAGTGGGCACAATGATCATCTGGGGGTTGTTACCGGCAGTGAGGACGCTGTGCTTCTCGTGAAAATCACCCGTACATGCCTTCTGGCTGCAGGCGCAGCCTGGCTATTGGCGCTGGCGCAGCCGGCGGACGCCAACGAGCTGACGGCCGCCGTGCAGCGCGACGCGGCCTGGCTCGCCGGCGCCCCGACGCGCCTGGTCGGAACCGCGGAACACGACGCGACGCAGGCGGCGCTGGTCGCGCAGTTGCAAGCCACGCCGGGCGTCCGGGTCTGGACGCAGGCATTCCCCGTGGTGGTGCCGCGCCTCAACCGCTGCGAGCTGACGATCGCGCGCGGACCGCTGGCAGGAGCGCACCCGGTCTATCCCGTGTGGCCTGACCTCGTGCGGCTCAAGACCACGCCCACGAACGGGATGACGGGCACGCTGAACTACATTGCCTCCGGCGAGCTTGCCGGCATCCGTCCGCTCGATCTCCAGGGCAACCTGGCGGTGATGGAGATGCAGGCGTACGAGAACTGGAAGAATCCGTTCCAGTTCGGCGCAGCCGCCGTGCTGCTCCTGGCCGGGCGCGAGCCGGTGCGGGCCATGCCGTCCGTGCAGCCGTTGTACCTCCCCCGCTACTACGTGCCGGAGGGGCCCCTGGCGGATGCGCTGCGCCGCGGCGAAATCGACCGGGCCACGGTCACCTGCGCGGCGGAATGGGTCGAAGTCGCCGCCACCAACGTGTACGCGCTGGTGCTGCCCGCCGGGGGCGCGCGCGGACAGAAGCCGGTCGTGGTGGCCGTGCAATTTGACGCCATGAGCACCATCCTCGGGCTGGCGCCCGGCGCAGACGCAGCCGTGGACGCGGCGCTGGCGCTGAACCTGCTCCGCACCTACGCCGCGCATCCGCCGGCCAAGCCGGTGCTGTTTGCCTTTGTGGACGCCTACGGCATCAACCAGCTCGGCGTGCGGCGCATGCTGGGGATGCTCGCCTCGGTGCCCGGCCAGCCAGACCGGCTGAAGTATGAACAGCAGGACCGGCGGCAGATCGAGGCGGCCCGGAAGGATGCGGCGCGCTTTGACGAACTGGCCGGCGGCGCGGCGCGAGAGCCCGGGGCGGAAGCCGTCCGGCAGTTCCACCGCTCGCGCTACCGGGACATCCGGCCGTATTTCAAGAACCTGCTCAGCCCCGAGCTGCTGGCCATCGAGCAGGAGCTCGCCATCCTGCGGTTGGCGCAGAGCACGGGCGCCGGTTCGGCTGCCTCGCAGGCACACATCGACACACTGGCCGCGCGCCGCGCGCAACTCAACACCATCCGCAACCAGGTCCTCGGCGCCCGCGGCGTCACCGAGGACCGGATGGCCGAGGCGATCGAGCTCCTGCGCCGCGCGCGGGCGTCCTGCCGGCGCGCGCTGGAGGAGTCGCAGCAGGAGGCGGCGCTGTATGCGCGCGATGACGCCCTGCGCGCGGAAATCCGCGCCGCCCTGGGCCTTCCGGGCGCAAACGAACCGGCCGCAGCCTTCCTGCTGGGCCTGGATCTTTCCGACGCGGGGCTCGCGGTCGGGCCGCAGCGCGCCTGCGGGCACTGGCGCTTCAGCGATGCCGTGGCGGTGAATGACTTCATGCGCTGGCTGCGGCTCTGCCTCGCCAACGAGCCGATGCGAATCTGGGATGCGCAGACGATCCAGGCCGTGAGCCGGCCGTCCATTGCCGGCGGCGATGACGTGTGGTCGTTCAACCCGGACCAGGCGCCGGTGATCACGGCGGCGGCCGGGACCTTCGGCGTGCCGGCCGCGACGTGGGCCACGGTGGAGGGCCTTCACCGCAAGGTGGACACGCCCTTCGACCGCGCGGACAGCCTGGACTGGTCGCGCCTGGCGCCGCAGATCGCGGCCACCGCGCAGCTGGTTGACCGCATGCTCAACGGCAGCGACTTCGCCCTCCCGGCCAACACCGGCCTGCGGCCGCAATGGCGCCGGGTCGCCGGCACGATCACCGATGTGTCGGTCGGCGAACCGGTGCCCTCCGTGCCGATGGAACACTACCTGGCGGCCGCTGTGCCCAACACGCGGGCCTTCGAGGCGCCGGGCGTGCGGCGCATCGAATTCCAGTTCACCAATGCCCGCGGCGACTTCCGGCTCGAAGGGCTTCCTGCCGCGGCCCAGGGCGGACTGCAAGGGCTGCATGTGGAAGCTTTCCGCCTGGCGGCGGACGGATCCATCGCGCGGGCGGCCAAGAAGGTCACGGGGCTGGTCAAGGCCTCCCAGGAAAATCCGGCCGTCAACCTCTCCGAGCCCTGCCCCACGCCGATGCGCGCCGTGGTGTTCGACTGCGTGGAGCTCAACGGGCCGGTGTTTTTCGATTCCCGGTACCTGATGCCGCTCACGGGGCTGGACTTTGTCGACCGCGTGCGGGGCGGCGCGCCGGAATGGAGCAACGTGACCCTGATCGACGGTCAGCTGCAGGCCCTGGTGCGCCGGGACATCGTGTGGCAGGCCATCCTGCGCGAGGGTTCGGCCGGCACGCGCATGACGCTGGTCAATCTGGCCGACACCGGCAATTGCCGCACGGAAGGTGACCTGCGCAAGGCGATGCTCGGGTTCGGCGCCACAGAGTGCCCGGTCGGTCCCGCGGCCTACCTGTCGGCGCTCGATTTTCATGCCGTGGACGCCTGGCGCCTCGGCGTGATGCGCGCCGCGGGCATCCGCGTGCCGCCCGTGGAGCGGATGTTTGCCCGCGCCGGCGATTCGCTCCAGGAGGCCCGCGCCGCGCAGGCCGACAACGATGCCTCCGGCATGTTCCGGGCCTCGCTGGAGGCGATGGCGCTGGAGGTGCGGGCGCACCAGACGATCCGCGACACCAACGACGACGTCACGCGCGGCGCCATCTTTCTCCTGCTGCTGCTTGTGCCGTTCGCCGTGGTGATGGAACGGCTGCTGGTCGCCGAGACCGACATCGTGCGCCGCATCGCCTGGGCCGCGGCCATCTTCACGGCCATGGCTCTCCTGCTGTGGGGGTTCCACCCCGCCTTCCGGATCTCCAGCCAGCCGCTGGTGATCCTGATGTCCTTCGCGATCCTGAGCCTGAGCGCGGTCGTGATCGGGGTTGTGATGAGCCGGTTCGGATCGTTCCTGGACGAAATCCGGCGCGGACGCGCGGAGGCGCGGGGCGCCGAGACAGGGCGCGGCGGCCTGATCGGCAGCGCCGTGTGGCTGGGGATCGGCAACATGCGCAAGCGCCGCTTCCGCACGGCGCTGACCGCCGCCACGATCATGCTGATCACCTTTGCCCTGCTCTGCTTCTCGTCGGCCCGCAACTACACCGAGAAGCGCCAGTACCGGCTCGCCGACGCCGGCCCGGAGCAGGCCAGCGTCCTGGTGCGGCAGCCGGGCCTGCGCGTGATGCCCCGGGCGGCAAGCAGCAGTCTGCAGGCCCTGCTCGGGACCAACGGCACCGTTGTTTCGCGCGGCTGGCTGGTCAACCGGACGGGACGCGACTGGCGCATCAGCCTGCGCAATGCGGACAACGGCCAATACAGCCCCCTGAAAGGCGTGGTCGGCCTGATGCCGGACGAGACGCGCGTGACCGCCATCGGCAGCGTCGTCCGCAATTGGGACCGCTTTGCCCGGGGGGGCGGGTGCTACATCTCCACGGCCACCGCGCAGTCTCTGGGCGTCAAGCCGGGCGCCCGGGTCGTGTTAGCCGGCCTGGAGCTGGAAGTGCTCGACACCTACGAGCCGCAGGCCCTGTCCGGGGCGCTGCGACAGTTGGACGGCACCTCGATCCTGCCCATCGACTACGCCGCGCTGGATGCGCGGCAGGCCTCGCAGACGCGTGACCAGTCGGTGACGGAAAAGACCCAGCAGTCGTTCTCCTTCGGGGACGTCAAACTCGACCAGCAGATGCCGATCATTGCACCGGACGAGGTCATCCTCGTGCCCGAGCAGACCTGCCGCCTGCTGGGCGGCGAAACGCGCATGCTGGCGGTGCCGTGCGCCTCGGCGGAGGCGGCGTCCGCGCTGGCCGCACGGCTGGTGGAGACGCTCGCGTTCCCGATCTACCACGGCGGCCGCGACGGCGTGCACGTCTCCGTGTCTGTGCCGCTGCTGCCGACCGCGCCGCGCAGCCTGCTGATCCCGCTGATCATGGCCGCCCTCATCATCCTCTGCACCATGCTGAACAGCGTGGCCGAGCGCCGGGGCGAGATCCACGTCTACACCAGCCTGGGGCTGGCCCCGCGGCATGTCGGCGCGCTGTTCATCGCCGAGTCCGCCACCTACGGGCTCCTGGGATCGGTCTTCGGCTACGTGGCCGGCCAGGGGCTGGCCACGCTGCTGTCGCGCTTCAACCTGATGGGCAATGTCACGCTCAACTACTCCGGCACGCAGGTCATCCTGACCATGGGGCTGGTGCTGGCCGTGACCATGCTCTCGGGGATCATCCCGGCGATCCTGGCGGGACGCATCGCGTCTCCGAGCCACGCCGCCAGCTGGAGCCTGCCGGCACCGGTGGCGGGCGCCATCCGCGACATCCTGCCGTTCACCACCACGCCGGCGGCCGCCGACGGCCTCGTGGCCTTCATCCACGAATACCTGGAAGCGCACAAGGATGGCGCCATCGGCCACTTCACGTGCGATGCGCTCGAGCGCACCGACTCGGCCGCGGAGAAGACCATTCGCTGCACGGTCTGGCTGGCGCCCTACGATTTGGGCGTGAAGCAGGAGATGCGCCTGTGCATCCGCCGGCAGGCGGAGGACGACGTGTCGGAGGTGGTCATCGAGCTGAGCCGCCTGACGGGCGAGGAGACCAACTGGCGCAAGCTGGCCAGGCCCTTTGTCGCCGACCTGCGCCGCCAGTTTCTGGGGTGGCGCAAGTTGAGCACGGAACAGATCGTGGCGTACATCGACCAGGGGCGCGGAGAGAGATGAATTTGCGTCGCATCTTTGTCGCGAGCTTTATCGCGAGCTTTGTCGACAAAGCTCA
>JBAWXQ010000039.1:0-17290 GCA_037144015.1 bacterium
TGGGTCCGGAAGGGGGCAGGAAGGAGAACATTCCCTTTCCGCTTTCCTATAGCAGGAAAAAATCAGCGAAAATCCGCGGTATCCGTAGCTAAAAAAATCCCCTTCCCTGTGGTCCGTGTGTTCCGTGGTTACACTCGGTGGACGATTGTGCAGCATTCTCTCCTCGTGCACCGTACTCGTCAACGTCCACCGGCAACCATTCGGCGTTTAAGACACGGAACCCTTCGCATCATACACCTCCACGATCCGGTAGTCTGAATCGCGGCGCGCCGGCACAAAGCCGCTGGCGCGGATCAGCTCCTTCACCCTGGCCACGGTGGTTTGCCGGTCGTGCCCCGTGGTCTTGAGCACGTTCTCCTCGACGAGGATCCCGCCAAAATCGTCCGCGCCGGCCAGCAGCCCCAGGCTGCCGGCGTTCTCGCTCTCCGAGAACCAGGAGGACTGGATGTGCTCGAAGTTGTCCAGCACCAGCCGCGCCAGCGCCAGGATGCGGACATAGAGCGCCGGGTGGGCGGCGTGCGGCACGGTGCGGCTGAGCGGGGAATTCCCGGGCTTGAAGGACCAGGCAATGAACGAGGAGAACCCGCCGGTCCGGTCCTGGACCTCGCGCAGCCGGAGCAGATGCTCCACGATCTCGGCGTCGGTCTCCACGTGGCCGTACATCATCGTCGCCGTGGTGCGGAACCCGAGGCCGTGCGCGGTCTCCATGATCTCCAGCCAGCGGTCGGCGCTGCACTTGGCCGGGCTCACCATCCGGCGCACGCGGTCCGCGAGTATCTCGGCGCCGCCGCCGGGCATCGTGTGAATCCCTTCATCCCACAGTGTCCGGAGCACCGCCTCGGCCGTCATGGTTTCCCGGCGCGCCACGGCGTCGATCTCGGACGGGCTGAACGGGTGGATGTGGAGGCCCGGGCAGGCGGCCTTGATGGCGCGCACATAGGCCACCAGGTGCGCCAGCGAGATCCCGCCGTGCGTCCCGCCCTGGAGCAGCACGGTCGTGGCGCCCTGGTCCGCGGCCAGTCGCACGCGCGCCGCCAGCTCGGGGGGCGTCAGCGTGTAGGCATCGGCAGCATGACCATCCCGGTGAAAGGCGCAGAACGTGCAGCCGGTGGCGCAGATGTTGGTGTAGTTGGGGTTGGTGTCCATCACAAACGTGACCAGCCCCCCGGGGTGGCGGCGCAGGCGCGCCGCATGGGCCCTGGCCATCAGCTCGCCCAGCGGCGCTTCGCGCAGCAGGCGGAGGGCTTCGGCCCGGTCCAGCCGCAGCGGCGCCGGCACGGCGCCGGTGCCGGGTGCAGCTTGCTTGCGCCACGTCTGGTAGGCGGCGAAATGTACGGTCGCTGTTTTCAGGAAGCACGCCTGCCCGGCCAGGTCGTCGGCCTGCAGCACGCGGCGCATGCCGCGCAGGTAGGCGACCATCTTCTGCCGCGGGATGCCCAGGCGCCGGGCCTCGTTGCCTGCGGATTGTTCGACCAGCGCGTCATCCCGGGCATCCAGCTGACCCAGCCAGGCCAGGAGCCTGGCCTTCACCTCCGGCGGCGCATCGCGGCGCACCACCCAGCGGCAGAAGACCATGGGCTTGCCGGTGCTCTCATGCCAGAGCGTGGCCAGGTCGTAGCAGAACGGGTAGTCGGCCGCGTCGCGGCCGACCAGCGCATCGTCGCCGATGCGCAGGATGGCGGTGGCTGTGCTGCGTGTTGGCGCGGGCGAGGGGAGTTGGTCCGGCTTCCTGCCCTCGCGCAGCAGCAGGTAGAGCAGCAGCACGGAGGTTGCGGATTGTTCCGTGAGGTGGATGCGATCCGTCGCCTCCAGCGCCTCGAATGGCTTGCGGGAATACAGCAGCACGGAGCCGACCTTGCCGCTCGCCGCCACGCCGTAATGGCCCACGGGCTCGACCGGATCCTGCAAGGCCGGAAGGGCACCGGTGGGCAGGGCGGCTGCAACCACCCGGCCGGCGAGCAGCGCGTCCACGGATTGGCGCGGCGTGAGGTAGAGAAAGGCGAACCCCTCCGGACAGCCGAGCGCGCGCACGGGCGCCATATTGGCGTACGGGATCATGGAGATGTTGGCGTTCAGGGCGCAGGCTCCTCGCTCACGCGAACAGACCGTTTCGCGCCACGGGGTGGCGCTCCCACAGCTAAGGACATGTCCGGATCCGTGGGAGCGCGGCCCCGGCCGCGCGAATCCGGTAATTCTTCCACGGCGTTGAAATTTCCATCTCGCTCCACCGCGAGGAAGCCGCCCAGGCGGATGGTGGTTTGCATCATGGCGGCGCTCAGTGCGCCGGGGGTGCGGGCCGCTCCGGCGTGGGCGATGCGCTCCTCGCCCAGCGTGCCGTCCAGGTCGTCCGCGCCCCAGGAAAGCGCGGCTGCCGCGGTCTCAACGCCGATCATGGGCCAGTAGGCCTTGAGGTGCGGCACATTGTCCAGAATCAGGCGCGACAGCGCGATCACGCGCAGGCTCTCCCGCGGCGATGGCCCGGCATCGTCCGGGTTTCCCTTCTCCGGCTGGTAGGCCAGCGGGATGAAGCAGGAGTAGCCGCGGCTCTGCGCCTGCGCCTCGCGCAGGCGCAGCAGGTGGTCCACCAGCTCTGCCGCGCTTTCCCCCAGGCCATACAGCAGGGTGGCATTGCTGCTGAGCCCCAGCTCGTGTGCGGTGCGATGAATGGCCAGCCAGGCCTCGGCCGTAATCTTGGAGGGGCAGTACGCGCGGCGCATGCGTTCGGAAAACAGCTCGGCGCCGCCGCCGGTGAGCGACTGCAGCCCGGCCTCCTGGAGCGACAGCAGGATGTCGCGCGGGGTTTTCTTTTCGTCCTGCGCAAACCGGTCGATCTCCACGGCCGTGTAGGCCTTGATGTACACGGCCGGGTGGCGCGCGCAGATCTGTGAGATCAGCTGGCGCGCGTTGGCAAACGGCCAGAACCGGTTCAGGCCGCCGGTGATGTGCACCTCGCGCGGACGCAGCTCCGCGATGCGCCGCAGGATGTCGTCTTCCGTCAGCACGTAGGCCCGGGGATCCCCTTCGGCGGCATGGTAGTGGCAGAAGCCGCAGTTGCGGTCGCAGATGTTGGAGGGGTTGATGGCTGCGTTGAGCACATAGGTTGCCGTGCGCCCAAAGCGCTGCCGGCGGTTCTGGAGCGCCGCCTGACCCAGCGCATGCAGGTGGCTGACCGACGGGTCGGAGGCAAGCGCCAGCGCTTCCTCCCGCGTGAGCGGCTGGCCGTTGGCTGCTTTGGATAAGATCTGCTTCACAAGAAAAACCTGACGAATCGTATGGGGTTCAGGTTACAAGACGTGTTGTTGCCGTACAAGGCGCAACTCGTACAGAATGCTCCACAATCGTTATCCGCTATCGTCGCCGTTGCGGAAGGACACAGAAGTCACAGAGAAAGAAAGAGACCACAGAGAGAAATTCATGCTGCGGCAGCCGGCTTGCCGGCCGCAGTCAGGGATTTCTCTGTGGTCTCTGTTGCTCTCGGTGCTCTCGGTGTCCTTGACGTGTACATCCGTTGCGCGGCGGCTTTCGCTGTGCTAGCGTTCCGGGCATGCGCTTCCTCTCCCGCATGCCGTGGCTGCTGCTGCTGCTCCTGCTCGTGGCTGCGGCCTGGAGCATCCGGCCGATCTCGGACACGGACATCCTCTGGCACCTGCGCGCCGGGCAGTGGATGTTGGCGCACGGCGCGGTGATCCGTCACGACGTCTTTTCGGCCACGCGCCTCGGCTGCGACTGGGTGAGCGTGCCGTGGCTCTACCAGGTGATGCTCGCCAGGCTGCACGCGGCGCTCGGCTGGGGCGGGCTGACGCTGTGGCAGGTGCTGATGGTGCTGGCGATCACGCTGCAAACCGCGCTCCTCGCGTGGCTGCTGCGGCGCTCCCATGCCGGCGGCGCGCTGCCGCACCGCTGGAACTGGAACTGGCCGTATCTTTCCATTCCGGCAGCCCTGGCGGTCCTCCTGATGCTGCGCCTGCTGCAGATGCGCATCAACTGCCGGCCGGAACTCTTCACGTACCTGTTCATCGGCTCGTTCCTGATCCTGCTCTCGCTATTCGACGCAAAGGCATCGCATGTTACGGCGGAACGATCTAACACCCGCCACCCGCCACCCTCCACCCTGCTTCTCTGGCTCCTGCCGCTGCTCCAGATTCTCTGGACCAACACCCACGGCGCATTCATTCTGGGGCCGGTCATCGTCTGGGCTTACGCCGGGGGTGCGTGGCTGGCGTATCTGGCAGCTTGCGCGGCTGCGCCGCGCAGCGGCGCACGACAGGAAAGCGGGCAAGGGGAGGCGGCAGACGGTAGCGTGCCGGTGACCGGCGCGGAACTGCCGCTGAACTTGCGATGCCGCGGCTCACAGAGCCGCGCTACAGGGGAACGAGCAAGGAGTGTGGCAGGTGGTGCGGGTGGTATCGCGCAGCCTGTTGCAGGAGCGGCGCCTGTGCGGCTCACGGTGGTGGCGGTGCTGACCACGCTGGCCTGCCTGGCCACGCCGTATGGGCTGGCCGGCACGTTCTACCCGTTCCATCTTTTTCATGTGCTGACCGATCCGCTTTACAAAAACGGCATCGTGGAGGGTCAGCCTGTGGATCTCTCCACGGTGCTCGACTCCGGCAGCCTGGGGTATGCCTTCCTGGCGTGCTGGGTGTTCGCCGGTCTCGGCCTGCTGGGGCGGGTGATGGAAGGTGTCCGGTGTCCGGTGTCCGGAGTCCGGGCTTCGTGCAGCGGATTTCACATCCTGCACGCCGCATGCCGCATGCCGCATGCCGCGCCCGGCTACCTCCTCACCTGTGCAGCCATGGCGTACTTGTCGCTGGCGGCGGTGCGCAACGTGCCGCTGCTGGCGCTGGTGGCGGCGCCGCTGATGGCCAGCGGGCTGGAGTATGCGGCGGACGGGCTGGCGGCGCTGGTGGCGAGGATTGGTGGATTGCGGATTGCGAATCGTAGATTGCGGATTGTCGAAGACCCTGAGCGCAGTCGAACGGCGGATTCTCCAATGGGTTCGCATGCCGAAGCGCAGCCCGGCGGCTCCGCCCTGCCGGGATCGGCGGGCGTGTTCTGGCTTCATTCCCGCGGGGTGCACATCGTGGCGCAGGCGCTGCTGGCGCTGGGGCTCCTGTTTCTCTACCGCGCCATCGTGAGCGAGCGCTTCTACGCCTCGCTCGGGTGGCGCATGCGCTTTGCGATCGGCTTCTCCGACCATGAGCATCCGCTGGCTGCCTGCGACTTTGTGGAGCGGCACCGCCCGGAGATCTCCTGCCGCACCCTGTATGGCGACACCCGCAGCGCCAACCTGTTCCTGGCGCGCTTCGGCCCTGACTGGCCGGTCTACTTCGACGGCCGCCACGCGGAGATCTACGATGCGCCGACGTTTCGCACGGCGGCCCGCACGCGCTGGGATCCGGCGCTCTTCACGCGCGAGGCCGGGGCCTACGGGATCGGGCTGGCCTGCTTCTCGCTGACCGACCTCAAGGAGGACCGCAGCCCGCTGGCCATTGCGCTCGGGCAGACCAACAGCTGGCGCCTGGTCTACCTGGACGACTGCGCCGCAATGTTCGCGGCGGTTACGCCGGATAGCACGGCGTTTGTCCGATCCTTCGGACTCCCCTGCGCGCCGACGAACGCCGCCCTGCAGCGCCTCGTGTTTGCCGGCTGGCTGGCGCGGCAGGGGCGCAGCAACCTGGCGGCGCTGCATGATCCTGCCAACCGCGTGCTCGAGGAAGGCGTCCTTGCCGGCAGCCTGGTGAATGCCATGCAACTCAGCGGCCTCTGGGCGCCTGCCCGCCGCCTCGAGCCGATCCGCTTCTGCCGGCTGGCGTCGTTTGTGGATCAGCTCGGGTGGACTGTTGTGGCAGACGATCTCTACCAGCAGACGCTGCGCTGGCCGGAGAGTTTTCGCATCATGCTGCCGCGCGCCATCCGGCAGGCGCAGAAACTGAGCCGGTCCCTGGAAGACCCCGCGCTGAAGGCGGAGATGCAGAACAGGGTCCTGACGCGGGCCAGGGAGCTGCAGCGCGCAGATCCCGGAAATGCGGTGGCGGCAGAGGTGCTCGGGGCGCGGTAGCCGTGCGATTCACTTTCCCGCCGCCCGCCCCCCATCAAAAATCAAAACTCTTCGGTTCTTCGGTTTTGCGGTTCACTTCTCTTCTTCCCGACCTGCCTCCCTCCAGAACCCGTGCCCCCGATCCGCAGCCAACCGCAAGCAGCCATTCCCAGACCGGCAAGCAGGTGATCCTGCGGTCGGCAACCTGTTCGATGCCTCGATGGTCCATGGTCAGCAGCAGGAGGTTTTCGTCCGCCAGATTCCGGAACGTGCGGCGCGCTCGCGTGTGGAATGCGCGCTGCCGGAAGGCGCTGGTTGTCCCCGGGCGCGCAAGTACTCCCGGAAAGAGTAGGGGTACGTTTCGTACACGCGGTGCCGGCCTGTCAGATGCGTGGCGAGTTCGCGGCTGAGCAGATGGGCGTTGCTGCCCGTCAGCACAACGATGTACCCCTGCCGCTGGAGGCGGTTTGCGAACAGTTCCCACCCATCGATATTCTGAATTTCATCGAGCAGGACGAACTTCATCCCGGGGGTGAGTTCGATCAAGACTTCCAATACGCAGTTGAGATCACCCGTGGAAAGGCTGAGCCGCCGGACATATTGTCATCTTCTCTCGCCATCGCCGTATTGTTTGCCGTCAACGCGTTGGCAGCGGATGCCGGGAAAGCGGCGGCTTGGTGCTTCCGCTACCGCTCCGTCTCCAGCGACCGCCGCAGGTAGGGGAGGTACTGGCGCGTGTAGACTAGGATCGAGAGGAAGTTGACGGCGATTCCGGCCCCTTCCAGCACATACATCAAGGCGCGCGGCAGCGGGATCCACGCCGGGTGGATGGCAATGTAGAAATAGATCAGGCAGCCGATGGGAAAGCTCATGGCTGTGCGCAGCTTCCCCATCCAGTTGGCGCGCAGGTCGGCCTGGTAGGCGGAGCCGATGGAGCGCAGGAAGGAGACCCACTGGTCGCGCAGCAGGTAGAGCACAGAGAAGACGAGCATCACCAGCGTGTGCGTCGCCTCGGGCCCGCCCATCTGGCTGAGGAGGTAGAGCTGCGTGGGGAAGACCACGATGTAGAAGGCCTTGTCCATGAGCGGGTCGGCCGCGGCGCCGAAGCGGCTAGCCACCTGCCACTTGCGCGCAAGATAGCCGTCAAAGAGATCGGTCAGCGAGGCCAGGATCAGGCTGACAAACGCAATCCAGGTCAACGCGCCTCCGGGATGGTTCTGCGCGATCAGCGCCAGGATCATGAAAATAAAAACAAACGGCACCCGGGCCAGTGTCAGCCCGGTGACGATCTTCAGTGCCAATGGTTTTCGCACGGTTGTCTTTCTGTTCGCGCCAGATCGTGCCCTGCGCCCTATGTTTGCGTGACCCGCTCGACATGAGAGTATACGGATATCCGCTCATCCCGCAAGAACCCGCACAGGGTGATGCCGCATGCCCCGGCTGCCTCGATGGCGGCCGTGGTGGGCGCGCCGACCGCCGCCACGATTGGAATGTGCGCCCGGGCGGCCTTGGCGATCATCTCCAGGCTGGTGCGGCCGGACAGGAACAGCCCCGAGCGCTCCAGGGAGATGCCGCGCAGAAGCGCGTGCCCGATCAGCTTGTCCAGCGCGTTGTGGCGGCCCACGTCCTCCTTCACAAAGGAGACGCTGCCGTCCGCGGTAAACACGGCCGCAGCATGCGCGCCGCCGGTGCCGGCAAACAACTGCTGGCGTGCCCGGACCGTGGCCGGCACCCGGTAGATTGTGGCCAGGGGAACCTGGAAGTCGCCGGTCACGCGCCCCAGGGCTGCCACCATGGCCTGGATGTCGTCCCGGCCGCACATGCCGCACGACGACGTGATCAGCAGCGACCGGCGCGGCTTGTCGCCCGGAGTGGCGGTCTTCACAAGGATGGTGTCAGGCGAATCCGGGCACTCGCTCAGCAGCAGGATATCCTCGGGGCGCGCAATGATCCCCTCGGTGAACAGGAACCCCGCGACCAGCTCGCGGTCTGCGCCCGGCGTGCGCAGCAGCGTATAGGTGGTGCCGTCCACCTCGATGCGCAGGGGGCGCTCCTGGATCACGGCATCCCGGCAGGGAAACCCGCCGGGATGGTCGCGATCAAAGCGCACGATGTCCGCGTTGAACAATCCGGCTGGCAAAGGTGTGTTTGATAGCATCATTTTTGGACGGACACAGAGGCCACAGAGAAAGAAAGAGAGCACAGAGAGAATTTCATGCTGCTGCAGCCGGCGCTCACCAGGCCTCGGGGAAGGCGGTGTTGGTGTAGAGATCCTCCACCTTCTGCTTGTGGCGCCGCTCGACCTCGGCCAGCCGGAGCAGCAGTTCCTGCTCGGCGCCGCCGGGGTAGAGTTTGGCCCAGGTCTCGTAGAATTCCACGGCCATCTTTTCCTTCCGGGCCGCGAGGAGAAAGGCGTTGGCGGGCGACAGGTCCGCCGTGAAATCCGGTGCGCCGAGGCATTCGACGAGCGAGCCGCCGGAGGAATGGCCTTCCGGCAGGGTGCGCCTGCCGCTCTGAAACTCCCCGATCAGCTGCCGGTGCTCGAGCTCATCGCGCATCAGCCCTTCGAGCGCGTCGCGCGTAACGGGGTTGGTCATGCGTGCGGCAGCCTGCCGGTAGAAGGCCGCCGAGGACTCCTCATTGGCCATGGCGCGCGCGAGGATGTCCTTCCAGCAGGCGGCCGGCGCGGTGTTGGCGGGCTTGTTTTCGGTCTTCATCGGATCCTCCTGCCGCTCTGCGGCTGGTTGTATTCAAAAACACGTTTGGTTGCATCAGGTGGCCCGGGCGCTCCGCGCACGGGCAGCAGCTGGCCACATGCTTGTCTTGCAGCCGCCCGTGCGCGGAGCGCCCGGGCCACCTTTTTTGGCGGGAGCCTGACCGAAAACCTTGCTCCACGACGCTGTGCCCCTTCATGCCCCGGCTGCGTTCGCAGGCTCGACCCGCGCGGCGCAGCACTTGTACTCCGCGGTGCGCGTGTAGTTGTCAAAGGCGTCGTGGGTCAGGAGGTTGGTGGCGCTCTCCACAAAATGGAACGGCATCCAGAGCGCGCCGGGGCGCACCTTCTCCCCCACGTGCGCGCGCACGGCCAGGGTGCCGCGGCGGGTGGTGATGCGCGCGAAGCCGCCATCGGCGATTCCCAGGCGCGCGGCGTCGTCGCGGTGCAGCTCGACAAAGTTTTCGTCCTGCTTCTGCGCGATGGCCGTGGACTTGCGCGTCATGTTGCCGATGTTGTAGTGGTAGAGCGTGCGCCCGGTGGAGAGAATGAACGGGTATGCGGCATCCGGCACCTCGGCGGGCGGGCGGTGCTGGATGGCTTGCAACAACCCCTTGCCGCGTGTGAAACGCCCCTGGTGCAAGAACCGGGTGCCGGGGTGGTCGCGGGTCGGGCAGGGCCACTGCAGGCCGACCTTGTCGATGCGCTCGTAGGACATGCCGCCGTAGCTGGGCGTGAGCGCGGCGATCTCGTCGAAGATCTCCGAGGCGCCGGCGTATTTCATGGGGTAGCCCATGGCCGTGGAGACGTCGCAGATCACCTGCCAGTCCGGCCGCGCCTCGCCCGGTGGCTCCACGGCCTTGCGCACGCGCTGCACGCGGCGCTCGGTGTTGGAGAAGGTGCCGTCCTTCTCGGCAAAGCAGGTAGCGGGCAGGATGACATCGGCGAGCCGGGCGGTCTCGGTCATGAAGATTTCCTGGACTACCAGGAAATCTAGTTTTTTTAGTGATTCAATGACCTTGGCCGTATTCGGCTCGCTGAGGACCGGATCCTCGCCAAAGACGTAGAAGGCCTTGAGCACGCCTTCGTGGGCTTTCTCGATATAGTCGGTCACGCGGCCGCCGACATTGGTGGGCAGCTCGCCGCCCCAGGCCTTGTCAAACTTGGCGCGGACGGCGGGGTCGGTGATCTTCTGGTAGCCGGGGAGCACGGTGTGGATGGCGCCCATGTCGCAGGCGCCCTGCACGTTATTCTGGCCGCGAATGGGGTTGATGCCGGAGGACTCCTTGCCGATCTGGCCGCAGAGCATGGCCAGGTTGGCGAGGGACATGACGTTCTCGGTGCCGCAGGTGTGCTCCGTGATGCCGAGCGTGTAGAAGATCGCCGAGGGCGTGCCGGCCGCGTACCACTCGGCGGCGCGGCGGATCAGCGCGGCTTCGACGCCGCAGACCTCGGCGGCCTTCTCCGGGGTATACTCCTGCACATGGGCGCGCAGCGCCTCGAACTGCTCGCAGCGCTCGTCGACAAAGGCCTGGTTCTGGAGTCCCTGGGCCAGGATGTGGTGCATCATGGCGTTGATGAGCATGATGTCCGTGCCCGGGCGATGCTTGATGTGGATGTGCGCGCGCCTGGCCATCCAGGTGTCGCGCGGATCGCAGACGATCAGCCGCGCCCCGTTGCGCATGGCCTTCTTCATCTCCAGGCCGACGATGGGGTGGGCCTCGGTCGGGTTGGCCCCGATGAGGAAGAGCGTCTGTACGTTCTTGATCTCGCCGATGGAGTTGGTCATGGCGCCGGAGCCCAGCGAGATGGCCAGCCCGGCCACGGTCGGCGCGTGGCAGGTGGTGGCGCACTGGTCGATGTTGTTGGTCCTGCCGGCCATGCGGGCCATCTTCTGCATGAGGTAGTTCTCCTCGTTGGTGCAGCGCGAGGAGCTCAGGAACGCCAGGCCGTCCGGCCCGTGTCGGTCGCGGGCTGCGAGCAGGCCGCGGGCTGCCGCCTGGAGGGCTTCGTCCCAGCTGGCCTCGCGGAAGGTGCCGTTTTCCTTGATCAGCGGCCGGGTCAGGCGCTCGGGAGAATGGACAAAATCAAAGGCGAAGTGCCCCTTGACGCAGAGGTTGCCGTCGTTGGATCCCATGCCGGGCCGGGTGGTGACGCGCACGATGCGGTTGAGGCGGGGGTTGACGTTGAACTCGAAGGTGCAGCCGACGCCGCAGTAGGTGCAGGTGGTCGCAACCCGGGTCAGATCCTTGGCCCGGCCCAGCCCCTGTGCGCCCTTTTCGCGCATGGCCCCGGTGGGGCAGACGCGGATGCAGCCGCCGCACAGCTCGCAGTCCGACTCGTGCAGCGGCCGGCCGTGGGCGGTGTTGACCTTCATGGAGATGCCGCGGCCGTCGAAGGTCAGCGCGCACACGCCCTGCACCTCTTCGCAGAAGCGCACGCAGCGGCTGCAGCGCACGCACTTCTCCACGTCGTACTCGATGCCGCGGTTCAGCGCGGTGTAGTTGGGCTCTTTGGCTTCGGTGTGGCCATAGGTGCCGTAGGCGCACTCCTGTGCGCCGTAGCGGTAGGCCAGGTCCTGCAGGGCGCAGTCGCCCTCGGCGTCGCAGCTGGTGCAGGCCACGCGGTGCTCGCTCAGCAGCAGCTCCAGGATGACCTTGCGGCGGCTGGAGAGTTCCGCGGACTCGGTGCTGACCACCATGCCTTCGCTGACTGGCGTGGCGCAGGCCAGCACGGGCGGCCTGGCAACGTCGCCGACATGAACCTGGCAGAGGCGGCAGGCGCCGGTTGGCTTCAGGCGCGGGTCGTCGCAGAGGTGCGGAATCTCGATGCCGTTGGCTCGGGCTGCCTGCATGATGGTCTGGCCCGGCGCGGCGGAAATTGAGCGGTTGTTGATGGTCAGGTTGACCATGGGATGCTCCTGTTAGAACCTTTTCGGTCGTGATATACGATTTCGCGTGTGTCTTGGATCATCCAGATGTAAGGACACAGAGGGCACAGAGAGAAAATGAGAGCACAGAGTGACTTTTTTCCGGCTACGGCCGGCTCGCCGGCCGCAGACAGGCATTTCTCGGTGGTCTCTGTTCCTCTCTGCGCTCTCGGTGTCCTTGATGTGTAAGTCCGTTGGGTTACGGGCTGATAAGCGCCTTGCCTTATTTCTTCTCCACCGCCCCCGCCGGGCAGACATCCTGGCAGGCGCCGCATTTGATGCAGAGGGCGGACTGGATTGCGAAGGGCTTGCCCGCTTTGCCGCTTTCGCGGTCCTGTGCGGTGGCCCTGGCCGGCGCCTTGCCGATCTGGCCGGAGATGCAGGACACCGGGCAGTTTTTGGCGCACTTGCCGCAGCAGATGCACTTGTCCGGCAGGATGGCGAAGGAGATCAGGCTGCGGCAGGCGCCGGCGGGGCAGCGCTTTTCGTTGACGTGCGCCTCGTACTCGGAGCGGAAGTGGCGGATGGTGGTCAGCGCGGGGTTGGGTGCGGTCTGGCCCAGGCCGCAGAGGGAGTTCTTCTTGACCTCGCTCCCGAGCTTCTCCAGGCGCGCCAGATCCTCCGGCCTTCCCTGGCCGGCGCAGATGCGCTCCAGGATCTCCAGCATGCGCGTGGTGCCGATCCGGCAGGGCGGGCACTTGCCGCACGACTCCCGGGCGCAGAACTCCATGAAGTAGCGGGCGAGGTCGACCATGCAGGTGTCGTTGTCGAGGATGATCAGGCCGCCGGACCCCATGATGGCGCCGACCTCCTTGACGGTCTCGTAATCGATCGGCATGTCCAGGTACTTGGCCGGCACGCAGCCGCCGGAGGGGCCGCCCATCTGTGCGGCTTTGAAGGTGGACCCCTTGGGGACGCCGCCACCGATGTCGTTGACCAGCTGGCGTAAGGTCACGCCGATGGGAACTTCAACCAGCCCGGTATACTTGACCTTGCCGGCCAGGGCAAAGATCTTTGTGCCTGTGCTGCCGGGCGTGCCCAGGGCGGCGTAGGCGGCGCCGCCCATGCGCAGGATGGCCGCCACGTTGGCGAGGGTTTCGACGTTGTTGATGCAGGTTGGCTTGCCCCACAGGCCGCTTTGTGCCGGGAACGGCGGGCGGGGACGCGGCACGCCGCGCTTCCCTTCGATGGAAGCCAGGAGCGCGGTCTCCTCGCCGCAGACAAAGGCGCCGGCGCCGACCTTGATCTTCAGGTCGAAGCTCATGCCCGTGCCCAGGATGTTCTCGCCGAGCAGTCCGGCCTCCTGCGCCTGCCGGATGGCGATCTTCAGGTGCTCGATGGCAATGGGGTATTCCGCCCGCACATACACGTAGCCGTGCCGGGCGCCAATGGCATAGGCGGCGATCAGCATCCCTTCCAGGACGGCATGCGGGTCGCCCTCGACCACGGCGCGGTCCATGAACGCACCGGGGTCGCCCTCGTCGGCATTGCAGACCAGGTACTTGTCTGCCTCCTGCCCGGCGCGCGTGGCGGCCCACTTGCGGCCGGCCGGGAACCCGGCGCCGCCGCGGCCGCGCAGGCCGGAGGCGGTGATCTCGTCGATGACCGCCTGTGGCGCCATCGTGGCGAGGACGTGCTCCAGCATCTCATAGGAGCCGGCCGCAAGCGCGGCCTCCATGCTGGCGGGCTCGATCTTGCCGCAGCGCTCCAGCACGATCTGCCGCTGGGCGGCGAAGAACGGGATATCCGCGCGCTTCGGGATCGGGCCCTGAGGCCCCTGGAAGCAGAGCCGCTCCACGACGCCGCTGCCCAGCAGCGAGGTGCGGACGATTTCGGCGACGTCCTCGGGCCTGGCGCCCACGTAGAGGAGCCCTTCGGGGTCGATGCTGATGACCGGGGCGCCGGCGCAGATGCCCTGGCAGCCGGTCTTGATCAGCGCCACCTGGCGGGTCAGTCCTGCGGCGGCGAGTTCCTTCACGAAGGCGTCGTGTACTTCCAGGGCGCCCAGCGCGCGGCAGCCGGTGCAGCAGATGCGTACGGCGCGTGCCGGCCGGCGTTGCTGCGCCTCGCGGCGCAGCGCCTGGAGTCTGGCGATTTGTGGCGTGGTCCTGGACATGTCAGCGCATCCTTCCACTTGGCAATTCGTTTCGCGCCACGGGGTGGCGCTCCCGCAGATGGAAAAGACCCGGCGCAAGGCGGGCGTCAGCCCGCAACCCAATGAAAAACAAGTCAAGGACACCGAGTGCACAGAGAATAACAGAGACCACAGAGAAATGCCTGTCCTCGGCCGGCGAGCCGGCCGCCGCATGAAATTCTCTCTGTGCTCTCTTTCTTTCTCTGCGGCCTCTGTGTCCTTCCATTTGCTGCTGCAAGATGCGACGCAAATGCATCGCATGTTACGTTGAACGCTCTAAACATCTTTTTAAGCTTCCCTGCCCGTGGGACTCTTGGCCATGCTTTCCAAAACTTTCACGGCTTTTTCCGGCGTGAGGTTTCCATAGTACCGGCTATCCACGAGCATGACCGGCGAGAGGAAGCAGGTGCCGAGGCAGGCCACGGTTTCCAGCGAGAAGCTCATGTCCGGCGTGGTTTTGCCGTCTTCGACGCCGAGGTGCCGGACAACCGCATCCAGGATCTTGGGCGCGCCGCGCACATGGCAGGCGGTGCCGCGGCAGACGCGCACCGTATGCCTGCCGTGTGGCGTCAGGTGAAACTGCGCGTAGAAGGTGGCCACGCCGTAAAACTTGGCCACGGGAAAGCCGCTGAGACGGGCCAGTTCATCCAGGACAGGCTGCGGCAGGAAGCCATAGTGATCCTGGGCTTCCTGCAGGGAGCAGATGATGTCCGCCTCGGAGAACGGCGCATGCCCGGCAACAATCTCCGCCACGAAAGCCAGGTTCAGCGCCGGCGTACCGGAATCTTCCGCTCTCATTGCTGAAACCTTTCGAAGCGCTGCCAGGCATGAACGAGGAAACATTGTCTACAGAACTCCTTCATCTTATAGCAGAAATGTCCGGACTGTCACGGTTCAAATCTTGTTTCCCGCGCAACTTGGGCCTAGCAGACCGTAACGAAAACGAATACCATGAAGTTGTGTTGTTTCGGGTTCTTCCGATATAGGTTAACAATTGGAAGCAGGTGCTGCCATGGCGCGAATCCTGATCATCGACGACGATGTGGAACTCGCAAACCACACGGCGTTATTTCTGCGGCAGAAGGGTCATGTGGTGACCCTGCTGCACACATCCGAGAATGCGCTGCCCAGGATCATCTCGGACCCGCCGGAAATCATCCTTCTCGACGTCATGTTTCCGGACAACCCGGTCTTCGGCTTCGACCTGGCGCGGCAGATCCGCCGCGTCAAGGGGCTGCAGAAGCTGCCGATCATCCTGCTGACCAGCGTCAACCAGCAGTTTCCGATGGACTTCTCCTCCAAGGACATTGATCCGGACTGGATGCCGGTCCAGGATCTCCTGGAAAAGCCGGTCGAGCCGTCCGTGCTGCTGGCCAAAATCGACGAGCTGCTGAAACGCTAGCAGCCTGTCGGATTTAGGTTTTGCGTCTGCACACGGTTCGTGCCGACCAGGCTGTTAGTTTTGGCCTGTGGCCTTTTCTCGCGCCCGCACGTCAATACCCGACATGATTGTCTTCTGGACTCACATTTTGAGCCGATCTATCGCCTGTTCAGCGGGCTTCCCCAAACTAGCAGCTTAGTCGGCACAAAGTTTGTGTTGGTACAGCGCTAAATCCGACAAGCTGCTAGGGGCTTCACCTGCGCGCTTGATCAGCCCAGCCGAATCCGGCATACTTTCCGCCCATGAAAGGCAACTACATCATTGTCGGGGAGAACATCCACTGCACACGTGTCCGGCTGACGTCGGGCAAGTTTGTCGCCACGCTGCCGGACGGGCGGACCGCCCTCGTGTTCCAGTCCGGCGGCCAGACGCGGCACCTGCCGATCCCGGAGGCCGTGGTGTCCGGCGCGGAGTGGAAGAACGGCAAGGTCCGGCACGTGGCTGTGGCCATGTGGCAGGGGCTTCATGGGCAGCCTGCGGACCGCGAGGCCGGCATCGCCTACCTGGCCGCCATGGCCCAGGAGCAGACGGCCAGCGGCGCGCATTTCCTTGACCTGAACGTGGATGAGTTCAGCATGGACCAGGAGGAGAAGTTGCGCGCGGTGAAGTGGGCGGCCGGCATCCTGCAGCAGGCGTCGCCTCTGCCGCTGAGCATCGACTCGTCCAACCCGGACATCCTGAAGGCCGGCACCGCCGCCTGCGACCGCGCCCGCGGCAAGCCGCTGATCAACTCGGTTTCGCTGGAGCGCGCCGCCTCCATCCCCGTGGCGGCCGCGGCCGGCGCCAGGGTCATTGCCGGCGCCACCGGCGAAGCCAGCATGCCGGAGAGCGTCGCCGACCGCCTGGCGAACATGGCCAGGCTCATGGCGCAGCTCCAGGAGCATGGGTTTGCCCGCGAGGACATCTACCTGGATCCGCTGGTCTTTCCGGTCTCCGTGAACTCGACCAACGGCGTGGCCGTGCTCGAGGCGGTCAAGGCGCTGCGCGAAACCTACGGGCCGTCCATCCATTTCGCCCCCGGCCTGAGCAACGTCTCCTTCGGCCTGCCGAAGCGGCCGCTGATCAACCAGATCTTCGCCTTCCTCTGCCTGCAGCAGGGGTGCGACGGCGGCATTGTCGATCCGCTGCAGATCAACGACCGCGTCTTTTCCAAGCTCGACACCGCCTCGGAGCCGTTCCGGCTGGTGAAGGAGCTGCTGCTCGGGCAGGATGAGTTCGGCATGAACTACATCACCGCCTCCCGCGAGGGAACGGTGTGAGGTTGCCCGGCAGAATTCAGGAGTCGGAATTCAGGAGTCGGAATGCAGTGTCCCGTCCTGGCGAGGCCCGGCACGGGGTACAGATCGACAACCTGCGAACCGCAGAGTGACGAATGTCCAGTGCCGACTTTTGAAGTCAACGCCTGACGCCTGACGCCTGACGCTGACGCCTGACGCCTGACGCTGACTCCTGGATCCTGAATACCGCGCGAATGTTGCGAGTCTGTTTGCGTGAATGGAGAAGACGCCATGTGCCAGATGCGCATCATCCTGAAGCAGGGCGACCGCGAGGAGGTGGTCCTGGAAAATGCGGCGCTTCTGAAAGTCACGGCCGAGGGGATCGTGGTCAGCGCCATGTTCGAGCAGCCGCGGCTCATTCCGGATGCGGCGGTCACTCTCATCGACTTTCTCGAGAACAAGGTTACGGTGACCCGAACCGCGAAGAAGGGGTGACATGGAACCGCAGACCACCGTCGCGAAGCTGCAGATCCTGCTTCCACACTGGATCGAGCACAACCTGAGCCATGCGTCTGAATTCAGTCGCTGGGCCGCGGCCGCCCGGGCGGAGGGATCACCCGGCCTGGCCGCGCTGCTGGAGCAGGCCGCAGCCAACATGGCGGCCACGGATGCGCTGCTGAAAGAGGCCGCAGCAGAAACCGGCGCCGCCGGGCACGCGCACAGCCACGATCATGGCGCCGGCGCAGACCATCGTCACTAGCAGCCTGTCGGACTTAGCCTCGTGGAGGTACAAACTGTCTGCCGACCAGGCTGCTAGTT
>JBAWXQ010000040.1:0-17217 GCA_037144015.1 bacterium
CTAGGGGCTGGCTCGCGCCGGCGCCGCGGGCGGCGGTACAAACAGCCGGATCGCGGCATGCTCCGACGTGGCCAGCACGTCGGGAACGAGCGAGGCGATGGCCATGCCGACCTGGCTGTGCGTCTGCATGGCCGCCTGACAGGTGCCGAAAAACTCCCACGTGGTGCCGTCCCGCGAGACCATTGCGCGAAACCGGTCACCCAGGTTTTCCAGCTTCAGGTAGCAGGGACTCCAGCCGTCCAGCGGCACAACGGACGTGCGGACGGTTTCCAGTTCGTCGCCATCCCGGCGCCGGCATTGGAACAGCAGGTTGCCGTTGCCCGTGAACCCGACAAATACGCACGATGCGGCCGCCGTGTTGCTGCTGCGCACCATGATGCCGGTTTTGGCGCGCGGGTGTGTGGCGGCAATGCGCGTGACGCGCAGGGAAAAAATGTACGGGGTTTTCACGCGGGTGTTCACAAACCGGAAGTGGTCGCTGGTGCCGCCGATGCCGGCCCCGTCTCCGATGATGGTCACAGAGTCGCCACGCCAGAGCGTCATGCCGTGCGCGACGGTCGCGCCGATGGTGGCATGGCTCCATTCAGGCCTGGATTGCCGGGTACAGGTGCTGACAGCGGCCACCGCGGCCGGCCCGAACGGCCGGCGTAACGTCGTGGGCGGAATTGTCTTGTGGAGGATGCGTTCGGGCAGGATTACGTCACGCGACAGGTCCGGCTGACCGAATGGACCATACGTCAGCAGAAGCGAGCAAAGCTCCATGCCGCCCGCGATGCAGAGTGCGACGAGCAGCTTGAACAGGTGCCGGTGGGGTGTTGGCGGCGCGACCGGTCGAGGCGCCGCCGGCACAGGCGCCGGCGGGGCGGCCTCCAGCGCGTGCATGGCGCCCCGCAGCGCCGCCGTGAGCTCGCGGCAGCTGGCAAAGCGCTCCGCCGGATCGCGGCGCATCATGCGGCTGATGATCTCGCGCGTCGGCCCGGACAGGGCGGGGGCATACACGCCGATCGGGAAGACCACGGCAAAAAGATGCCCCTTGAATATCTCGTCGGTGGTCGTGCCGGAAAAGGGCGGCCGACCCGCGAGCAGGCAATAGAGGGTGACGCCGAGGCTGTAGATGTCGCTGTGCGGTGTGTCGGCTGCCCCCTTGATCAGCTCCGGCGCAATGTACATGGGCGCGCCCAGGAAGCCGCCCATGGCGTCTTTGTGCTGTGCGCCAAGCAGGCCGGGATTGGTCAGCCGGGCTGCCCCGTCCGCGCCCATCCGGATGCTGTCCGGCTGGACATTTCCGTGAAGGAGGCCGGCGTCGTGCATGGCCGTCAGCCCGTCCGTCACGTCGAGCGCCATGCGCAGGGCTTCCGGCTCCGTCATCTGCGGCGCGCCCCGCAGCCGGGACGCCAGCGATTCTCCGGCTGCCAACTCCATCACCACAAAGGGAAGATCGCTGACCATTCCGAGCGCATGGACTTTCGCGACGTGCGGGTTGTCCAGCTGCGTGGCCGTGCGGACGTTCTGGCTGAGACGATCGCGCAGCTCACTGCCGGCTCCTGCGGAAGACGATAGAACCTTGATTGCCACGGCATGGGGGAGATTGTGGCCGGTGGCGCGGTAGAGGTTTCCCCTGCCATCCAGCGCGATCCGCTCAAGCAGCACGAAGTCGCCGAGCCGCCCCGGGACCAGGAAAGGGTTGTCGCAGTCCGGGCAGCGTGCCAGGGTCAGCAAGGCCCCCGGATGGCCGGAGGCGCTGCCGAACGAATGGCTGCAGTGCGGACACGCATAGGACGCAACAGCCTCCGCATAGGAGGCTTCAAACGGCGGCGCGCCGCCTATTTTTAGCTCGTTGTTTTCCATCGGCGTATCGTTACCGCTCAAAAAACAAACGTGAAGCGATTCCACCAGCGTTCTATCTGCAATAAGTTTACCTCTTGTGCGCAGGAATGCAATCCAGGATGTATTTCGGAATCGATGGGGCTTGGCCCGTGCTTGCATTCGGGCTATGCTTTGTCTCGTGAAGTCTTGGATTCCATCGGTGTTGTTCCTCGTGGCAGGTGTCGGCTTCGCGCAGGAGCCGGAGGACTTGCCGCCGGACCTGCTGCAGCCGGTGGTTGCCGGCTATGAGGAGGGGTTCCAGTCCGCAACCGCGGCGCCGCCGGCAACGGCGGAGGCAGCCGGTCCCTTGGCGAAGACCGTGGCGGCGGTGCGGGCCGTAGTTCCGCTGCTCAAGGCCGGTGTGCGCGAGACGGCGGTGCTGCAGATTGCGCTGGACCGGCGCGGGTTCGGCAGCGGGCTGATCGACGGCCAGTCAGGCGTGAAGACGCGGCAGGCCTTGCTGGACTGCCGCTACGCCCTGTGGACGAATGCGCCGGAGGCCGCGGTGATGCGGCAGGCGTTGCTGGATGACCCGGCACCCCCATTTGTGCTGTATGCCGTCACCACCAATGATCTGGCGCAGGTGGGCGAACCGCCCGGGGACTGGGAGGCGGCTGCCGCTCTTCCGGCCATGGCCTGCAGCTCGCCGGTGGAGCTCCTGTCTGAGAAGTTCCACGCCAGCCAGGGCTTCCTGCGGCTGCTCAACCCGGGAATCACCAACTGGGAGGAGGGGCTGGCCGGACGCAGCATCTGCGTGCCGAATGTGCGCCCCGAGGAGCGGAAGCTGGATGTCAGGCAGATCACGATCGACACGCAGTGCTTCCGGCTGCGCGGATACGATGCCCGGGGGCGGATGGTCTGCTCGTTTCCCTGTTCGATTGCGCGCGACCGCGCCAAGGTGCCGCTGGGCGAGCTGAAGGTGTCCAATGTCGCGCCGCACCCGAACTATACGTTTGACCCGGCGAATTTTCCGGAGTCCGCCCGCGCCCGCGAGATCGGGCGCAAGCTGATCCTGCCGCCCGGTCCGCGCAACCCCGTAGGGGTCTACTGGGTCTCGCTGAGCCTGCCGGGATACGGCATCCACGGCACGCCGCACCCGGAGACCATCGGCAACATGGAGTCGCACGGCTGTTTCCGGCTCTGCAACTGGGATGCGCACACGCTGGGGCAGGCGGTGTTTCTGGGCCTGCCGGTCCGGCTCGACGCCCCGCCGCGGATTCTTGTGCGGTGACCCCGTCTGCGCCTGCCCGGTTGAAAGTTGAGCGTTGAAAGTTGAGCGTGGAACAGTGAAACTGTTTCCATGGCTACCTCCCCGTTATCTCCTCTGCGCATCCACGTCCTCGCCTGTGGCGTGCTGGCCGCCGACCTGCGTGCTCTGGCCTCGCGGATTCCGGCAACGCTGACGCTGGACCTGCTTCCCGGCAAGCTGCACCAGACCCCGCACGACCTGCGCCGCCGCCTGCAGGAGCGGATCGACGCGGTTTCCTCCGGTGGCAGCGCGGACGCCATTGCCATCGCCTACGGCGTGTGCGGCCGCGGCACCGTCGGCCTCACCGCCCGCGGCATCCCGCTGCGGATTCCGCGCGTGCACGACTGCATTGCGCTCTTCCTCGGCTCCGATGCCGCCTATCGCGAGCAGTTCAGCCGCTTCCCGGGCACCTACTACGTTTCCGCCGGATGGGTGGAGGAGGGGATGGGCTCCGGCGGCGCGTGCGCCTCGGCCGAACGGACCGAATGGGAGGAGCAGCACGGAGCGGAAAACGCCACGGCCATCGCGGATTTCCTCGCAAGCTGGAAAAAAAACTACCAGCGTGCCGCCTTTATTGACACCGGGATCGGCAACCGTCACTGCGCGGACATCGCGCGCCGGATGGCCTCCGAGAACAAGTGGTGCTACGAGGAGCTCACAGGATCGCATGAGCTGCTGACTGCGCTGCTCACGGGCGCGGAGGACGAGCGTATCCTGCACGTTCCCCCGCGTTTCACCACGCAGTTCGATGCCGTCGCCCGCCGCCTCACGGCCCTGCCGCCGGTAGCTGCGCTTGCGGGTGCGGCGCCCGGTCCGGATTCCCAAACAAAGCCCAATCCCCGCGCAGCGACGCGTCGCCGCGCGGGGATTGGGCTGGGCATCGACGCTGGCGGCACCTACACCGATGCCGCTATTTTCGACTGGGGCGCCAACCGCGTGCTGGCCAAGGCCAAGGCGCCAACCTCCCACTGGGACTACGCCATCGGCATCGACGCCGCCCTGGCAAAGCTGCCGGAGGCGCTCCTGCGGCAGGTGGCCATGGTGTCGGTCTCCACCACGCTGGCCACCAACGCGATTGTCGAGGGGAAGGGGCAGAAGGTCGGTCTGCTGCTCCTGCCGCCGGTCGATGGCGACGACTTCGAGGGACACATCCACCACCGCCCGGTTCGAACCGTGCGCGGCCGCATGGGGATCGATGGCGTGCCGCGACATCCCGTTGACCCGGGCGAAATCCGCCGCGTGGCGCAGCAGCTGGTGGCGGACGAGGGCGTGCGCGCCTTTGCCGTGACCGGTTACGCCAGCCACGTCAACCCCGCGCACGAGCTGGAAATCCGGGCGCTCCTGCGCGAAGCCACCGGCCTGCCGGTGACCTGTGGCCACGAGGTCTCCAGCATCCGCAACTACCGCGTGCGGGCGGAGACCGCCGCGCTGAATGCGCGCATCGTGCCCTGCCTGCAGGCGCTGATGGAGCGGCTGCGCGACTCCCTGAAAGCCCGCGGCATTCATGCGCCCATGATGGTCGTGCGCAGCGACGGCTCGCTGATGAACCTGGAGACTGCGCTGGTGCGGCCCGTGGAGACGCTGCTCTCCGGCCCGGCCGCCAGCGTGGCCGGCGCGCGCTTCCTCTGCGAGCTGCCGGACGCGCTGGTGATCGACATCGGCGGCACCACCTCCGACACGGCCGTGCTGCGCGGCGGCACGGTGCGCACCGACCCGGATGGCGCCACGGTGGGGCACTGGCGCACGCACGTCCAGGCGCTCGCCGTGCGCACGCTGGGGCTGGGCGGCGACAGCGAAATCCGCCACGACCGCCACGCGTGGCACGTGGGGCCGCGCCGCGTGACACCCGTCTGCCGCCTGGGCGAGAACGCCACGGCCGCGGGGATCGAGGCCTGCCTGACCTGGATGGAAGCGCACCGCACGGCGCTGGCCGACGCCACGTCACGCGCAGTCTACGCGCGTCTGCCGACGCCTGCCGCGGCCGGGATGACGCCCCGCCAGCAGGCCATCCTGGATGTGCTCGCGCAAGGCCCGGCCTGCGCCCAGCAGCTCGTGGCCGCGACCGGCTGCCTCAAGCCGGCCTTCCTTGACATCGAGCCGCTGCTTGAGAACCAGCTGGTGCGCGCGTTCGGCTTCACCCCCACGGACGCGCTGCACCTGCTGGGGCGCATGGCGCTCTGGGATGCCACGCTGGCGCGCCGCTACGCCGCCCTGGCCGGCGAGCCGGACGGCCTGGATGCGGATGCGCTGGCGCAGTTGGCGGACGAGCTGGTGGTGCGGCGCGTGGCGCGCGAGCTGCTCATGACGCGCCTGGTGGATTTGACCGGCACGCGCAGCGTGGAAGGCGACCACGGCTTTGTGGCGCGCGCGCTGCTGGCGCGCGGGCTGCGGGAAACGCGTGACGACCTCGGCGTGGACCTGCGCCTGGGGATCCCGGTGATCGGCATTGGCGCGCCCGCGGCGTTTTTCCTCCCCGGCGCGGCGCAGCGGCTCAACACCGAGACCGTGATCCCGACGGATGGCGACGTGGCCAACGCCATCGGCGCCATCACCAGCGGCATCCGCGTCGAGCGCCGCGCCGAGATCGGCCCGGACGAACGCGGCGACTTCCACGTGGCAGGTGTGGCCGGGGCGCCGGTCTTTGCGGAGATGGCCGCCGCCCAGGCCTTTGCCGAAAGCGCCCTGCGCAAGCAGGTGCTCGAGCTGGCGACGCGGGCCGGTGCGGCGGACCCCGAGGTGGACGTCACCGTTCGTGACCGCGTCGCCGCGGTTGCCAACGGCGAGGAGCTGTTCATCGGCCGCACGATCGTGGCGGTGGCCTGCGGGCTGCCGGGCGTGGCCGGCGGAACGGTCATGGGGCCATAGTCCTTGGCGGGCATTCACCGCGGTGGCCCGCCCCCATGGGCTTTTCCTGAATCCCCACAACATCCCTGTTTCCGTGCCAAGACCATGTCCCACCGCATTCGCTGGCCCAGCGCGCTCCGGCTCCAGTCTCATACTTCCGAAAGTATGAGACTAACAGTGCCAGACCGCCTATAGGTGGTCCGGATTTACGAGAGTCTGGAGCGGAGAATATCTCGCCCGCAGTTTTGGACCGTTATTTCCACTTGCCCGTAGACCGCGGAATATCCCATGATCCTGCCGTATTTTTTACATCCACCCCCCCCAGGAGTTTCCATGAGCGTTACCGTGAAGAAAGTGGGCCTGCTGACCGCCGGCGGGCTGGCTCCGTGCCTGAGTTCCGCGATCGGCTACCTGATCGAGAGCTACAGCAAGGTGGCCCCGGAGGTCGAGATTATCTGCTACGTCAACGGCTACATGGGGCTGCTCAAGGGCGAAAGCCTGCCGGTCACCCCGGGCGTGCGGCAGAAGGCCCTGGCGCTGACGCGGCACGGCGGCAGCCCGATCGGCAACAGCCGCGTGAAGCTCACGAACGTGAAGGACTGTATCAAGCGCGGCCTGGTGCAGGAGGGTCAGGACCCGCAGAAAGTCGCGGCGGACCAGCTTGTGAAGGATGGCGTGGATGTGCTGCACACCATTGGCGGGGACGACACCAACACCGCAGCGGCAGACCTGGCTGCCTTTCTCAAGGCCAACAACTATGCGCTGACCGTGGTGGGGCTCCCCAAGACCATTGACAACGACGTCTACCCGATCCGCCAGAGCCTCGGCGCCTGGACCGCGGCCGAGCAGGGCGCGCGCTTCTTTGCCAATGTCGTGGCCGAGCACAACGCCAACCCGCGCATGCTGATCGTGCACGAGGTCATGGGCCGCAACTGCGGCTGGCTCACGGCTGCCACAGCCGCCGCATACCGGAAGCTGCTGGATGACATGGCGTTCGTGCCGGAAGTCGGCCTGAGCCGCATGCGCAAGGAAGTGCATGCCGTGTACGTGCCGGAGATGGCGCTAGACGTGGCGGGCGAGGCGGCGCGCCTGCGCCGGGTCATGGACGAAAACGACTGCGTGAACATCTTTGTCTCCGAGGGTGCCTGCGTCGAGAACATCATCCAGGAGCTTCAGTCCAGGGGCGAGGAAGTGCCGCGCGACGCCTTCGGCCATCCGCGGCTGGACAAGGTCAATGTCGGCGGCTGGTTTGCCAAGCAGTTCGCGGAGATGCTCGGCGCCGAAAAGACGCTGGTGCAGAAGAGCGGCTACTACAGCCGCGCCGCGCCGTCCAACAAGGCCGACCTCAAGCTCATCAAGAAGTGCTGCGCCCGGGCCGTGTCCTGCGCGCTGCGCGGCGTCTCCGGGGTCATCGGCGAAGACGAGGACCACGGGAACAAACTGCGCGCGATCAAATTCCCGCGCATCAAGGGCGGCAAGCCGTTCGATATCGAAACGCCCTGGTTTGGCGAACTGCTCCAGGCCATCGGCCAGCCTCGAGGGGCGCGCGTGGATACGAAGCACTAGCAGCCTGTCGGACGTAGCCTTGTAAAGACACAAACCGTCTGCCGACCAGGCTGCTAGTTGAGCCACCCGCTGTCAGCGGGTGGCGAAGACGCAATTACAGACCGTTCCAGCAGCATGATTTTTTCTCTGTGCTCTCTATCTATCTCTGTGCTTTCTGTGTCCTTGGCTTGTCCCGGTGTCGGGCGGCGGGCCTTTGCCTGACTTACGATGGCGACGGGTTGTCGGTGACGGCGGGCGCATGCGCTGGCACCACGGCTCCGATGCGCGGGGCGGGCGGCAGCAGCGTGGCGCCCTTGATCAGACGGCAGAAATCCTTCTTGGTGGCGTACGCGTGGGGTCCCGCGAGGGTGGCGGACTCCTGCGTCACCTTGTACTGCACGGCCTTGCGCTCCAGCCGTACGATGCGGATAAACTGTTCGCCCGACTGCCAGACCTGATTCTGTTGAAGACGCATGGCGGCAGGGTAGCATGTTCATTCGGGATGCAGAAGACCGTATTCTGAACACTGGACCCTGAACACCGGACGGTGGAAGGTGATCGGTGGGTGGTAACTGATAACCGGTAATCGTCCTCGTCCTTCGTCCTCGTCCTCGAACCGACGCCAGGCGGGCGTTGTGATCAAGGCAGGTTCGCGAAGAGGCCGGTCATCCCTAGCAGCAGATTTGGCGCCGACTCCCGCGCTACCCTGGCTTGTGCTATTCTCCCTCGCATGTCGACGACGTCACCTCATATTTTCGACACGCTGACGCCGGATCGCGTGCTGGATCTGGTTGAAGGCGCACTGGGGTGCCGTTGCAACGGCATCTGCCGGTCGCGGGCCAGCTACATCAACCGCGTGTACGAAGTCGGCCTGAACGACGGCGCGTTTATCATTGCCAAGTTTTACCGCCCGGGCCGCTGGAGCCGCGAGGCCTTGCAGGACGAGCTCGACTTTGTGGCGGAGCTGGCTGCGGATGAGCTGCCGGTCGTGCCGCCGCTGCCGGGCAAAGGCGGTGAGTTGCTGCACCTGGAGGCGGGGCTGCCGTTTGCCATCTACCCGCGCTGTGGCGGGCGTCCGCTGGAGGAACTTTCGCCGGGAGACTGGCAGCAGCTTGGCCGCCTGCTGGCGCGCCTGCACAACGTGGGCGCCCGCCACCCGCCCCGCGACCGCATCACGCTCGCCCCGGCGCGGTCGCTCACGGCGCAGCTGCGCTTTCTTGCCGAGGGCAGCTTCATTCCCGGCGGCCTGCGCGGCGAATACTGCGCGGAGGTCGAGGCGATCCGCGCGCTCATCGCGCCGCTGTTCGAGGGCGCGCCGTCCTTTCGCATCCACGGCGACTGCCACCGCGGTAACATCCTGCACCGGCCGGGCGAGGCTTTCCACCTGATCGACTTCGACGACATGGCGCTGGGGCCGCCGGTGCAGGACATCTGGATGCTGCTGCCGGGGCATCCGCGCGAGAGCCTGGCTGAGCTTGACGCGCTTGCCGAGGGGTACGAGACATTCCGCCCGTTCGACTGGGACACGCTGCGGCTGGTCGAGGCGCTGCGCGCCATGCGGTACGTGCACTACGCGGCCTGGTGCGGCCGGCAGCAGGCTGACCAGGGGTTTGTGCAGACTGTGGCGGGGTGGGGCACCGCCGCGTACTGGCAGCAGGAGATCGAGATGCTTTCGCGGCAGCGCGAGGAGATCCTGCAGGAGATCGACAAGCCGCCGCTGGGGTAGATTTCGCTTCGCGAAATCTACCCTGCGGACATTGGATTTGGCACCCGCGCCGATGTTCGCCCGCGATGTTCTCTCGCTTGCACGCAACCGCCGCGCATGAAACAATTGGGGCATGTCGATGGCGGTCAAAGCGGTGTGGGTGGGGCGCGCGCCGGACGGGCGGGCGCTGTTTGAGACGCACCCGCCGGCGGACCGGCTGCCGGAGCCGGCGACCGGAGAGCCCGCCGCAGGCAAAACGTTCGTGGTCACCAACGATCCCGAGGCGGTCCGTGAACTGCTGGCGGGCGGCGCCGGCGCGGACGCGTCGTCGGTGCTCGACCTTGCGGAGATCTTCCGCTTCGCGTTTCCCGCTTCGCCCGCCGAAACCGTGCCGCAGATGCTGGCGGCGGTCACAAAAAATGAATCCGGCGCCGCCGGTATGTGGCAGGTGTGGGTGGCGGTGTCGCAGCGCTTCCAGGGCATGCCGCTCTGGGTCCTGGAGACGGTGGAGCTGCTCCTGCGCGAAGTGGGCGAGGTGGCGCTGGCGCGGATGTTCGGGCAATGTGCAACCCGGGTGCGCGATGGCGGCCGGGCATGCGGCGCGTGGCACGAGACCTTCCCCGCCGTGGCCTTGCGGCAGGTGAAGCGCACGCTGCCAACGCATGCGGATTGCTCGCCGCTCGACGAGGCGGTCGTGGCCGGGCTGCTTCAGCCGGACGGACCGCTGTCCCGCCTGATGCCCGGCTACGAGCCGCGGCCCGGGCAGATCGAGATGCTGCGCGGCGTGGTGCGGGCCTTTAATGACGCGCGGCATCTGCTGGTCGAAGCCGGCACCGGCGTGGGCAAGAGCGTGGCCTATCTGTTGCCGGCGGTGCTCTGGGCCAGGCTGAACGATGTGCCGGTCGTGATCAGCACCAACACGCGCAACCTGCAGTCGCAGCTTCTGGACAAGGACCTGCCGCTGGTGCAGCAGATGGTGGAGGGTTTGGATTGCGGGACGCAGGCCAAACTCAAGGTGGCGTTGATCAAGGGGCGGTCCAACTATCTCTGCCTGCGCCGGCTGGGCGGCCTGCTGGAGCACGGCCAGTACGAGATGGACCGCACGGAGATGCGGTCGTTTGCGCGCACGGTCGCGTGGGCGGTGCAGACGCAATCCGGTGACATGGATGAACTCGGTGGCGGCAGCGGCATGGACGAGGATTTCTTCGGGCAGCTGGCGTCGCTGGGCGAGGAGTGCCCGGGCCGCGGGTGCCGGTTTTACCGGCGCTGCTTTCTGCAAAAGGCGCGCGACCGTTCGCTGCAGGCGCATGTGGTGATTGCGAACCATGCGCTGGTGTTTGCCGAGATGGCCGCGCCCGGCGTGGCGCTGCCGCCCGCGGGGCAGATCGTGTTTGACGAGGCCCACAACCTGGAGGAGGCGGCCACGCGGCATTTCTCCGTCGAGGTTTCCTATTCGCGGTTGCACACCCAGCTGAGGCGGCTGATGCGGGGCGGCGGCCGGCAGGCGGGCGGTGTGCTGGATGTGCTGCGGCGGCAGGCGGACAAGGGCGACCTGGGCGGCGCGGCCGACCACCGAAAAGCAAGACTGCGGCAAATCCGGCAGGCGTCGGCGGATGTGGAGCATGTCCGGACTGCCGGGCACAATCTGTTTCGCGTCGTGTACGCGCTGCTGGCGGAGGCAAAGGAGCCGCGCCGGTTTCAGCGCGCGGCCGGCAGCCCGGAGCCCGGGTTCTACTGCAGCGGGGGCTCGGAGGGCGGGAAGGGCCGGGCGGTTGTGCTGCTGCCCCTGACGGCCGAACAACACGCCGCCTGGGGCGAGGTCATGGATGCGGCGCAGGCGTTCAAGCAGGCGGTGGCGCAGGGGGATGCCGCGCTGCAGGCGCTGGCGACGGCGCTGCGGCGGAACGCGGAAGGCGAGCTGTCGCTGCATGAAGACCAGGCCGTGGATCTGGAGGCCGGGGCTGCCCAGGTGCGCACGTTCGCGCTGGATGTCGATTTCGTGCTGGCGGGCACGGACGAGGCGCACGTCTTCTGGGCGCAGCGGGCCCGGTCGCGCGAGCGGCTGGGGGAGGTGTGGGCGGCACCGCTGAAAATCGGGCCGCGCCTGGCCTCGGAGCTCTATGCCCGCTGGAGCTCGGTAATTTTCTGCTCGGCCACGCTGCGCGTGGGGAACGTCTTTGATTTTGTTGCCGGGCGGCTGGGCGTGGACCAGATTCCCCCGGAGCGGCTGATCACCTGCGTGGCCGCCAGTCCGTTCCGCTATCCGGAGCAGTGCGCGGTGCTGGCACCGACCTTTCTGCCCGAGCCGGGCGCGGATGGCGTGGTGTACGCCGAGCAGCTGAGCGCGCTGATGCTGGATGTGTTCATCCTGACGCGGGGGCGGGCGCTGGGGCTGTTTACCAGCTACGAGATGATGCAGCGGGTGGCGCGGCTGCTGCGCGAGCCGCTGGCGGAGGAGGGGATTCGCCTGCTGGTGCAGGGCGAGAGCGGGTCGCGCGATCAGATCACGCGCATTTTCCGCGGCGGCGGCGCGTGCGTGCTGCTGGGGACGCATTCCTTTTGGGAGGGCGTGGATGTGGTCGGCGACGCGCTGAGCTGCGTGGTGATGGCGCGGCTGCCGTTTGCGGCCGTGGGCGAGCCCATACACGAGGCGCGGTGCGAGCAGGTCCAGCGCGAAGGCGGACACGGTTTCCTGCAGTTCTCGCTCCCCACGGCGGTGATCCGCTTCCGGCAGGGTTTCGGCCGACTGATCCGCCACCGCGAGGACCGCGGCGTGGTGATCGTGGCTGACCCGCGGCTGGTGACCCGCAACTACGCGGCGCGGTTCCGCCGCAGCCTGCCGTGCGAGGTTGAGGTGATGCAGGAGCGCGAAGCGCTTCTGGCGCGGGTCCAGGCCGTCCTGGGGTGAGCCGCCGGATTCGGCTTGTCTCATACTTTCGAAAGTGTGAGACTGTGGCATGAACCTATTGCATCCCACGCTTTGGCGTACCTGCCGCGTGCTTGCCAACCCCGTTCGGTTGCGCGTCCTGCGCCATGTGGCGGACCAGGGGGAAACGAATGTCTCGGAAGCTGCGCGGGTCTGTCACCTGCCGCTGTCGAGCACGACCGCGGCGTTGCGTGCGTTGCAGGCGAGAGGACTGCTGGGTGTCCGTCGCGAAGGGCTGTTTGTGGTCTATGTTGCGCGTGCGGATGATTCGGTTGAACATGCCCCGGCCATTCTCTCCGCCGTGCAAAAAGCCTTTCGGCGACGTGATTCAATGGAAGAGATTGTGCGGGCGGCAACGGCTTTCACGCATGTGCGGCGGATTCTGATTGTACAGGCGCTGTCAGCCAAACCTTTGGATGCGGCAACGCTCTCGGTGGTGTGCGGGATTTCCAGGCCCGCGCTGTACCGGCATCTTGACAAGCTGGTGCGCCGGGGTGTGGTGGCGACGGATGGGCATGATCGGTGGCGGCTGCTCCTGCCGGATTCGCCTCTGTTGCGGGAGCTTGTTGCGCTTGTGTCGGCGGGACGAGCTCCCGGTGCGGCCTGAATCGGGCTGGCGGCAGGTCTCATACTTCCGGAAGTATGAGACTGTCCGGTTGGCTCGCAGTGTGTTGCAGCGGCCGCAGGCTTGCGGATGCTGGCTTCGGTGCGTGAATAATGCGGTGTGGATTGTCCGGAATGGTTGCCTCATGCGTGATTTCCCCACAGGCTACCGGATTGAGCATGGCACAGTGGTGATCGACCTGCGCCTGAGCTGCGTGCGGGTTGAAATCCGCGCTCGCACCGAAGCCGCGGGGGGCGTGTGACTGCAGCCCCGGAACAGGTGCCGCGGTTTGACGGCTGGCGCCGGACGCTCGTGACGATCTGCATCTCGCAGTTCCTCGCCACCTGCGGCTTTGCGGTGGCCACACCGTTCGCGCCCTTCTACATACAGCGCGAACTAGGGCTGACCGAGCCCCGCATGCTGCGCATCTGCACCGCTCTCTTTGCCGCCGCCACCCCCGCCATGATCGCCGTGCTCGCACCGGCACGGTGCTGGGCGCCCTCAGCGCGACGATGTTCAGCGCGGCGCTGCTGGGTTCGGCAGCCGGCGGCTTCCTGGCCGAGTACCTGGGGTGCCGCATGGTCTTCCGGTTGTCCCGCATCCTGATTCTGGTGGCGGGCACGTGCATCCTGCTGCTGGTGCGCGAACGCCACGGCACGCTCGCCGGGATCATCGCCGGGCGGCTGGCGGACCGGCTGCCGCCGGCGCGCGTGGCCTGGGTGGCCGCCGTCGGCAGCGGGTTGCTCATGCTGCCGCAGGGGTTCACCGGCAGCCTGACCGTCCTCTACGTCGCGCATTTCGGCGCGGTGCTGTTCGGCGGCGCCCTAGGAGACTGTCGGACTTAGGCCGCGGATCGGTCCAGTGCCTTCTGCCGACAGTCTCCTAGTTGAGCAACCCGCTGTCAGCGGGTTGCGAAGACGCAATCACGGACAGAAAAATTTTTTCCGGCTGCTCTTTTTGATTGCGTATTACACTGTTGTCCAGCGCTTGGCGGTTGCGTCCCCAAAACTAGCAGCTTGGTCGGCACAAAGTTTGTGACGGTACAGCGCTAAATCCGACAAGCTGCTAGGGCGCGCACTCTCCACTTGCCACTCTCCCGCATGGCCGATACAGTGTTTCCTCCGACTGATCCGAGAGGAAACCATGTACACACCGGTCTCCAGCAAGGTTGATTTTGCGGCCATGGAACGCGAGGTTCTGGCGTTCTGGGAGCAGCACGACACGTTCCGGAAGAGCCTGGCGAAAAATCGCGGCCAGCGCGAGTACGTCTTCTACGACGGCCCGCCCTTTGCCACCGGCCTGCCGCACTACGGCCACCTGCTGGCCGGCACGATCAAGGACATTGTCCCGCGCTACCAGACCATGCGCGGCTTTCACGTCGGGCGCCGCTTCGGCTGGGACTGCCACGGCTTGCCCATCGAGGCGCTGGCGCAGGAGGCGCTCGGCATCAACGGCGCCCATGAGATCCGCGCGTTTGGCGTGGACAAGTTCAACGAGCAGTGCCGCGCCATGGTGCTGCGCTACGTGGGCGAATGGCGCAAGACCGTCGCGCGCATGGGGCGCTGGGTGGATTTTGACAACGACTACAAGACCATGGACCCCGCGTTCATGGAGACCATCTGGTGGCTTTTCCAGCAGCTCTGGCAGCAGGGTCGGGTCTACAAGTCATACCGCATCATGCCGTACAGTTGGAAGCTCAACACGCCGCTCAGCAACTTCGAGGCCGGCAGCAACTACAGGGACGTCCAGGACCCCGCGGTCACCTGCCGCCTGCGCATCACGCAGGGCGCGCCCGCGGCCTGGGGCGAAGCCCACCTGCTGATCTGGACCACCACGCCCTGGACGCTCCCCGGCAACCTCGGCGTCTGCGCCGGCCCGGAGATCGACTACCTCTGCGTGCGCGACAGCAAGGACGGCGTCTGCTACGTGCTCGCCGAGGCGCGCCTGGGGGCGTACTACAAGAGGCCCGAGGAGTATGCCGTCGTGGCGCGGCTCAAGGGGCGCGACCTGCTGGGGTGGCAGTACACGCCCCTCTTCCCGTACTTCGCGGCGCAGCCCAACGCCTTCCGCGTGCTGAACGACTCCTTTGTCACCACCGAGGACGGCACGGGCCTCGTGCACATGGCGCCGGCCTACGGCGAGGACGACTTCCGCGTCTGCCGCGCCGCGGGCATCGACATCGTGGACCCGCTGGACGACAACTGCCGCTTTTCCGCGCAGGTGCCGGAGCACGCCGGCGTGTTCTGCAAGGACGCGGACAAGGAGCTGATCCGCCACCTGAAGCACGCGGGAAAGCTGGTGCACCAGACCACGCTCGTGCACAGCTACCCGTTCTGCGACCGCACCGACACGCCGCTGATCTACCGCGCCATCGAGGCCTGGTACGTGAAGGTCGAGGACGTGCGCGACCGCCTCGTGGCCAATAATGACACCATCCACTGGACGCCGGACTATGTCGGCGACAAGCGCTTCGGCAACTGGCTGCGCGAGGCCAAGGACTGGAACATCAGCCGCAACCGCTTCTGGGGGTCGTGCATCCCGGTGTGGGTCAACGAGGCAGACCCGAAGGACATGATCTGCGTCGGCTCGATCGCCGAGCTGGAGCAGCTCTCGGGGCAGAAGGTCACCGACTTGCACAAGCATTTCGTGGACCCGATCGTGATCCGGAAGGAAGGCAAGACCTACCGTCGCACGCCGGAGGTGCTCGACTGCTGGTTCGAATCCGGCGCCATGCCGTACGCCCAGCAGCACTACCCGTTCGAGCAGCAGGCGGATTGGCTGCCCAAAGGTGGCTCGGGCGCTCCGCGCACGGGCAGCGCGCAATCCGGGCGCTTGTCCAGCACGAGCCCGTGCGCGGAGCGCCCGGGCCACCTGGCGTCCGCCCCGCTCGATTCTTTCTTCCCCGCGGACTTCATTGCCGAGGGGCTGGACCAGACGCGCGGCTGGTTCTACACGCTGCTGGTGCTCGGCACGCTGGTCTTTGACAAGGCGCCGTTCCGCAACGTGATCGTGAACGGCATGGTGCTGGCCGAGGACGGGAAGAAGATGAGCAAGCGGCTCAAGAACTACCCCGACCCGAACTACATCATGGACACCTACGGCGCGGATGCGCTGCGCCTCTACCTGATCTGCTCGCCGGTCGTGCGCGCCGAGAACCTGCGCTTCTCCGAGGGCGGCGTGAAGCAAATCCTGCGCGACCTGCTGATTCCGTGGTGGAATGCCTACAGCTTCTTCGTCACCTACGCCAACGTCGACGGCTGGCAGGAGGATGCGCTCGTGCGCCCCGACAGCCCGAACGAGCTGGACCGCTGGATCGTCAGCTCGCTCGAGACGCTGATCTCCGGCGTCACCGTGGCCATGGACGGCTATGACCTGCAGCGCTCCGTGCGGCCGTTCGTGCTGTTTCTCGAGGACCTCACCAACTGGTACATCCGCCGCAGCCGCCGCCGCTTCTGGAAGTCGCAGAACGACGCCGACAAGCTGCACGCCTACCGCACGCTGCGCTACGTGCTGGTGCAGCTCTGCAAGGTGGCGGCGCCGATCACGCCGTTCATCAGCGATGCGATCTACCGCAACCTGCGCGGCAGGAACATGCCCGAGTCCGTGCACCTGTGCGACTTCCCGGCGGCCGACGACGCGGCGCGCAACCCGGAGCTCGAGCGCCGCATGGCGCTGGCGCAGACCGTGGTCAAGCTCGGGCGCCAGCTCCGCACAGACCACGACCTCAAGGTGCGCCAGCCGCTGGCGCGCCTGCATGTGGTCTCCGCCGACCCGCGGGTGCGGCAGCAGGTGGCGGCCTTCGCGGAGCTGGTGAACGACGAGCTCAACATCAAGGAGCTGGCGACCGATGCCGACGAGAGCGCCCTGGCGCACATCCAGGTGAAGCCCGACTTTCGCAAGCTCGGACCGCGCTTCGGCGCGAAGATGAAGCTCGCGGCCGCGGCGATCGCGGCGCTGCCGCCGGACGAGGCCGCGATCCTGGCTGCCGGGCGGCCGGTCACGGTGAACGTGGACGGCGCGCTGGAGAAAATCGAGCCCGCGGACGTGGTGGTGCAGCGCACGCCGCGCGAGGGGCTGGTCGTGGCGGCGGAGGAGAACGTGATCGTGGCCATCGAGACCGCGCTCACGCCGGAGCTGCTCTGCGAGGGGCTGGCGCGCGAGTTTGTCAGCAAAATCCAGAACCTCCGCAAGGAGGCGGAGTTCGAGGTGTCGCAGCGCATCGCCATTGACTTTGTGGCCGACGAGGAGACCGCCGGTGCGCTCAAGGCGCATCGCGCCTACATCGCCGGCGAGACCCTGGCCGTTTCCTGCGTGCGCATGCAGGAGCTGCCGGCCGGGTCGGACATCGACCTCAACGGCCACGCCTGCCGCGTGCGCGTGGCGCGGGCCTAAGTACTCACGGTGGAAAGTTCGGTGACGTATGATCGTCCTTGAAACAAACGCACCGCCGCATGCGGGCACCCACCCCTCCGACGCAG
>JBAWXQ010000041.1:0-16988 GCA_037144015.1 bacterium
CTTGTGCTGGCGAATTGTTCAACAAACGCATACTATCCGGGTCCGTTGGCTGCAATCGGCTGGCGGGCAGCGCCTGGTGCGCGACCCTTTTACGGACGGCTCATCATTCTGAAAGGCGGGCATCATGGCCTTCAAGCTCGTGTTCATCCGGGTCCGGGCAACCCGGCTCGCCGCCGCGGCTGACAAGGCGCATTGACCGGACGGACCGGCCGGAGAGTTTTTATGGGCAGGAATGTCGTCGAAAAGATCCTGGCGGCTCACCTCGTTTCAGGCGAGCCGGTGCCGGGATGCGAAATCGCCATCCGCGTGGACCAGACCCTGACGCAGGACGCGACCGGCACCATGGCTTACCTGCAGTTTGAAAGCATGGGGCTGGCGCGCGCCAAAACGGAAGTTTCCGTCAGCTACGTGGACCACAACACGATCCAGGTCGGGTTCGAGAATGCCGACGATCACGCCTACCTCCGCAGCGTGGCGCAGCGCTTCGGCGTGATCTACTCGCGCCCCGGCAACGGCATCTGCCACCAGCTCCACCTGGAGCGCTTCGGCAAGCCGGGCAAGACGCTCCTGGGGAGCGATTCGCACACCCCCACCGGCGGCGGCATCGGCATGCTGGCGATCGGCGCCGGCGGCATCGACGTGGCTGTGGCCCTCGGCGGCGGCCCGTTCTACCTGACCTGCCCCCGGGTCACGCTTGTGCGTCTCACCGGCGCCCTGCGCTCCGGCGTCTCGGCCAAGGATGTGATCCTGCACGTGCTCTCGATCTACGGCACCAGGGGGAACGTCGGCCGCGTGCTGGAGTACGGCGGCCCCGGCCTGGCCTCGCTCGGCGTGCCGGCGCGAGCCACGATCACCAACATGGGCGCCGAGCTGGGCGTCACCACCTCCGTCTTCCCGAGCGATGCCATCACGCAGCGCTTTCTGGCCGCACAGGGGCGGCCGCAGGACTGGAGCGAGCTGAGGGCTGACGCGGATGCCACGTATGACCAGACGCTGGACATCGACCTCGCAGCCGTGGAGCCCATGGCCGCGTGCCCGCATTCGCCGGGCCATGTCGCCACCGTGGCCTCGTTGGCCGGGCGCAAGGTAAACCAGGTGCTGATCGGCTCCTGCACCAACTCGTCCTACCGCGACCTCAAGACCGTGGCGCTGCTGCTGCGGGGCCGGAAGATCCATCCGGCTGTCGAGGTCGGCGTGGCGCCCGGTTCGCGGCAGGTGGTGCTGATGCTGGCGCAGGAGGGGCTGCTGACGGACCTGGTCGCCGCCGGCGTGCGCATCCTCGAGAACGCCTGCGGCTTCTGCATCGGCAACCACATGTCGCCAGGCACGGACGCCGTGAGCCTGCGCACCAGCAACCGCAACTTCGAGGCGCGCAGCGGCACGGCCTCGGCGCAGGTCTACCTGGTCAGCCCCGAGACCGCGGCCGCCGCCGCACTCGCCGGCACTTTCGCCGACCCGCGCAAGCTGGAGAATCTTCCGGACGTGGCGGAGCCGGACAGTTTCGACGTCGACGACAGCATGTTCCTCTTTGGCGCCACGGCCGGCCAGGGCGTGCCGGAGACCGCCATCGTGCGCGGCCCGAACATCGGCACCGTGCCGGCCAACACGCCGCTGCCGGAGGCGCTCGACGGCGTGGCCGCAATCAAGGTCGGCGACAAAATCACCACGGACCACATCATGCCGGCCGGGGCGCGGCTGAAATACCGCTCCAATGTGCCGGCCTATTCGCAGTATGTGTTTGAGCCGGTGGACAAGGCGTTCGCGCAGCGCGCCGCGGCCCATCGCGACGCCGGCCGGCACAACGTGATCGTGGCGGGCGAAAGCTACGGCCAGGGGTCGAGCCGCGAACATGCCGCCATGTGCCCGATGTACCTGGGCGTCAGGATCGTGCTGGCCAAAAGCATCGAGCGCATTCACCTCGCCAACCTGATCAACTTCGGGATCGTGCCGTTTATATTTGCGAGCCCGGCCGACTACGACACCATTGCCGCCAATGACCGGCTGGTGATCGACAATCTGCGCGCGGCCGTCTCCGGCGACGGCCAGGCGGTTCTGAAGAACGAGACGCAGAATAAAAGCATCTCCGTCATCACCACCCTGACCGCGCGCCAGAAGCGCATCCTCCTCGCCGGCGGGCTTCTTCCGGCCGTTGCACGCGGCGAAGCGTGAGGCGGCGATAGATTTGCATGATTTGCCAACAAAACGACCATAATCAAGTAGTTTATCAACAACTGATGATAACGCTGTTGATAACGACATAACGATATGCACAGCAACGTATTATGATGTCAACACTGATGTTATGTTTCGGCTTGCTATCAACTATAAAATCAAGCGATACTACCACCTACCACCTACCACCTTCCACCTGCCACCTGCCACCTGCCACCTGCCACCTGCCACCTGCCACCTGCCACTGTCACGTCCAGACTTCCGTTTGACACTTTTTGTCGGTTATTACTGACCTAATACGAACGACAGAAATGAGTTCATGCACAGGCGAACGCGGCCGTGCTCCCTCGGCCGAAGCCGTCCTTGGCGAGGCCCGGCCAGGGTACAGATCGACGACCTGCGAACCGCAGATTGACGAATGTCCAGTGCCGATTTTTGAAGTCAAACCGCATTTGCGGAACGACTCCTTCATGATTCAAACCTCTTTAATCGTCAATCTGTGGTTCCCTCTGATCGCTGACCTCCGACCTCTGATCTCTGCCACCTGAACCCTGATTTTTCTCTCGTCTTCCATCATTCCATCCACCCATGGACCAACCAGCCACAGAACTTTGTCTGCAACTGCGCGAGGCGCGGCGTGCCCGGGGGCTGACGCAGGCCCAGCTGGCGCAGCGTGTCGGGTGTCAGCAGTCGGCGGTCAGCATGATGGAAGCCGGCCGTGCGACGGCGCTGGCGCGCGAGACGCTGGTGCGGATTGCGGCGGAGCTGGGGGTGGTGTTGGAGCAAACGCCGGAACGATCTGCCCCGGCGGGTGCCGCGCCGGTATCTGGCGCGGCACACTGTACGGATTCGGAGTGTCCGTCGAACGTCCCCTTTGTGGTCAGCGGCGTGCTGGTCTTCTGGCCGCGGCCGCAGCCTGTGGCGGGTGGGCGTTACTGCGCGTACTGCGGCGAAGTGCTGGCGCGCGTGTGCGGCAAGTGTGGCGTGCCCGCCGGCACTGGCGCGTGTTGCAGGGACTGTGGCGCGCCGTTTGTGCCGCCGCCAGCCGCAATCCATGCGGATGTAGAGGCCTGGGCCGAGACCCGCCGTCGCCAGATCGCGGAGTGGCGCGCTCTCTTGTAGTTTTCGCGTGCCGCGAAAACTACTGTGCCATGGGACGCAACTGCCAGGCGCCGGATAACAGTGTAATACACAACCAAAAAAGCAGCCGAAAAAAATCGTCCGTAATGCACAGTAATCAAGTCTTCGCCACCCGCTGACAGCGGGTGGTTCAACTAGGAACCTGTCGGCAGAAGGTGCCGGATCGATCCAAAGCCTAAATCCGACAGGTTCCTAGTGACTTTTCCCATGCCGGAAGCGCTTGGCCACTTCGAATCCCGCGATGGCCAGCACGCCGGCAATGAGGCAGATGCCGATGTCCGGCGCGTGCAGCGGTGCGAACTTGAAGATGCTGCGCAGCCCCGGCACGGTCAGCACCAGCGTCAGGAACACGGTGGCACCGCCCAGCACCCACCAGACGGCGGCGTTGGGCGTGCGCAGCGTGGCCAGGATCGTCCGGGTGTGCGAGCGGTTGGTCAGGATCAGCCCCAGGTTGGCGACGATCAGGGTGGTGTAGGCCAGGGCGCGCGCCTCGGGCTCGCCGCGGTCGAGATACCAGGCGCTGGCGAACACGCCGACGACAATGGCCAGCACGCTGAGCCCCTGCAGCACGCTGGACCACACGCTGCGCGCGCTGAACAGCGGCTCGCGCGGGTCGCGCGGCGGCCGCTGCATGATGTCCGCCTCCTCCTTCTCCGCCTCGAAAATGGTGGAGCAGGCCGGGTCGATGATCAGCTCCAGGAACAGGATGTGCACCGGCAGCAGCACCAGCGGCCACCCCAGTAGCACGGGCAGCAGCGACATGCCGGCGATCGGCACGTGGATGGCGAAGATGTAGGCGATGGCCTTGCGGATGTTGTCGAAGATCCGGCGCCCCAGGCGGATGGCCTTGACGATGGAGGCGAAGTCGTCGTCCAGCAGCACCAGCGAGGCGGATTCGCGCGCCACGTCCGTGCCGCGGGCCCCCATGGCAATGCCGATGTTGGCGGCCTTCAGGGCCGGGGCGTCGTTGACGCCGTCGCCGGTCATGGCCACAATCTCGCCGTTGGCCTTCAGCGCCTCCACGATGCGCAGCTTCTGCTCGGGCACGACGCGCGCAAACACGTTCACACGGCTGATGCGCTGCCGCAGCGCCGCATCGTCCAGGGCGTCCAGCTCCGGGCCGGTCAGCAGCTCGCCGGGCGGCAGGCAGATCTGGCGGGCGATGTTGCGGGCGGTGCCCGGGTAGTCGCCGGTGATCATCACCACGCGGATCCCGGCGGCGTGGCATTCGCGGATGGCCTCGGGCACCGTGGGGCGCACGGGGTCTGCGAGCCCGAGCAGGCCGATGAAGGCGAACGGGAAGTCGTGCTGCTGCCCGGGCAGCTCGCCCTGCTGGTTGAAATGCGCCCGCGCCACGCCGAGCACGCGCAGGCCGTCGGCGGCCAGGACGTCGATCTGCGCGGCCAGCGCGCGGGTCTGCTCCGGCGTGAAGTGGCAGAGGTCGGCAATGGCCTCGGGTGCGCCCTTGGCGGCGATCACGTAGGCGTCGCCGGCGCGCGACTTCCAGACGTGTGACAGGGCCAGCAGCTCGCGGGAGAGGGGGTATTCGCGCACCAGCTCCCAGTTGTCGTGCAGGTGCTCTGTTTCGGCCAGCGCGGTGCGGCCGACGTCGTGGATGGCTTTTTCCATCGGGTCGAACGGGTCGCGCTGGCTGGCGAGCACGCCGTATTCGACCAGCGCGTGGAACGGCTCGGGCAGCGACGCCGGCGCAGGGGAGCCCAGCTCGCAGGAGCCTTCCGCCACGGTGAGGCGCGCCACGGTCATGCGGTTGAGCGTCAGCGTGCCGGTCTTGTCGGTGCAGAGCACGGTGGCGGCGCCGAGCGTCTCAATGGCCGGGATGCGGCGGGTGAGCACATGCTGGCGCGAGATGCGCCAGGCGCCGAGCGCCAGGAAGATGGTCAGCACCACCGGGAACTCCTCGGGCAGCATGGCCATGGCCAGCGTGATGCCGGCCAGCACGCCGTCCAGCCAGGCCTTGCGCGCGCCGTCCGCGGCCATGTGCGGCAGGGCATACAGGATGATCACGGCGCCGCAGAGCGACAGGCCGACCACGGCCAGGCGCTTGACCACGCGGCGCGTCTCCTTCTGCAGCAGCGTGTCCTCCGGCTCGACCTGCAGCAGCGCCTTGCCGATTCGCCCCAGTTCAGTCTGGCCGCCAATGGCGCGCACCTCCGCGACGCCCTGCCCCTGGACGACCAGCGTGCCGGAGAAGAGACCCGGGGTGTCGTCGCCGCCGGGGCGCATCGACCCGGCGGAATCGCGCCACGGGGTGGCGCTCCCACGCTTCATGGAGGAGGTTGATGCGGCGCTTTCTGTGGGAGCGCCACCCCGTGGCGCGATGAGCGTATCCATCGCTTGCTTCCGCACGGGCACGGACTCGCCGGTCAGCAGCGACTCATCCACCGACAGGTTGGTGGTGTGCAGCAGGATGGCGTCGGCCGGGACCCGGTCGCCTTCGCGCAGCAGCAGCAGGTCGCCGCGCACGACCTCGCGTCCGGCAATGCGGGTCTGCTGGCCATCGCGAATCACCGAGGCGCGCGGGCTGGAGAGGTCGCGCAGCGCCTCGAGCGCCCGCTCGGTCTTGCGCTCCTGGTAGAGCGTGATCCCCATGACCACGAAGACGAACCCCATCAGCATCAGGGCCTCTTCGGCGTCGCCGAGCGCCAGGTAGATCGCGCCGCAGGCCACGAGCATCAGGAACATCGGCTCCCGCACAACCTCCCAGGCAATGGCAAAGATGCTGCGCGGCTTGGAGGAGGGCAGCTCGTTGAACCCTTCCAGGCGCAACCGCTCTGCGGCTGCGGTTGCGGAGAGGCCCTTCAGGTTATGAATGTCTATGGCAGGTGGCATGCAGGTGGACTCCTAAGCGGAATACCGCATCATGGCGGGATCAGTCGCGAAACGCAAGCCTGTCCGCGTTTCCCCGTGTTCTCTCAACCCAGAGCCAAGTCAATCTGATTTGAACAGGAGGCCACAGAGAGAACGGAGGATTATGGCACCGGCGGGTCCGGCGGCCCCGCCCTACCTGCCACAAACCTTCGTATTCGCTGCTTTCCGTGAACGTTGCCCCCGGTGACGCAAGGCCACCGGGGGGGCTACCGTTGGCGTCCGCCTACGCCGTGTTCAGGTGCACCCGCGCATAGAGCCGGCGGAACGCCAGTGGTGTCATGCCTTCCTTTTTGCGGAAGACGCGCCGGAAATAGCCCGCCTCGCGGAAGCCGCAGGCGCGCGCCACCTGGTCCACATTCAACCCGCTCTCCATCAGGAGCCGGCGGGCCTGTTGCAGTCGGTGCTTGTGGATAGCATCCGTGAGCGTGAGGCCGCGTGCCTGGCGGAATATGCGCCCCAGATAGTCGGGGTTGCATGAGAGTCCGGTAGCCACGTCCGAGGCGGAAATGGCGTCCTGAAACCGTGGCATGAGCCACGCTTCGGCCCGGCTGGCCGGCAATGATCCGGCGCATTGCCGTGCACGTTTGAAATACTTCCAGGCTCACCAGCCGCTGCGGGAGCAAGCCGTTGCCGAAGGGCATGCGGTGCGTGCGCTCTACCTTTACAGCGGCATGGCAGATGTGGCAGCTGCCACGGGTGACGCCTCGCTGACGGCTGCCTGCCGGCGGCTTTGGAAAAGGAGCGCGCGCTCTACAATGGCGTGTTGAGCGGCGTGAGCCTGGATGGCCGTCGCTTCTTCTATGCCAATCCGCTGGCAGCGCATCCGCAGGCTTATGCCAGCCGTCCGGGTGACGACCATGGCGGCCATACAGATCCACAGCGGCAGGCGTGGTTTGGCTGCGCGTGCTGCCCACCGAATGTGGCGCGCCTGCTGGCTTCGCTTGGCCAGTACGTCTATTCACAAAAAGGGCGCACCCTGTTTGTGAATTTGTTTGTGGGCGGAGAAGCGAAGCTCGGGCTGGGTGGGATGCAAGTCGTCGTGCGGCAGCGCACGGAGTACCCATGGGACGGCTGCGTGCGGCTTGAGGTGGTGCCGGAGCAACCGCTTACTTTCACTTTTGCCGTGCGCATTCCCGGGTGGTGCCATGGCGCGCGCGTTGCCGTGAACGGGAAGCACGTGGCGCTTGCCGGTTGCGTAAAGAAAGGGTATGCGCATCTACAGCGTACGTGGCGCAAGGGGGATCGCGTTGAGGTGGTTCTTCCGATGCCGGTGGAGCGCATCGAGGCGCGGCCGGAGGTGCGCTCCGACTGCGGCCGGGTGGCCTTGCAGCGCGGGCCGCTGGTGTATTGCGTCGAGGAGGTGGACAACGGCGCAAACCTCGCGGACATTGCCCTGCCGCGCACAGCCAGGCTTTCGGCCGTAACTGTAGCGTGTGACGGTGTCGGGCGAGGGGCCCCTTGATATCACTCCACCTGCCACAGTAATCGCGCGACGCCCACAGTAGCCGCTGGCAGACCCTGCCCGCAGTACCGGCACGCGACAAACGCCACGCCTGACGCTTGCCGCCGGCATGGGCCTGCCGGCGGCTACATTGCGGGCAGCCCCCTGCCCGCAGCGCCGGCACGCGATTAACGCCACGTCGTGGTTGAGTAGTCCGCCGAGCGCGGATTTGCAACGGACCTTGTTGGACGGCGCTAAGCATTCGGGATATGCGTAGCCAAGCGGGATCGCGTTTTTGATGCCTGGGTGCGGACAGTGTTGGTTATGGTGTCGCTCGATCCTTTTGAGGACGTGTTCGAGATGGGGTTGCCCGACCAGGATGAGGAAGTGGCGATCCGCATTGGCACAAGTCATGCTTGTGAAAAGGGGTGGCGGTTCCGGGCCACAGGGGTTATTATTCAATCTTGGTTTGTCGCAAGGAAAGGCCTGCCACTCATGCCGAAACCGGCCGATGCTGCCATTGTCACGGTGCTGCGTAAGACCGGCCTCTTCACGGAGGTCCAGGTGGAGCAGGTGCTGGCCGCCGACCGGTCGGATGGCACGGGCATGGTGGCGGCTATTGTCCGCCTCGGGCTGGCGAAAGAGGAAGAGCTTCTGCAGAAGCTGGCGCCGGTCCTGGGGCTCACCTACACCCCGCTCGACAAGACCGAGCCCGAGGCCGAGGCCGTGCAGAAGCTGGCTGCCCGCGCCGTCTACCAGTACAACGTCATGCCGATCCGCCTGGCCGGCGGCGTGCTGACGGTCGCGGCATCCGACCCGTTTAACATCGGCATGACCGACGGCCTGCGCCTGGCGGCCGGCGGCCCGGTGCGCATCACGCTCAGCACCTCCGAGGCGATCGAGAAGGCCTCGCGCAAGCACTATGGCGTCGGCGCCGAGACCGTCGAGCGCATGCTGGAGGACGGCCGCTACGAACTCGACACCACCGAGGCCACGATCTCGAAGCTGGATCTGAACGACATGGGGCAGGAGGCCTCCATTGTCCGCTTTGTCAACCAGATCATTGCCGAGGCCGACCGCCAGGGCTCGACCGACATCCACTTTGAGCCGATGGAGGAGGAGCTCCGCATCCGCTACCGCATCGACGGCGTGCTCCACAAGGTCGACGTCCCCCAGCAGCTCAACCGCCTCAAGGCCGCCATCCTCTCCCGCCTCAAGGTCATGGCCAACCTCGACATCGCCGAGAAGCGCATGCCCATGGACGGACGCATCGGCATCCGCCTGGGCGGTCAGGATATCGACATCCGCGTCTCGACCATGCCCACGGTCTACGGCGAAAGCATCAGCCTGCGCCTGCTGCAGAAGAGCGGCAATTTTGTGCGCCTGCCGGATCTCGGCCTGGCGCCGCATGAGCAGCGCCAGGTTGAAAAGCTGATCCAGCGCCCCAATGGCATCATGCTGGTCACCGGCCCCACCGGCTCGGGCAAGACGACTTCGCTGTACGCCTTCCTCCATGAGATCAACACCATGGACGTGCGCATCCTGACGGCCGAAGACCCGATCGAATACGAGATGGGCGGCATCAACCAGGTGCTGGTGCGGCAGGACATCGGGCTCACCTTTGCGCGCATCCTGCGCTCGTTTCTGCGCCAGGACCCCGACATCATCATGGTGGGAGAAATCCGCGATGCCGAGACCGCGGAGATTGCCATCAACGCCTCGCTCACCGGCCACCTCGTGTTCAGCACGCTGCACACCAACGATGCGGCCGGCGCCTTTGCGCGCCTGATCGACATGGGCGTGGAGCCGTTCCTGGTGGCCTCCGCGGTCGCCGCGGTGATGGCCCAGCGCCTGGTGCGCCGCCTCTGCCCGCACTGCCGGCAGCCCGAGACGTTTGACCTGGCCCTGTGGAGCAACCCCAACCCGCCGCCCTCACGACAGGCGTTCGCCGCGGTCGGCTGCGACCTGTGCACCCGGACCGGCTACCGCGGCCGCCGCGGCATCTTTGAGCTGCTCTCCGTGACCGATACGGTCGAGTCACTCATCATCAACCGCCGCGCCTCCAACGAGCTCAAGGCCGCCGCCGTGGCTGCCGGCATGCGCACCCTCCGCGACGACGGCTGGGACAAGGTCTTCGCGGGCGTTACCACGGTCGAGGAAGTCATCCGCGCCACGGAGGAGAATGAATAGTCGTTGGCGCCGGAGGCGCCAATGACTATTCATAACCATGCCCAACTTCAACTACAAAGCCCGCGCCAAAGACGGCCGCCGCATTGAGGGACAGGTCGATGCGGTGGACCGCCGTGCCGCCATGCTGGTTGTGGAGCGCATGGGGCATACGCCGCTGGCCGTGACCGAGGTCGGCGGCGCCAAGGCCGCGGCCGTGGCGGCCGCCGCGGGCGGGCGCAAGACCTGGTGGCGGATGGAGGAGCGCGACCGCATGAAGGCGCGCGAAGTGTCGCTGTTCACCGCCGAGCTCAGCGACCTGCTGGCCGCGGGCATGACCCTGGGCTCGGCGCTCAACTGCCTCGCCGGCCATGGCGGCGGCATCACGCCGACCGCGCGCACCGCCGGCGACCTGCGCGACCGCATCGTGCGCGGCGAGGCGCTTTCCGATGCGGTGGCCGCCCATCCGCGGAGCTTTCCCGAGCTCTACGCCAACATGATCCGCGCCGGCGAGGCCAGCGGCGCGCTGCCGGATGTCCTCTCGCGCCTCGTGGTGCACTACGAGCGCATCCTCGACATGCGCGAGCGCATCGTGATGGCGCTGACCTACCCGGTCATCGTGCTCTCCCTCGGCGTGATCACGGTCATCATCGCCATGGTCAAGATCGTGCCGCAGTTCAAGAAGGTCTTCGACGGCATGCACATGGCGCTGCCGCTGCCCACGCGCATCCTGCTGGGGGTCAGTCATTTCATCACCTACTACGGCATTTTCCTGTTGATCGGCCTGGTGCTGGGCGCCATCCTGTTTCTGCGCTACATCAAGACACCGCCCGGCCGGCGCTGGTGGGACGGCTTCAAGCTGCGCGTGCCGCTGGTCAAGGGGATCATTGCCACGGGCGTGTACGCCAACTTCGCCCGCACGCTCCAGACGCTGCTGGCCAACGGCGTGCCGGTGCTGCAGGCCATGCGCATCACCGAGCAGACCGTGGGGAACGCGGTCATCAGCGAGGAGCTGCGGCGCGCCCGCGAGCGCGTGACCGACGGCACCACCATCTCCGGGCCGCTGGCCGCGGGCAAGGTCTTTCCGTCCATGATGACCGACATGATGTCCATCGGCGAGCAGACCGGCGACATGGCCGGCGCGCTGGAGCACGTCGGCCGCCGGTACGAGAACGAGCTGGACCGTAACATCAAGATCTTCACCACGGCTCTCGAGCCGATCCTGATTGTGCTGGTGGCCCTGGTGGTCGGCTTTGTGGCCATCAGCATCCTGACCGCCGTGTTCAAGGCCACGAGCGGGCTGGGGATCAAGTAGGAATTCGCGGCGCGAATTCCTGCGGCCTCGCGGGCCGGGTTTTCGGATCGGATCTGGGTCGGTGGTTGCCGGGTGGCTCGCGCGTTCCGCCACTCGGGCAGCCGATGGCGGGTAGACGGGGCAGGAAGGAGCACAAACATGAATGACGGCACAATGGGCGCAGGACAGGCGCGCGGCGGTTTCACACGCACGGGATGGCTGCTGGTGGTGGCCATGGCGCTGCTGCTTTTTGCCGCGGCCCTGTTTATGGTGCTGCAGCTCAACCGGAGTGTCGAGGATTCCACGCGCACCACGTACGCGGCCATTGCCCGCATGTGCGCGGCGGTCCAGGCGTTTGAATTGTCCAAGGGCCGTCTGCCGGAGTCGTTGGATGAGCTCGGCGGCGGCACGGACAGCCGGGATGCCTGGGGGCATCCGCTTCGGTACACGAAAACCGGGGCGGGCAAGTTTGAAGTCCGCTCATCAGGGTTTGATGGGAAGATGGATACGCCCGACGACCAGATGAACCCGGCGTGGGAACGGTTTTGAAGGCACGGAACAAAAGGAGCAAGACCATGTGGTACACACGGAAAATAGAGAAATCGGCGCGCGGCGGCTTCACGCTGGTGGAACTGCTGCTGGTGGTGACCATCCTCGGCATCCTGGCCGCGGTGGTGGTGGTGAACTTCACGGGCAAGGGCGACGATGCCCGCAAGCAGGCCACGCGCACGTCGATCTCCGCCATCAGCACGGCGGTCTCCACCTTCGACGCGACCAAGAGCCGGCTGCCGGAGTCGCTCGATGAACTGTGCACCGAGACCGCCGAAGGCGCCGCGATGCTGGACAAGGCCAACCTCAACGACTCGTGGGGCAAGCCGTTCCAGTACAAGAAGGCCAGCAAGTTCAAGTACGAGATCCGCTCCGCCGGTCCGGACGGGAACATGGGGACCGAGGACGACCTCACCAACTGATTTCGCGCCGCTGGAAGCCGGCGCGAAATCAGTTGTTCCGCCGCGTCCGCGGCGGGTGGGCGTGCGACGGGCATCGCGCCAAGGGGTGGCGTGCTCACGTGGCGTACGCGCGCCGCGGCTGCAAGATTGTGGGAGCGCCACCCCGTGGCGCGATGCGGGACTGGGTGGATGCCCTGATCGCCAGACAAAATATGAGGCATGTCCCCCAAAGCAACCCCGAAACGCGGCGCGGCCGCGCCGCGTTCACGCTGATCGAGCTTCTCCTCGTGATCTCGATCATCGGCGTGCTCGTGGCGGTGATCCTGCCGCAGTTCAACGTCGGGATGAGTGGCGTGCGGGTGCGCACGGCTGCGCTGGGCTACATGCAGTCCGCGCGCTATGCCCGTACCATGGCGCTGCTCTACCAGGTGGAGACCGAGATCGTGTGCGAGACCGGCGGCGTGATCCGCGTGGAGGCCGGCCCGCAGCAGGGCGAGGGGCGCGGCCCCTATGTGGAGCCGGAGGATGCGGCCTCCGGGGTGCCACCCGAGGGGGGCGCGCCCTCCCGGCTGCACACGCTCGCCACGCCGGGACGACCGGCCGCGAGCAACACGAATTCCCGGCTGCTCTCCCTGCCGGCCGCCGGATCCAGCGGGCTGGATCAGTCTGGCGTGGGCGCGTTTGCCGGGGCCTACACGCCCGCGGATGTCAGCGCCGAGGAACTGGCCGGCGCCGGCGATGTGACCGGGGCCATCCGGGCGGAGCAGACCTTCGAGGGCGCGCATCTGCAATTTCTGGAATACACGGACCAGGATCTTTCCGGGGCCGCCGTGGCGGAGGCCGGCGCGACGGAATCCTTCCGCATCCGTTACCGCAGCAACGGCACCTGCCGCCCGTACCGGGTGCGCATCTCGGACGACTCCGGAACCGTGCTGATCCTTGAAGTGGACATGCTCGGCATGGCCTCGATCGAGGGGGAGGGGGGCGAATGACAAAGCTCCTGCCAGCGACGGGCGCGACGGATGTTCAACATCGAACATTCAACATCGAACATCCAACGCCCAACGCTCAACACCGATCACCGATCACCGGTCACCGATCACCTCCTGCCACCGCCCGCCGCGCCGGCTTCACCCTCGTCGAGGTCCTGCTGACCTCGCTGATCCTGGGGATCGGCCTGACCGTCCTGCTGGCCAGCCTCTCCACCTGCCTGCGCACGATGCGGCTGGCGCGCGACTACGAGCAGGTCCAGTGGGTGCTGGGGCTGGGCGAACTGGCCTACCCCGAGCCGATTGAGACCTCCAAGGACGTGAAGACCGACTACACCGTGGAGAAGGACACCAGCCTATGCGAGGGGTTCAGTTTCGAGCGCGTGGTGGACGAAAAGGACCCCAAGGACGAAGAGAAGGACAAGCTGTATGTGGTGCGCACGCGCGTCCTCTGGGGCGAGGGCGGCGAAGGCGGCCAGGCGTGCGAGGAACTCGTGCGCTACGTCTGGCAGAGGGACAAGTGAAGACAGTCAGCCAGTTGAACAGTTGGACGGGTTGGCAGTTGGCCGGGCGCACCGGCGCAGCGTCGCACCGTTCGACTGTCGCCAAAAATCGCGCCGCGCAGCGGCGCGATGGAATGACGCTCATTGAACTGATCCTCGCCGTCGGGCTGATGGCGATGGTCGCGACCGTGGCCTTCCTGGGGTTCAACGCCGCGGTGCGCGCCTGGCGCTCCGGCACGGAGCTTTCCAACAGCCTGCACCAGGGCGACTATATCATGGAGCAGCTGGTCATGGGGCTGCGCTCGACCTACTGGCGTCCGCCGCCCGCGCCCGGGTATGGCTTCATGCTGACGGACGAGGGCGACGGCGCCACGGCGCGCGACAGCGTCCGGTGGACCAAGCTGGGCACGGCGCTGGTGGGCGCGGATGCGCCGTATGCCGGCATGCCGCATGCGGTGGAGGTCTCTGTCGGCGAGGTCACGGATCCGCGGGGCAAGACCCGCACCGGTCTGACCGTGCGCTCCTGGCGGCTCGACCTGCAGCAGGCGGACTTTGAGATCGACAAGATTTCCGGCGTGCTGCTGTCGACGCGCGTGGTCGGCTTCAACTGCCGCACGCTCGACATCAGCCAGCCGGCCAGGGTCGAGAACGAGAAGCCGGAGCTGAAGTGGGCCGACGACTGGGTCTCCTCCAACCGGGTGCCGTACGCAGTCGAGATCACGCTGTTCATCCAGCCCCCGGAGGAGGGGAAGGAGCCGCTGGAGATGAAGCGGATTGTGCGGCTGCCCATGGCCGACCGGTCGTGGGGGAGGTAAATCGCGGCGCGATTTACTTTGGTGGATGGTGGATGGTGGATGGTGGATGGTGGAGGGTGGAGGGTGGAGGGTGGAGGGTGGAGGGTGGATGGATGCACGAGGAGCGAAATATAAGTACTGTAGACGCGGCCGGTGGCCGTGTTCAGCACGCGCTTTGGCAATGCCTGCGGCAACGCGCCCGCCGACCGCGTCGACCGGGGACCGTTCGCTGTCCGACGTCCGACATCCTCGCCACCCACCACCCTCCACCCTCCACCCTCCACCCTCCACCTTCCACCGGCGTGCGCTCCCGCCGCGGCTCCGGCCTCATTGTCGCCATCTGGACCATCGCGCTGCTGAGCATCCTGGTGATCTCGTTCGCCTTCGATGCGCACCTGGAAACCCAGGTGCTCTCCGTGACGCGCAAGCGCCACCAGGCCGAGTATCTGGCCATGTCCGGCATCACGATCGCTGAGATGCTGATGGACAAGCAGGCGACCGTCAGCGGCGGTGAGGCGCCGGAGGCGGTCGCGGAGGACCGCTGGTACCAGCCGGCCCTGCTGCTCAAGCAGGGCAAGCCGGTCGCCGGCCTGGTTGAAAAGCTGGGCGAGGGGTACATCCGGCTCGACATCGAGCCGGAGCCTGGCCGGCGAAACGTGAACAAGCTCACCGATGAGGACTGGGAACGCATCCTGCGGGTCGGCGGCGTCCCCGAGGAGCTCTGGCCCACGCTGGTCGACTCCTTTAACGACTGGGTCGACAAGGACACGCTCCCCCGGCAGAACGGCGCTGAGACCGAGGACTACTACACCACCCTCCCGGCGCCCTACCGCGCCCGCAACGGCCCGGTGGACACGGTGCGGGAACTTCTCCTTGTAAAGGGATTCAATGAGACGATACTATCGGGCGGTGTTCTGAATCCAGATGAACCCCCGGCGCGCCGCAAGGTGCTCTCGGGGATGCAGGACATGCTGACCACGTACGGCGATGGCAAGGTCAATGTCAACGCCGCTGGGTTGCGTGTGCTCATGACCCTTCCGGGCGTCGACGACCTGGTGGCGCATGCGATCCTCGAGGAGCGGGAACGGCAGGTTTCGGAAGGCGCCAACGGGATACCGGACACCGGGTTCAAGAGCGTCGCGGATTTCATGGCCCGGATCCCGGGGATGGATCCGGCCGTGGCGAATCTGGTCGGCACCCAGTCGTCGGTCTTCCGCGTGACCGCCGTCGGGCAGGTGGGCCGCGTGACCCGGCGCATCTGGGCGATCGTGGAATGGGACCCGCGGCTGAAAAAGCTGAGGATCCAGCAGTGGCGCGAGGAGACGTGAGGGAAGAGGGAGTCAGGAGTCAGAATTCAGAATAATTCCTTCTGACTCCTGAATTCTGACTCCTGACTCCTGCTTAAAGGAGACGCAACGGGTGGCGCTAACGGGCAAGAGTTTGATGGATGGGCTTCGCGGTGCAGGCACGCGTCTGCGCGCGGCTGTTCGCCCAGCCGCGATGGGGCTGTCGCCTGCCCGGCTGCCGAACGATTCCGTCATGGCGCTGGTCCTGGAAAGCGGGCGCCTGTACGGCGTCGGCATGGTCCACGGCCGCGCCGGATGGTCGCGCGGCGTGTCGGGCGAATGGCCGGTGCCGGCGGTGGAGACACTTCCCGGGGCTCCGGCCGACGCGGCGCAGCTTGCCGCCCCGCTGATCGAGGGCCTGGTCCGGGCGCGCGCGGAGCTGCACGCCGACGCCGTGGTCCTGGGGCTGCCCACGTCGCTTCTGCTGCTGCGCGTGCTGCGCATGCCCGCGCTGACGCGCGAGGAGCTGACCGACGCTGTGCTGCTGCAGATGGACAAGCTTTCGCCGTTTCCCGGGGACGAGCTCTCCATCGGCTGGGAAGTGCTTTCCGAGGATGCGGAGCAGATCACAATCTTTGCCGCGGCGGCCCCGGACCGCCACATGCAGGTGATCGACCAGGCCCGCGCCGCCTCGGGGCTGCGCGTGGTCCGCGTGGACGTGGCGCTGCTGGCCTGGTGGCGCATGTTGCGCGAGCAGAACCTGCTGCCCGCCGGCGAGGGGCGCCAGGCCGTGCTGATCGCGCAGGGCGGCGAGTGGGACCTGCTGGTGCTCGACCGCGGCCTGCCGGTGGTGGCGCGCGGCCTCGGGCGTCCCGTGGAAGACGCCGACCTGGCCCGCGAGCTGACGCTGTCGCTGTTCCAGGCGGAGATGGAGGCGGGCGCCCTGCCGCTGCAGGAGGTGATGGTGCTTTCCGCGGCCGCGCCGGCCGCATCCGTGCTGGATTCCATCCGCGCGGCGGTTTCGTCGACGCCGGTGCGCTGCGTCTCGGCGCCGGCCAACGCCACGGCCGCCGATGGCCTGTGCCGGCGCTCCGTGGAAGGCGCAACGCTTGACCTGACGCCCGCGGCGTGGCGCCAGCGCGAGCTGACAGCCGTTTCCCGGCGCCGCCTGGTGCTGGGGCTCTCCGCCGCGTCCGGCCTCTGGGTGGCGCTGCTGGCGACGCTGCTGGCCGGGCCCTTTGCGACCGACCAGCTCATTCGGCTGCAGAAAAACCGGCAGGCGGCGATCGCCTCGGATTACCAGCAGGTGTCGGACATGCGCGAGCGCGTGCGCCTGGTGCGCCGCTACATGGATCGCAGCGGCT
>JBAWXQ010000042.1:0-16721 GCA_037144015.1 bacterium
TGTACATGAACTCATTTCTGTCGTTCGGATTAGATCGTTCCGGTGTAACATGCGAAAACTTGAGAAAACGACAGACATCGCGCGGGAGGGGCCGCCTCCCACAGATTTGACGGGGTGTTTTTGAACTGTGGGAGCGCCACCCCGTGGCGCGAATAATATTTTTCAAGGCTTTTGCGGGCGTTGTGATCAAGACCGGTTCGCGACGAGGCCGGTCGTACGTATTGTTATCTACATAGCAGCCCGCTGCGCCATTCGCCGAGCAGCAGGCTCCGCTGCTCCTCGAACCCCTGCGCCTCGAAGGCGGCGCGCACGGCGGTGTACTGCGTGTCAAGGATTCCCGAGAGGATCAGGGCTCCCTGCCTGCCCGGCCTGACCGCGGCGGAAATGACTCCGGCGTGCTCGATCAGCACCGGCGCGAGGATGTTAGCGACCACGACGTCGGCGCGGCGCGTGTTTTGCGCCAGGTCGCACACCTCGAAGACCACGCCGGTGCCGTTGTCCGCCGCGTTCTCGCGGGCAATGGCCACGGCGTCGGGATCATTGTCGAACGCGGCGACCTCCACAAACCCGAGCTTGCGCGCGGCAATGGCGAGGATGCCGGAGCCGCACCCCATATCGAGCACGCTGCGGCAGGCGTCGGCCGCGGCGAGCTGGTCCAGGAAGACCAGGCAGGCCTGCGTGGTGGCATGGTTACCGGTGCCGAAGCTCATGCCCGGATCCAGGTCCACCACGCAGTCGCCGGGAAGCGGCTCGTACGGCTCCCAGGTCGGACGGATGACGATGCGCTCCGACACGCGCTGCACGCGAAAGAACCGCTTCCAGCTCTCGGCCCAGTCCTGCTCCGGGAGCAACTCGACCGCAGGGGTCAGGGTCAGCCCCATCGCGTGGCCGGCGGCGACGAGCGCGTGGCAGGTGTCTGCCACGGCTGCCGCGGCAGGAAGGAAGATGCTCAGCCGGCTCTGCGCGCATTCCACATCATCCCACGAGGAGGCGCAGATCTCCCGCTCGGCCAGCGCCTCGATCAGCGGGTCCACGGCATCGCGGGAGACCATCACGGAGACCACGGTGAGCGGGAGGTGCGTGTCGGCTGGCATGCGTGTGGGTACCCGATAGGGGAAGGTTTCTTTCGTATACGTAACGTGATCTGCCCGCGCGGCGGAACGCGCGGGCCACCATCCGCGGCAGGCGATCCAACTGCGCAATCTGCAGCCAGCACCCCCGAAGTAAATTTTGCGGAGCAAAATTTACAATTCGATGTACAGCGCCAGCAGCGCGGAAATGTCCTTGCCCAGCGCCTGGACCACCTCCGCGGGCACGGGCTTGTTGACGCGCAGGATGGCCAGCGAGCGGTTGGTGTGGAGGTCGTGCGGGTTGCGCATGTCCTCGATGTTGATCTGTGCCGCGGCCAGATGACCGGCGATGGCGGCCACGACGCCCGGGCGGTCCTGATACATGCACACCAGGTTGCCGCCGTAGGGCGGAAAATAGAGGCGGTCGAACTCGTTGATGCGCGCGACCATGAGCATCCCCTCGGCCACGGTGCCGCGCACGCTGGTGCGCTTCAGCCGCCCCTCGGAAACTTCGGTGACCAGATCAACCGTGATCGAGTTCGGGAACCCCTTCTCGGAGTCGATCGGTCGGTTGTTGTATTCGATGCCCCGCGCGGCCAGGAACTTGACGGCCGCGTCATGGTCGTTCAGCCGGTCGAAATCCTCCCACACGCCGGCCAGGATGGAGACCAGCAGCCACCGGGAATACGGCTCGAGCTGCCCGTAGAAGCTCGTCTCCACGGCGCGCAGCGGCGCCGTGCTGCCGGCCAGCTCGCGGGTGAGCTTGCCGAGCGAGAAGGCCAGCTCGCAGTAGGTGCGGTCCAGCCCCTCGGGGATGTCGCGGTTGACGATGAACGACGTGACGCCCTTGTCGTCGAGGTCGATCAGCTCGCGGGCGGCGCGCTCCGCGGCCACGTAGTTGGCCTCGTGCGTGCTGGCGCCGAGGTGCGGCATCAGGATGTCGGCAATGTCCGCCACGCTCTTGGGGCCGGGCTCATCCTTCGGGTAGACATCATTGAGAAAGCGCAGGTTCTTGGCCTTGCGCGCCTCGCGCAGCGCCGGCTCGTCGATGATCCCGGCGCGGGCGCAGTTGACGATGGTGGCATGCTGCTTCATCAGGCTCAGCAGCCTGGCGCCGACCAGGCCGCGCGTGCTCTCGGTCTCGGGGATGTGCAGCGTGATGTAGTCCGCCTCGGTAAAGAGCTCATCCAGGTCCACCGGCTCGACGCCGAATTCGCGGGCGCGCTCGATGGTGACCAGCGGATCATAGCCGAGGATGCGGCACTCGAAGCCGCGCAGGCGCCGGATCACGAGGCGGCCAATGTTGCCCAGCCCGACAATGCCCACGGTCTTGCCGGTGATTTCGCGCCCCATGAAGGCCTTTTTCTCCCACTCGCCGCGGCGGACCGAGGCGTCGGCCGGCACAATGCAGCGGGCGTCGGCCAGCATCAGGGCAATAACCTCCTCGGCCACGGCATTGGCGTTGGCACCGGGCGTGTTCATGACATCCACGCCGCGCTTGCGGGCGTACTTGACGTCGACATTGTCGTAGCCGGCACCGGCGCGCACCACCACCCGCAGCCGCGACAGCACATCCATGACCGCGGGGGTCACTTTTTCACTGCGCACGATCAGCGCATGGGCATCCGGATGGGCCGCAGCCAGGTCCGGCAGGGGCGTCTTGGCATCCTGCACCACCGCATAGCCGCCGTGGGTGCGGAGGATTTCAGCCGCGATCGAATCCAGCTTCGTGGGAATCAGAACTTTTTTCATGCTTCAACATCCATGCTGCGTTTGCTATGGTTGATGGGCTTACGCGCCACTCGACTTCCCCAGGCGTCGTGTTGTACGACGCCGAGGTCCCGGGGTGCAATCAGACGACACGGTGCAGTCTAACGGTCGGACGGGTGGCGACGCAAGCCCCGACGCCGCGCAGGCCCGTGCGCGCGGTTGCACGGCAACGCGTCCGCCGGAGATATAACGCATGAGCCGCATCATCCCAGCTCGAATCCATGTCATGACCCTGGCGCTGCTGCTGACCGCACTGTCGGCGCTCGGCCAGGACAGCGGCCTGGCAGCGCCCATTTTCAAGGAAACCGACCCGTACGAGAAGCCCGACCGCAAGACGCCGTCGATGTGGCACCGCCCGAGCGCCGACACCCCGGCCGAGCAACTCGCGCTGGCGACCCGCTACGAGTCGGAAAAGCGCCGGAGCCGGGCGATCTCGGCCAACCGCTCGCTGGTGCACAAGTGGCACAACTCGCCCGAGGCGGTCGTGGCCCAGCGCAACCTGGCGCGCCTGCTCGAGGAAAGCGGCAGCTTCGAAGAGGCCTTTCTCGAGTACCAGTACCTGGTCATCTACTTTTCCGGCCAGTTCCCCTTCCTCGACACGGTCGAGCGCCAGTGCCGCTGCGCGAACTCCCTGTGCACGGACGAGCGCAGCTTCCGCGGCGTCACGGCCAAGGACATCAGCGGCGTCCGCCGGATGTACGAGCGCATCCTGATCAACGGTCCCAACTGGACGAACGCGCCGTACGTTGCGCTGCGCATCGGCCACCTGCAGGAGGTCGAAGGAAACACAGCCGAGGCCATCGCCGCCTACGAACTGGTGCAGAACCGCTTCCCGGCCTCCACCTCCGCCCGCGAGGCCGCCTACCGGACGGCGCTCAACCGCAGCCAGTTCGCGATCGACCACCCGCGTGACGCGCAGTCGCGCATCGACGCCGTCTCGGCGCTGCACGCGTTTTTGCGGAAGTTTCCCGGCGATGCGCTCTCCTCCGACATGGAAAACTGCCTCAAGGAGCTCGAGCGGCAGACTGTGGAGGCGGCCTACGGGCAGGCGGTTTTCTACGACCGCAACCGCAATGACCGGCCCGCCGCCCTCGCCGCCTACCGCGATTTCCTGCGTCGATACCCGGACGCCCCGCAGGCCAAGGCTGCGGCGGCGCGCATGAAGGTGCTCGAACGGCGCGCCATCCTGCTGCCCTGGCAAGGAGGGACCAATGCCGTCATTCGCTAAAGCCTTTTTTGCTACCGCCCTGGCCGCTGCCCTGACCGGGTGCGAAAGCTACCAGACCGGCAGCTCGGTGCCGCTGGAGCTTCGGACCATCTCCGTGCCGACCTTTGAGAACGCCTCCGGTTACCCGCAAATCGAGGCGATTACCACGCAGGCCGTGCTGTCGGAGTTCCGGCGCGAGGGAACCATGCAAATCGTGGACCGCGAGAATGCCGCGCTCGAGGTCGTCGGCCGCATCACCAGTTGCAAGCTCGAGCCGATGAACTATGACCACAACCGCCCCTATCTCTCGGTGGAGTACCGGCTGGTTGTGACCGCCGACGTAAAGGTGTACGAGTGCGCCACGGGCAAGGTCATGACCCGGCTCGTCAAGGTCACCGGTGACGACATCTTCCGCACCCAGTCCGACCTGCCCTCCACGCAGCGCGACGCCCTGCCGCGCGCTGCCGCCCGGCTGGCCCGCGCGATCGTCAACGGCACGGTCAACTGCTGGTGGCCTGAGCCGCCGGATCCCGTGCCGCAGAAGACCGCGACACCCTGACCGCCCCCATGCCCACGTACGAATACGAAGCCGCCTCGCCGGCCCCGGCATGCGAGTTCTGCCGCGCCGGATTTGAGCTGGTACGCGGGCTGCGCGAACCGCCGGTGACGGCATGCCCCCGCTGCGGCGCGCCAGTCCGCAAGATCATCAGCGCACCGGCCATCGGCCGGTCCGCCTCCTCGCTCGATGCCCGCGCCAAGACCGCCGGCTTCACCAAGCTCAAGCGCCTGGGCAAGGGCGAGTACGAGAAGCAGTACTAGCCTAGCAGCCCGGCCGGGCTTAGCCTGGTGAAGGCACAAACCGTCTGCCGGCCAGGCTGCTAGTTGAGCCACCCGCTTTCAGCGGGTGGCGAGGGTTCAATTACAGGCAGAAGATTGATTCCGGATGCTCTGATGGTTGAGCATTGGACTGTTGCGCATGGATGAAATGAAGACGCCGATTCAAGAAGCGATCAACTCCCTGGTGGGAATTCAGCCCAGTCGGAGTCGCTGCATCCGTAATCATTACGGTAGTCCGTCATTTCATCCGGTGCGAAATTCGAGAGAGTAGAATGAAAGCAGCCCAACAAGGCACACCACCGCTACCTCCGCCCCCGCAATCGGGTCCGTCGGAGGGCGCGCGCTGACGTCATCCGGCGCTTGGCGATTGCTTCCCCAAAACTAGCAGCTTGGCCGGCACAAAGTTTGTGCAGGTACCACGCTATGACCGGCAAGCTGCTAGGGGGCGCACCAGGCGGTCCACATCCGCCTCGGACTGGCAGCGCGGCACATTGCGGAAGAGCTTCCACGTCTCCGTGTGCGTGATGGCCCCGCCCTTCCGGAGCGTGGTCAGCGGGCCGAGGCTCTCCATCTCCAGCATGTCCTGGTTGGAGAAGGTCTCGTAGTTGCAGCCGCCATCCGGGTAGGCCATGTCGTCCAGGCGCTCGAAGTACTTCACGAAGAGGAACTCCTCGCGCTGGTACGCAACCCACTTCTCACGGTGCGCAATTCCCAGCTTGTTCGGGCCGCGCGCCGGGTCCTGGCGGAAGAGCAGGTACCGGCTGCCAATGGTCCAGCGCGGATCGGCAAAGTCCGTGTAGCCCCAGATGCTCCAGCTCTGGTTGGCCAGCAGCCGCTCCGTGTGAGAGATCTTGGCCGGCAGCGGGATGATCGACTGACCGCCCGGGCCCATCACGCTCAGCGCCCAGGGCGCGCACTCGACCGGCTTGCCGCCCTTGTTCGTGAGCGTGTGCTTCACGGTGACCGTGTTGCTGGAATCGTCCAGCACGATGTCCATCTGCTTGGCAATGCGCGTGACCGGGCCGGCCTTCTGCCGCACGCGCACGCCGCCGGCGATCGCCTCCACCGCCTCGTAGGCCGCGTTGTCCAGCTCGTAGCTCCACGGCTTGGCCTCGGGCGCGACCCACAGCCGGTGCCCGCCGCGCAGCTGCCACTCCGCCTCGCCCTGCCCACCCTGCTGCCCCGGAATCTCGGCAAACAGGTTGGCCCCGCCGATGTAGCCGAAGCGGATGATGCGCGGCCCGACATCGCAGGTGACAATGACCTCAACCTCCTGGTTCGCCAGCCGCACGCACTTCCAGCCGTTGAAAACGACGCTCTCCATGATGTGGTTCCTTTCTCCGCTCGCGGCGGACAAACGTGAAGTGTAGGACCGATGCGCCAGCCCATGCAAGCGCGGAAAATGTCATAATGGCAAACAATGCGGACAATTGCCCCGTGGGTCACGCCAGCAACCGCGATACGCCGTACCGTTTGACGGTGGTGTCGTCCGTAACCAGCAGAACTCTCATGACTTCGCAGCCCCCAGCGCCTCCGCCAAGTCATCCGGCAACACATCGAAGTCCGCTGCGATCCGGATCTTGCCCCGCAGTGCGCCCGGCTTGCGCGGGCGGCGATCGGCATGATACGGCACCAGGCTGGCGATGGGCTTCCCAGCCCGGCTGATCACGACCTCTTCACCCTTCTGCACGCGTACCAGCAGCGCGGACCACCCCGCTTGTCACGCGGTGATCGGAAATTGACTTGGCACATTTTGAACTGTCCGCCGATTGCGCAGATTAACGCAGATTGAGAAATCTGCGTTAATCTGCGCAATCTGCGGACAACAAACCGAATTGCGAAACCGTGTACTACGCCTTCCACCCCTTCACCAGGTCCACCACCCGCGCCACGGCTTCTGCCTGCGGAATGGTGGCGCTCTGCTGACCGTGCACGTAGAGCAGGAAGACGTCCTTGCCGCCGGCCAGCGCGATGTCTGCCTCGCGCGCCTCGCCCGGGCCGTTGACCACGCACCCCATCACGGCCACGTGCGGCCGGGGTGCGGCGGGGTTGCCGCGGTAGTGCGCCTCGAGCTGCCGCTCGATCTCCTGCGCCACGCCGGCCACATCCACCTGCGTGCGGCCGCAGGTCGGGCAGGACGTGACGGCCGCGCCCGGCGCGCGCAGGGCAAAGGCGCGCAGCAGCTCGACCCCCACGCGAACCTCCTCGCAGGGGTCGGCCGTGAGCGAGACGCGGATGGTGTCGCCGAGGCCGTCCTGCAGCAGCACGCCCATGGCGGCGCAGGAGCGGACGGTGCCGGCCAGGAAGGTCCCGGCCTCGGTCACGCCGAGGTGCAGCGGGTAGCGGGTCTGCGCCGCCAGCAGCCGGTAGGCGGCGATGGTGCGGGGCACGTCGGAGGCCTTCACGGAGATCTTGATCTCGCGGTAGTTGGCGGCTTCCAGCAGCGCCACGTGGTGCAGCGCGCTTTCGACCAGCGCCTCGGGCGTGGCCGAGCCGTGGCGCTCCAGGATCCCCTTTTCCAGCGAGCCGGCGTTGACGCCGATGCGGATCGGGATCTTCCGCGGCCGCGCGGCCGCCACCACGGCGCGCACGTGCCCGTCGCCGCCGATGTTGCCGGGGTTGATGCGCAGGCCGTCCACCCCCGCCTCAATCGCCGCGATGGCCAGGCGGTAGTCGAAGTGGATGTCCGCCACCAGCGGCACCTGCACCTGGCGGCGGATCTCCGCCAGCGCCGCGGCGGCGGCCGCATCCGGCACGGCCAGGCGCACGATGTCGCACCCGAGGGCGGCCACCGCGCGGATCTGCGCCACCGTGGCGGCGACATCGCGCGTGTCGGTCTTGGTCATGGTCTGCACGCTGACCGGCGCCCCGGCGCCAATGCCCAGACTGCCGAGCATGATCCGATGGGTCGGCCGTCGCACAGGCTGCATGGGTGTTTCCTCCGTTACGCCTGCCAAACCCGGAACGGCAGCGCACCTGCCGATCGCGCCACGGGGTGGCGCTCCCACAGAAACACAAGCGCCGGCCCGTGGCGCGAGAGGCTCACGGCATGGGCCCTGCCCGTCATGGGTGCGTGGCTTCGGCCGGGGCCGCGTTGGTGCTGGCCGCTGCCGCGTGTTTCCACGGCCACTGCTTCGGTGTGACGCGCCGCACGATCGGGTCGCGCACGATCAGCAGCAGCATGAGGCCGATCAGCAGCACGGCGAAAAAGTTGACCACGATGGCCATGAACCGGGGGTTGGGCTTGCGGCGCGTGATGACCTCATACAGCGCAAACATCACGTGTCCGCCATCCAGCACCGGAATGGGGAGCAGGTTGATGATGGCCAGGTTGATACTGATCATGCGCAGCAGCCCCAGGCAGTTGAGCAGCCCGGTCTTGATGGCGTCCCAGAGCACGACCACGATCGTGGGCATGCCGCCGACCGAGTTGGCGGCGCGCTGCGACTCGCCCTTGTGCTGCGGGAAGAAGAGCGCCCGCAGGAGGCGGAACACGGCCGAGGCGTCGGCCTTGATCTGCCGCCCGGGCTTGCTGTACTGCATCCAGGGCGGAACATCGAGAAACGCATCGCCGAGGCGCACGCCGATCAGCGGCTTCCCGGCGGCCTCGTCCATGCGCGGCAGCAGCAGGACGCTCAGCGGGGCGTTGCCGCGCGTCAGCTCGATGCGCACGGCGTTGGTGCCGTTGGCTGCCATGTAGTCTACAAACTGCTGTGCCCCCACAATCGGCAGGCCGTTCACCAGTCGCAGGGAATCGCCGGCCTTCAGCCCGCCGGCATCGGCCACGCTGTTGGAGACCACCTCGCCGACCTGGCAGAGGCTCTTGGGCGCGAGCCCGGCAATGGCGCTCAGGTTGATCCCGGCGTTGGTCAGGGTCACCAGCGGCACCCGCAGCTCCCGCGCCGTTCCGCTGTCGTTGACCGTCAGGGCCACACCCCTGGCCGGATCGCCGACCAGGTGGCACTCGATCATGAAGTCGTACCAGGTCGAGACGCGCTCGCCGTTGACCCGCTCGATCACCTGCCCGGGGCGCAACCCCGCGAACCAGGCCGGGGAGTTGGTCTCCACGGTGCCGACCAGGGTGCTGGCGCCGCCGGTGACGGCATGGGGCGTCAGGTAGATCCACCAGGCCAGCACAAAGGCCAGGAGCACGTTGCCCAGCGGCCCGGCGACGGCGACCACGATCCGCTTCCACGGCGGAATCGCCGGCAGGTCGCGCGGCAATTCCGTATCCTTGTCCTTGTCCTTGCCGGCGCTGCCGGTTTCGCCCTGCACGGTTTCCATGCCGGAAGGATCGAGCTGCGGAATGGCAACATAGCCGCCCAGGGGGATGGCGCTGATCTTGTAGACGACGACGCCGATTTTGCGCTTCCAGAGCGCGGGGCCGAACCCGAGCGAAAAGACATCCACCACCAGCCCCAGCCGGCGCGCGGCCAGGAAGTGCCCCAGCTCATGAACGAAAATCACAAGCCCGACCAGCAGGACCACCAGCACCACGCGGCCGGCAATCGAAAGTATGTGCATCCAATCCATGGGTTCCTGCTTCCTATCCGAAAGGACACCGAGGCCACAGAGAAAAGCAGAGATCACCGAGCGAATATTCTATTGCCGCGGCCGGCACGCCGGCCACGGACAAGAAATCCTCTGTGGTCTCGGTGCATTCCTCTGTGCCCTCTGTGTCCTAGACTCGTACCACTTTCACGCCCCGCAGCACGGACTCGCCGCCCCGCGCGCCCAGCGGTCCACGGCAACGATGTCGTCGAGCCCGTTGACCGCCCTGCGCTCGTGCCGGCTCAGCACCTGTTCCACGGTCTGCCAGATCCCTGAAAAGCTCGTCTTCCCTGCGAGAAACGCCTCCACGGCGATCTCGTTGGCGGCATTCAGCACTGCCGGGCACGTTCCGCCGGCCGCAGCGGCCTGCCGCGCCAGGCGCAGGCAGGGGAAGCGCTGTTCGTCCGGCGCCGAAAAGTGGAGGCGCGCCAGGCGGGAGAGTTCCATCGCCGGCATGTCCGCGGCGGCGCGGTCCGGCCAGGTCAGGGCATACTGGATCGCAAAGCGCATGTCCGGCGGCGAAAGCTGGGCCAGCCAGGCGCCGTCGACAAACGCGACGAGGGAATGTACCACGCTTTCGGGGTGCACCACCACGTTGATGCGATCCAGCGGCACGTTGAAGAGCCAGCGCGCCTCCATGATCTCCAGCCCCTTGTTCATCATGGTGGCGGAGTCAATCGTGACCTTGCGGCCCATGGCCCAGCGCGGATGAGCCAGCGCCTGCTGGATCGTGACCCGGTCGAAATCAATCTCCGGGCGGCTGGCGAACGGCCCGCCCGAGGCGGTCAGCATCAGCTGCTGCACGCGTGTTTCCGCGGCCTGCGCGGCCGGTGCGCCGGGCGGGCGGACGCAGGACGGTGTGCAGACCGGCGACTGCAGGCACTGGAAGATCGCGCTGTGCTCGCTGTCCACCGGCAGGATGCGCACGTTCCGGCGCGCGCGCGCGGCCATGACCAGCTCGCCCGCCGCCACCAGCACTTCCTTGGTGGCCAGGGCCACGTCGTGGCCGGCTTCCATGGCGGCAAGAACCGGCCGCAGCCCGGCCATCCCCACCAGCGCGCAGAGCACGATGCCAGCATCATCCGCGGCAGCCAGCTCCGCCACGCCGTCATCCCCGGCCAGCACACGCACGCCGGGCGGCGCCAGGCGGCGCGCCTCGGCCGCGGCCGCAGGATCGCCGACCGCCACCTGCCGCACGTGGAACTGTGCGGCCTGCTCCAGGACGCGCGCCACGCGGGTGCGCGTGGCCAGCCCGGTGACGCGCAGGCGGTCCGGCAGCGCGGCGACGACGCGCAGCGCGCTTTCGCCGATCGAGCCGGTGGAGCCGAGTATGGTGAGGGATCGCATTTCAGGCGTCAGGCGTCAGGCGTCAGGAGTCGGGCGTCTGTATACTGGATTCTGAATCCTGAATTCCAGCTGGAGTTCGGTTCATGCATGTTACAGTAAGGGAAGCAGGAAATACAACACGGCCGGCGCGAAGAGCAGGCTGTCGAACACATCGAGCAACCCGCCCATGAAGGGGAGGATGCCGCTGGAATCCTTGGCGTTAACCGAGCGCTTGAACATCGACTCCACCAGGTCGCCGAGCACGCCCACCACGCCCAGCAGCAGACCCAGCCCGGCGGCCACGGGAAGGCTCATGTGCGTCAGCGGCGTCACGGGCACCACGGACCAGGAGCGCGCGACCAGGACCGCCCCGACGCTGAAGGCCACCGCCAGGGTCAGTCCGCCGGCCAGTCCTTCCCACGACTTGGCCGGCGAGATGCGCGGGAACATCTTGTGTCGGCCGCAGATCATGCCGGCCGCATATCCGCCCACGTCGGTAAACTTGACCACCAGCGAGGCATAGAACGCGAGGAAGATGCCGCCGCGGCTCAGGATGAGCGGTCCGGGGGCATCCCACTGCGCCAGCCGGATGAAGAAGCCCATCAGGAACGGGACGTAGAACAGGCCCAGCAGGGTGATGGCAGCCGACTCCATGGGGCGCCGGGCACGGGGGTCGAACAGCAGGTGCACCAGCAGCAGGGAACCGGCGCCGATCAGCAGCAGCGGCTCCAGGCGGACACCGCCGGATCCGGCTGGATACGCAAACAGGGTGACCAGCCACAGCGCGCCCAGCGCCAGCCCGATCGCCCGGCAGGTGGCGAACCCGCCCTGCTCCGCCAGCTTGTAAAACTCCCACTGGCAGAGCGTGGAGCAGGCCAGCAGCAGCAGGAAGAGGCCCATGGGCGGGACATAGAGCAGCACCACGGCCCAGAACGCGCCAATGGTGACGCCGGCGGCAACGCGTTTCAGTATGGGGGTCATGGGCGTTCCTCCACGCGTCCGTAGCGACGCTGCCGCTGCCGGAAGGCATCCAGCGCCGCGCGGAAGTCCGGCTCGCGAAAATCAGGCCACAGGACCGGCGTCACGTAAAACTCGCTGTAGGCGCACTGCCAGAGCAGGAAGTTGCTGATGCGCATCTCGCCGCTCGTGCGCACGATCAGGTCCGGGTCCGGGACATCCGGCGCATAGAGGTGCGCCGTGATCGTGGCTTCGTCGATGGCCTCCGGCCGGAGGACGCCGCGCCGCACGTCCTCCGCGATCGCCTGCGCCGCCTGCACCAGTTCGCTGCGCCCGCTGTAGCTCAGCGCCAGGATGAACTGGCCGCGCGCATAGGCGGCGGTGTCCCGCTCCACGCGCTCCAGCTCACGCACAATGGACGAATCCAGATCGCCGCGCCGGCCGATGACGCGCAGGCGCACCTGGTGCTCGTGCAGTTCCGGCTCATTGTCGCGGAGGAACTTCTTCAGCAGCGCCATGAGCCCGATCACCTCGGCCGGCGGGCGCGCCCAGTTCTCGGTGCTGAAGGCATAGAGCGTGAGAAAACGCACGCCGGCGTCGCGGCAGTAGCGTATCACGCAACGGACCGTCTCCGCGCCGGCCTCATGCCCCTTCAACCGGGAGAGCCCGCGCTGCTTAGCCCAGCGCCCGTTGCCATCCATGATGACGGCGATGTGGGCAGGAACGTTGTCGGGAGATTCTGGCATGAGTCTGTTGGTCACGCGACGCGATATAGTAGATCCCGGCGTCCGGATTCCGGTGTCCGGCAGCCGGACGCCGCCCTCCGCATCCCGCGAACCGCCTTCACAACCCCAGCCGCAGTGTGGTCTCGCGTCCGGGGCCGACCGAAAGGATGCCGAGCTTGCCGCCGATCAGCGCCACCAGCCGCTCCACGTAGGCGCGCGCCCGGGGCGGCAGATCCTCATAGCGCGTGACCTGGCTCGTGGGCTGCATCCAGCCGGGCATCTCCTCGTAGACCGGCGTGCAGCGCTGGAACGCGGCGAGGCTGGCCGGCATGGTGGTCATGAGCCGGCCGTCCAGCTCGTAGGCGGTGCAGATCCGGAGAGTCGGATGCGTATCCAGAACATCCAGCTTCGTGAAGGCCCAGAGGTCCACGCCGTTGACCATCTGCGCATAGCGACCGACCACGGCATCGAACCAGCCGCAGCGACGCGGCCGGCCGGTGGTGGCGCCGAATTCGACGCCGCGCTGCCGCAGGTCCTCGCCGGCGGCGTCGGTCAGTTCGGTCGGGAACGGCCCCTCGCCCACGCGCGTGGTGTAGCACTTGATCACGCCGACCACGCGGTCGATCCGGCGCGGGGAGAGCCCCGTGCCGGTGCAAGCGCCGCCGGAGGTCGGGCTGGAGGAGGTCACAAACGGATACGTGCCAAAGTCCACGTCCAGCATGGTCCCCTGCGCGCCTTCCAGCAGAATGCTGCGTCCGGCGCGGTCCGCCGCGTTCACGATTTCGACGGCGTCGGCAATATACGGAGTCAGGGCGCGCGCCGCCTCGGCGTAGAGCTGCTGCAGCTGCGCCGCGTCCAGCGGCGCCGCGCCCAGTGCGGCCAGCGCCTGGTTGGCGGCGGCCACGTTGGCGCCCAGCCGCTCGGGAAAGTCGGGTGCGATCAGGTCGCCCATGCGCAGGCCGCAGCGGCAGACCTTGTCGCGGTAGGCCGGGCCGATGCCGCGGCCGGTGGTGCCGATGCGCTTACCCGCGCCGCGCGCCGCCTCGTCGGCCTTGTCCAGCGCGTTGTGGTAGCGCAGCACCATGTGGGCGCGGTCGCTGACGCTCAGCCGGCCCTGGACGGCGATCCCGTCCTTCTCCAGCATGCGGATCTCCTCGATCAGCGCCAGCGGGTCCACGACCACGCCATTGCCGATCACGCAGCTCTTGCCGGGATGCAGGATGCCGGAGGGGACGAGATGCAGGACGAACTTGCGTCCGGCCACGATCACGGTGTGCCCCGCGTTGCTGCCGCCCTGATAGCGCACCACCAGGTCGGCCTGCGCGGTCAGCACGTCGATGACTTTGCCCTTGCCTTCGTCGCCCCACTGGGCACCGATCAAAACGGTGTTCGGCATATGATGCTCTCGCTGCACACGCGCCACGTCGACCGGCGCCCGCCGCACGGGTTTACATCCCGTTCGTTGCCCAATATACGCGAAAGCATGGGCAGTGAACAGCCCCGTTCCGTAGTCGTTTGGCGAGCCCCCAATCTCACGAAATTGACCTTGCCGTCCCCCCGCTCCGCCTGTATCCTCTGCGCACGTGTCTGCCACTCCGGCTCGAACCCACGGTACGGGTGGTCCGCGTAGAGCAGCCCAAGGGAAGAAAACGTCATGATTGTTCCGACAACCGCACTATTCAAGCATGCCTACGGCAAGTACGCCATCGGCGCGTATAATATTAACAACCTCGAGCAGACCATGGGGTTGTTCCAGGGCAATCTGCAGAGCAAGGCACCCTTCATTGTGCAGCTCTCCAAGGGCGCACGCTCCTACTCCCACAAGCGGATGCTGGAAACGCTCATGCAGACCGCGGACGAGATCTTCCCCGACGCCGTCTTTGCCGTGCACCTGGACCACGGCGACGAGGCCACCTGCATGGACTGCATCGCCTCCGGCGTGTACAGCTCGGTGATGATCGACGCCTCGCACGAGAGCTTTGAGCAGAACATCGAGATCACCCGGCGCGTCGTGAAGGCCGCCCACGCCAAGGGGATCGTGGTTGAGGCCGAACTGGGCCAGCTCAAGGGCGTTGAGGAAGACGTGCACGCCGCCGAGCACGTGTACACCAAGCCGGAGGAGGCCGAGACCTTTGTCAAGCAGTCGGGCTGCGACTCCCTCGCCTGCGCGATCGGCACCTCGCACGGGGCCTTCAAGTTCCACGGCGATCAGAAGCTGCGCTACGACATCCTGGCCGAGATCCAGAAGCGCCTGCCCGGCTTCCCGCTGGTCATGCACGGATCCTCCTCCGTGCCCAAGGAGGAAGTCGACCGCATCAACGCCGCCGGCGGCAACATCAAGGGCGCCAGCGGCGTGAATGCCGACCAGTTCCTCGGCGCCGCCAAGCTCGGCGTCACCAAGATCAACATCGACACCGACGGCCGCCTGGTCTGGTGCCGCGTGCACCGCGAATTCTTCCGCGATCACCCGGAGAAGTTCGACCTGCGCGACCCGGGCAAGGTTTTCATCCCCGAGTACGCCAGGTTCATCGCCGCCAAGAACATCAAGCTCGGCAGCGCCGGCCAGCTCGACGCCGTGCGGGCGTGCTGCAAGGCGAGCTAAAAGCAGTTTTCAGGGGCGGGTGTGCGATCAGCGCCCGCCCCTGGTTTTAGAACAGAGCCCAAGGCAGGCGTCAGCCCGCAACCCAATGAATGAACAAACCAAGGACACCGAGAGCACAGAGAGGAACAGAGACCACAGAGAAATTCCTGACTGCGGCCGGTGAGCCGGCCGCAGCAGCATGAATTTCTCTCTGTGCTCTCTTTCTTTCTCTGTGGCCTCTGTGTCCGTCCACTTGATCATGCAAGATGCGACGCATATGCATCGCATGTTATGACGAAACAATCTAATAGGACCTATAGGACCTATTGATCATCCAAGGAGCACGTTTATGTCCAAGAAAATCATGGTCGACGGCAACGAAGCCGCCGCCACCGTCGCCTACGCCTGCAGTGAAATTGCCGCGATTTACCCGATCACCCCCTCCTCCGCCATGGGCGAATGGGCTGACGAATGGGCGGCCAAGACCGCCCCGAACCTCTGGGGCACGGTCCCGCAGGTCATCGAGATGGAGTCGGAAGGCGGCGCGGCGGGCGCAGTCCACGGCGCGCTGACCACCGGCTCGCTGGTCACGACCTTCACGGCCTCGCAGGGGCTGCTCCTGATGATCCCGAACATGTACAAGATCGCCGGCGAGCTCTCGCCGACCGTCTTCCACGTCACAGCGCGCTCCCTCGCCTGCCAGGCGCTGTCGATCTTCGGCGACCACAGCGATGTCATGTCCTGCCGCCAGACCGGATTTGCCATGCTGGCGTCAAACACCGTTCAGGAAGTCATGGACATGGCCCTGATCGCGCATGCCGCCACGCTGGCGTCGCGCATCCCGTTCGTGCACTTCTTTGACGGGTTCCGCACCTCGCACGAGGTGCAGAAGATCGACGAGGTCGACCGCGACACGATCCGCGCCATGATCGACGACAGCCTCGTCAACGCCCACCGCGCCCGCGGCCTGACCCCGGACCGCCCCTCCATGCGCGGCACGGCCCAGAACCCGGACGTGTACTTCCAGGGGCGCGAAACGGTCAACTCGTACTACGCCGCCGCACCCGGCCTCGTCCAGGGGTGCATGGACAAGTTTGCCAGGCTCACCGGCCGCGCCTACAAGCTGTTCGACTACATCGGCGCGCCGGACGCCGAGCACGTGGTCGTAGTCATGGGCTCCGGCGCGGACGTCATCCAGGAAACGGTTGAGCAGCTCGTGGCCAAGGGCGCCAAAATCGGCGTGATCAAGGTGCGCCTCTACCGCCCGTTCGACATCAAGGCCTTTGCGCTGGCCATCCCGCGCACGGCCAGGACCCTCACCGTACTGGATCGCACCAAGGAGCCGGGCTCCATCGGCGAGCCGCTCTACATCGACGTGCGCTCCGCCATGGGCGAGGTCATGCAGGACAAGCTCGTGCCGCTCGACCACTGGATCACGACCTTTGGCGGCCGCTATGGACTCGGCTCCAAGGAGTTCACACCCGCCATGGTCAAGGCGGTCTTTGACAACGCCGCCGCCGCCAAGCCCAAAAACCACTTCGCGGTCGGCATCCACGACGACGTCACCCACTGCAGCCTGGACGTCCCCGCGTTCCAGCTCGACCACCCCGGCCGCAAGGAGTGCATGTTCTACGGCCTCGGTTCGGACGGCACGGTCGGCGCCAACAAGAACAGCATCAAGATCATCGGCGACGACA
>JBAWXQ010000043.1:0-16709 GCA_037144015.1 bacterium
GCGGGCAAGATGGTCAACCCGTTCATCACCATGAACGACGACCTGGCCTGGGACCCGGACCTGACCCCCGAGGGCGCCGGGTTCAAGGGGACGCTGGCCATCAGCGACTCGCTGACGCTCCTGGGCAACGGCGGCTACTTTCTGGTCAACAATCAGAACAACACCAATGCCGACAACATGATTACGATGTTCGGCCTGCAGGGCGGCGTGCGCTACGAGTTCGCGCCGGAGGCCACGCTGACGGTTGGGGTCAGCGATTACTGCTACCGAAACGTCAAGGGCTCGCCTGTGGTGGACTGGGCCGTCGCCTCCTCTGCAACCGGCAACGGCTCGAGCTCCGCCTACGGCAACAGCACGGCCAAGGTCGGAAGTGGCAAGGTCACCAACACCGTCTGGGCCACCGGCTTCAACCTGATCCAGCCGTTTGCCCAACTGGACCTCTACCCGACCGTTTGCGGCAAGGTGGTCCCGGTGTCGCTGTTCGGCCAGCTGATCCACAACAATGAAGCCGAGCGGCTCAACGCCGGGGAGATGTGCGGGATCTCGATTGGCAAGGCCAAGAACCCGCAGACCTTAGAGGTTGGCGCCAGCTATGCCAAGCTGCAGAAGGATGCCACCTTCGGCGCCTGGACCGACTCCGACCGCTGGGGCGGCGGCACGGACGGCAGCGGCTACAAGCTCTATGGCAAGTACATGATCCTGAAGAACCTGATGGGTTCGATCACGTATTTCCAGGATGACAAGAAGATCTCGGCCGCGTCGCCCTACGACTACAACCGCTGGCAGTTTGATCTGACCGCATCCTTCTAGCAGCCTGTCGGGCTTACCCTTGGGGAGGAACAAAGCGTCTGCCGACCAGGCTGCTAGTTTTTTGATTCACCAGATGTACCAACCAGAAAAGGAAAAAAGCATGAACGGAACAACGAAAGCCATCGCGGCGCTGATCGCCGCAGTCTTCAGCACAGGCGTCCTCCGCGCGGGCGACGCCAGCAAGATCGTCGTGGACGGATCAACCACGGTGGGTCCCATCGCCAAGGCGTTTGCCGGGTACTACATGAAGCTGCACCCGGACGTGACCATCACGGTCAGCGAATCCGGCAGCGGCAACGGCGCCAAGAGCCTGATCAACGCGGCCTGCGACGTGGCCACCATGTCGCGCCCGATGAAGGCCTCGGAAAAGAAGGCCGCTCAGGACGCCGGCGTGCTGCCCATCCAGAATGTCGTTGCGCTCGACGGCATTGCCATGATCGTCAATCCGCAGAACCCGGTGAAGAACCTGACGCTCGACCAGATCCGAAAGATCTACGCCGGCGACATCCGGAACTGGAAGGAGCTCGGCGGGCCGGACCAGGCGATCGTGATGATCAGCCGCGAAACCAACAGCGGCACGTACGAAACCTTCGAGACCAAGGTCCTGGGCGGAAAGAAAATGACGCCCAAAACCGAGTACGCAAACAGCAACGGTGCCATCCGCACGCGCGTCATGTCCACCCCGCCGGCCATCGGCTATGTGGGGATTGCCTTCACGGAAGGCGTGAAGGCCGTGACCGTGAACGATGTGGCCGTGTCGGTCGAAACCGTGCTGAATAATCAGTACCCGATCGCCCGCCCGCTGTACATGTACACGAACGGGCGGCCCAAGGAAGGCACGCCGCTGTATGGCTTCGTCAACCTCAGCAACACAGCCGAGGGGAAAAAGATCATCGCGGAGACCGGCTTTGTGGCGCTGGCGGACGTAAAATAGCACCCCGGTTTTCCGTTCCGGAAAACCGTTGTGGACGGTCGGGCAGGGGACTGCCCGGCCGTTCGCATTTTGAAGACACGGCGGCTAACGGCGCACAGCGTACGCAACGCCGGTGCGAGGAGGTCACGCCTGTCTCGCCACACATCTCATTCCACACGTTCGAACGTGTGGAATGGACGTGCGGGTGTCCGTGTCATAGCCACCCAAAAGAGCAGACGGAACAATTTTTCTGTCTGTAATTGTGATTTCGCAACCCGCGGGCAGCGGGTTGCACAACTAGGAGACTGTCGGCAGAAGGCCCTGGACCGATCCGAAGCCTAATTCCGACAGTCTCCTAGGCGGGGAGCCAGATGGAGAAGACGCTCCCTTTGCCGGCTTCGCTGGCCACGGCCACGCTGCCGCCATGTGCCTGCGCCACGTGCTTGACGATGGCGAGCCCCAGCCCGGTGCCGCCCACCTCGCGGCTGCGCCCTTTGTCGATGCGGTAAAAGCGTTCGAACAGCCGGTCCACGTGCTCCGGGGCAATGCCGGGGCCGAAGTCCTGCACGCGAATGCAGGTGCCGCCGTTGCCGGCGAGCGACTCGGCCGAGATCTGCACCCGGCCGCCGCCATACTGGATGGCGTTTTCGACCAGATTCACGAGGGCCTGCTCCAGCAGCCCGGCGTGCACGCAGACCTGCAGGCCGGACGGAGTCTCCACGCACAACTGCACCTGTCGCGCCCGGGCCGCCGGCTGGCAGACATCAATGGCCTTCCGGACGATTTCGGCGAGGGGCGCCGGCTCCTTCTGCAAGCCGCTGCGCTGGTCTTCCAGCCGCGACAGGAGCAGGAGGTCGGAGACAATCGTCTGCAGATGGCCCGCCTGACGCCGGATGATCGACAGAAACCGTTCGGTCGTGGCGGCATCGCGCGGGGCCTTTTCATCCTGCAGGGTTTCGGCAAAGCCGATGATTGACGTGATCGGCGTGCGCAGTTCATGCGAGACGTTGGCGATGAACTCCTGCCGCACCCGCTCCAGGCGGCGCACATGGGAGATGTCGCTCAGCACCACCAGCGTGCCGATGCGGGCATCGTCCGGGCCGCGGAGCGCGGAAACACGAACCCAAAGCGCAGCGTCCGCGCCATCCAGCGGCCTGAGTTCACTTTCCTTCGATTGGTCTGCGGCGGCATCCACGAGCGCCAGCAGCTCGGCGCGACGCACCAGCTCGCAGACCGGGACGCCAGCAACCGGGCGATCGCCGATGTCCAGCAGGCGGCGGGCGGCGTCGTTCATGGCGACCACGCGGCTGCGGGTGTCCAGCGCTACGACACCCTCCTGCATGCTGGCGAGGATGCGCTCGCGCAGGCGGCGCTCCTCGGCCAGGGCACGGATTTCGCCCTGCAGGCGGGCGGCGGTCTGGTTGATGGCGTGCGCCAGCTCGGCCAGCGGCGGCAGGTGCGGGATCGCCAGCCGGGTGTCGAGGTCGCCGGCGCCGATGCGGGCGACGCCGGCGCGCATGCCGGCCACCGGCTGCACGACGCGCCGCGCCAGGACATAGCTGAGCAGCGCGGCAATCAGGCAGGTCAGGACGATCAGCAGAAAGACACCCCGGTTGGCATGTGAAAGTTCGTGGGCCAGCGCATCGCGGGGTATGGCTACACGCACAATGCCGACGATGCGGCCGTGGCGCGAGATGGACCGCGCCGCGTAGAACAGGTTGTTGTGAAGCGTGCTGCTGTAGCGGTCGCTGAATCCGCGGCCCGCGCGCAGGGCCTCCAAAATTTCCGGCCGGTTGGCGTGGGAGGGCAGCTCTGCGGCATTGGCGTCGGTCTCGGCAATCACGCGCCCGCCGGGGTCGAGCACGGTGAAGCGTACGCCCTCTTCGGCTCGCACGGCGCGGCAAAACCGGTCGATCTCTGCGGCCGGCTTGGGTGAGCCGTCCTCGTTGAAGACCGCCTGCGCGGCCAGTTCGGCCTGCACGTACATGATCTGCAGCCGCTCGTCGCGGCGCACGACCCACCCGGTGTGCCAGGCATAGATGGCCACGGTTCCCAGGCTGACCAGCAGGACCAGGACCTGCGGACCAAAGAACTGGAGGAAGAGGCTGCGTTTGATCATGGTAGGTGGTAGGTGGTAGGTGGTAGGTGGTAGGTGGGGAAAGTCGAGATTATTCTCGCGATTTGCTACTATCGACCACCTAGTACTCGTGACCGTACATACTGTGTCATAACATCAGATCGTTCTCGTCGTCGTCCTCGTCCTCGATTGCCTGTCGGCAGAAGATACTTTCGGAAACGAGGACGAGGACGATTACGAGAATGTTTCACCGAACTTCGGATAGACTCTTACACCACCGGGCACTTACCACCTCCCACCTAAAACCTGGCGCCTAATCCGCTTCTTTCCCGCAAAACCGGTACCCCACGCCGCGCACGGTTTCAATCAGGTCGCTGTGTTTGCCGATTTTGCGCCGTAACCCCACGATCTGTACATCCACGGAGCGGTCGGTCACCGGATAGTCAGATCCATGCACCGCATCCACGATCTGGTAGCGCGAGAACACTACGCCCGACCGGCGCAGGAGCAGGTCCAAGATGCGGAATTCACTGAGCGTCATGATGACCGGTTTGCCATCGATCCGCACTGTGTGGTGGGTGCGATCAATCTCGATGGGGCCGCGCACCAGCCGGTCGGCGCTGTCCTCGGGCTCGACGGCGCGGCGGCGCAGCACGGCCCGCACGCGCGCCAGCAGTACGCGGGGGCTGAACGGCTTGGTGATGTAGTCATCGGCGCCGACTTCGAGCCCGGCCACGATGTCGGCGTCCTCGTCGCGCGCCGTGACCATGATCACGGGGAGCGCGCGCGTGCGCTCTTCGCCCCGCAGCTTGCGGCAGAAATCAAGGCCATTCTCGCCCGGGAGCATCAGGTCCAGCAGTACGAGGGACGGAAGCTGACGCGCCAGCAGTTTACGTGCCGCCTCGATCGAGGCAGCCACAGCCACCTTGTAGCCGTCACGCTCCAGGTTGAAGCGGATGAGTTCCTGGATGTCCTTCTCATCCTCGATCACCAGTATGGCTTCGTTTGCCATTAACAAGCGCTCCCGTTAATCCGGATGTAACCGGTGTCATGATAGCAAATCGCCGCGAAAAGGGCTCAATGCGCACGCATAATTTTTCTGAATTAAAAATCCGCGAGTACGTTGGGCTACAAGTCTGCTACAGGTAGCGCGGCGGATGGGTGGATGTTGGCCGGCCGCCTGCCCGGTTGTACAGCCTTACTGCCGGGATGTCCGCTGGCGCCGTATAGCCGGTGCGGCCATGGCTTGCACGGTTCCGCGGCCTGGGCCAGAGAGGTGACCGGCCGGGGCCCCATGATATCGTCCAGCAATGTTTCCCAGTTGTGCGTTGTTCGAACCTCGGCGCGGATCTCGGCGCGCCAGCGGGAAAAGTCACTTGGGTTGTTTTGGCGCGCCTGGATCATCCGCGTCAGGGTTTGCAGCCAGATCTCCGGGTCATCCGGCGCCACGGCATATCCGGTGCGGCCCTGCCGGACGATCTCCGGAGGCCCTCCGGCATCGGCCACCACGGCTGGAAGGCCGAAGGCCTGTGCCTCCAGCACGGCCATGCCGAACGTGTCGGTGGTGCTGGGAAACACGAAGATATCCGCCAGTGCGTAGAAGGCCCGCAGCACCGACCGTTCCACCCGCCCGGCAAACACGATGTCCGGGCTTTCGGCAGCCTGTTTCTGCAGCGCATCGCGTGCCGGTCCGTCGCCTGCCAGAACGATCCGCACGTCCAGGCCGCGGGCGCGCAGTGCCGGCAGCAGGTGCAGCAGCAGCCCGAGATTCTTCTCCTGGCCGAGGCGTCCGGCGTACAGCAGGGTCGGGCGGCCGTCGGCAAACCAGCGTTTGCGAACAGCCTCGAGCGTCTGTGGATCCAGTACCGTAAAGCTTTGGTCCAACCCGCGCGGAAATAGTTTCATGCGCTGCGGATCCATCCCCTGTCGCGTCAAATGTTTGATGTAGGCCATCGAAGGGACGCGAAGCTCGTCCGTGCGGGCAAAGAACCAGCGCGTGTAGCTGTCCACCAGTGACGCGATTTGCGGATCGCTCGTAATCGCCTCGGCCTGCTTGCCAAAATCGGTGTGGTAGATGCCTGTGCAGGGCACCCCCAGCAGGCGGGCCGCCAGCAGGCCTACCAGCCCCACGGGGCCGGGTGTGGACACGACGATGCGGTCGGGATGGTGTGCGGTAATCCGGTCGATCGACTGGAGCAGCGAGGGCACGCGCAGTGTATGCGCATTGTAAAATTCAGGCGTCACCGCAAAGATGCAGGGCAGGTTGAGCGCTTCCGGGACAGCTGCCGCACGCTGTTGTTCCTCCGGGGTGAGGCAGCCGACCAGGTGCAGCGGGCGTTTCAGGGTCCGGGCGCATTCGGCGACCTCTCGCAGCGTGACGGAAACGCCGTTCAAGTCGGTGAGCGTGTCGGAAAACCAGAGTACCCGGGGGGCGGCGTGCGCCGACAACGGGACAAAGGCCTGCAGCAGCGCGCTGTTGATTTCGCGTGAGCGGTGGAGATAGTACAGCGTGCTGAAAAACGGCGCGGCAAACAGGGTGGCGGGCAGTGCCACCGACAAGTATTGAAGCATGTCGGACGACTCCTCCCCGCGCATGCTGCGCTCCAGCGAGCCCACGGTCTCGGCGATGCATTCATCCAGCAGGGTTGTGAGTGCAGCATACGCCTGCTCGACCTGCCAGTCCGGGCCGTGGGTGTCGCCGGTGCGCGTGACCTCCAGGAGCGTCTTGAAAAAGCGCGACAGGATGCGGTCGCGGGTGGACCGTGTCAGCCCGAGTTTTTTGACCAGCAGGCGGTCGCGCAGCGCGGGCCCCTTTTCATCGAAGAGGATGGAAGCCAGCAGTCCCGGCCAGCCCTTGGCGCCACCCTTGCGACGGGCGTACTCGCTGGCGACCTTGAAGATGGCGTACGCCAGCGCCTTATGATCGCCATAGCGGCCGCCGGGCAGGGTGCGCTTGGCGCGCAGGGCCGCCAGGAACTCCGGGATTGTTGTTGCACGCGCCTGGGTGTACGTGGCGCCGATGAACAGCGCGGCATGGTCGTCCGATCCGCCGGTTATGCCCTTGATCCAGGACTCCGCACCCCAGGGTGCAATCTGGTGCTTCTGCGAAAGACGGGCGATGTGCGCGGGGGTCAGGTGGCGCAGCACCTCCTGCCAGGCGATGTTGCCGAAGCGGCCGCGTGTGCCATTGATGCCCTCAAAGACATCGAAGAGCAGGAGCAGCTTCTCGATATGCTCGACGGTGAGCCGGCCGTTGATGCTGAATGTGGCATGGGCCACGGAGCAGGCGATGTTTTCGGCGCGCAGATAGTCGCGCAGGTTGTAGATGTTCTCGCGCCTTTCCTGGATCATTTCGAATTGTACCGGCGTGATGCCGTAGCAGAGCACGTGCACCTTGCAGCCGTCTTCAGGAAAATAGGTGGTGGCTTCCGTGCTGACAAAGCAGTCGGCGGGATGCCGCGCGACCAGCTCCAGGGCGCCGGCGATGGAGTTGTGATCGGTGAGCGTGACAAAGTTTGCGCCGCGCTGCCGGGCGTCGCGGTAGACGGTTTCGACATCCGTATAGGACTCCTGCGCGCCGATGCGCTGGAGAAACCATTCGCTGGCATGTCGCGAATGGCAGGAGTGGACGTGCAGGTCTGCTCGGATCATGGCTTCTCCGTTGCCGACGGCTGGGATGACCGCCTGACAGTGAGCTATTCTGCCTGTGCCGAAATATTCCTTTGTGAGGGTTTTGTTAAAATCATGCTAGCAGCCTGTCGGATTTAGGTTTTGCGTCTGCACACGGTTCGTGCCGACCATGCTGCTAGTTTTAGCCTGTGGCCTTATCTCGCGCCCACACACAGGAATTCCTGACGTCTTTTGATCAAAATCAGACGATTTGTCTTTACATAACATGTTGTCCTGCAATATATTAAGTGGTATGGGCTCACGCTTTGTTTTGGTGGATAGAGACACGCCGATGCTACTTCCTCCCAGTCTTCAGGACTCACTTTTTGGAGCCGCTCTATCGCCCGTCAACTGGCTTCCCCAAACTAGCAGCTTAGTCGGCACAAAGTTTGTGAAGGCACAGCGCTAAATCCGACAAGCTGCTAGCAATCCTGGATTGATAACTTCCGCTCTTTCTGTTCTGATCTGCACGGAGAGCCAAGATGGTGGCTCGTCGAAAAGGAGCTGATTATGGCCAAACGAAACCCCGCGCGTTGTATCGGAATTTTAACTTCTGGTGGGGACTGCCCTGGCTTGAACGCCGCCATCCGGGGCGTTGCCAAGGCGGCGCTCCATCATGACATGAAGGTCATCGGCATCCTCGACGGCTTTCGGGGCCTGGTCGAGAACCGCACCATTCCGATTGAGGACCTGCAGGTTAGCGGGATCCTGACGCTGGGCGGAACCTTCCTGGGCTCCAGCCGCGACAAGCCGCACAAAATGAAAATGGGGAATAAGGTGATGGACATGACGGATGTCGCCCTCGCCAATGCCCGCCGGCTGCAATTGGATTGCCTCGTCTGCCTGGGCGGCGGCGGCACCCAGAAGAATGCGATGCATCTTCACAAATCCGGCGGCATCAATGTGCTCACGCTACCCAAGACCATCGATAACGATGTCGCCCTGACGGATATTTCATTCGGCTATGACACCGCGCTGGGCATCGCGACCGAGGCCATTGACCGGCTTCACACCACGGCGACCAGCCATCATCGCATCATTGTCTGTGAGATCATGGGCCATGCGGCAGGCTGGCTGGCCCTGGGCGCCGGCATTGCCGGCGGGGCGGATGTGATTATGATCCCTGAAATTCCCTATGACTTGAAAGTCGTGGCGGAGCATCTTCGCCATCGCCGCCACCAAGGGAAACGGTTTTCGATTGTCGCCATCGCGGAGGGCGCCATTTCGAAGGAGGAGGCCAAGGCACTGGCAAAAGGGTTCAAGTCCGGCAAAAAGAAACCGGACCCGTTTGCGCCCAGTATCGACACGAACGGCATTCATTTGGTGCAGGAGCCGATGTCAAGCCGGGTGGCCCGGCAAATCCAGCAGTTGACCAGCCTCGAAGCGCGGGTGACATCACTGGGGCACGTCCAACGTGGAGGCTCCCCCTCCGCAACGGACCGCCTGCTCTGTACGCGGCTGGGTACCAAGGCGGGAGAATTGCTCATGTCCGGCGTCTATAACGTCATGGTGGCGGTGCGGGGTGAAGAGTGTGTTCCGGTTCCGTTGGAAAAAGTGGCCGGCATCGTCAAGTATGTCCCGGTGAATCACCCTTGGGTTCAAACGGCCCGCCTGGTTGGCACCTGCATGGGGGATGTCCTGGGGGTATAAGATGAAACCAGTAAAACCAGCCCTCCGGCGAAGCCGCCACAAACCCGCTCCAGGTTCCCGCTTTCTGGATCGTGATTTGAATTGGCTGGAATTCAACCGGCGCGTGCTGAATGAAGCGCTGGATGAGCGAACCCCATTGCTGGAACGGGTCAACTTCCTCGCCATCTTCACCTCCAATCTGGATGAATTTGTGATGAAGCGGGTCTACGGCTTACGCGAGCAGGTCTGGGCAGGCGTAAATAGCCCCGCCCTGACTGGCGAGCAGACATCCGAAGGGCTGCTGCACGCCATCCACGCCACCATCCAGGAGATGCTGGACCAGCAGGCCGAGGGCTATCACCGCACCATCAAGCCTGCTTTGGCGGCTCAGGGGATTCACCTGCTCGGGTGGAATAAGCTGACGGACGAGGAAAAACGCATCGCCACTTCGGTTTTTGATAAGACCGTGTTTTCCGTCCTCACCCCGCTCTCGGTGGATGTGGGGCATCCTTTCCCTTTTATTTCCAATCTCTCGCTCTCGCTTGCCCTGACGCTGAGCGACCCAACCACCGGGGTCAGTGCCTTTGCCCGGGTAAAAATACCGGACACCCTGCCGCAATGGATCCGCATTGAGACGGCCGCCTTTAAAGGAGCGTATCGGTTTGTCTCCCTGGTGGACCTGATCGCCCGGCATCTGGACCGACTGTTTCCCGACATGAAGATCAGTGGTGTCATGCCGTTTCGGGTAACCCGGAATGCGGAGGTGGACGCCGATCTGGACGATGTTGAAGACCTGCTTCAGGCGGTCGAGGAACAAGTCCGCCAGCGACGCATGGAATGCGTGGTGCGGCTCGAGTGTCCCCGGAATGCCGATCCGGTCAACCGGCTCATCTTGATGGAGGCGTTGGAACTCGGAGTCGAGGACGTTTACGAAATGTCCGGCCTGGTGGAATACCGGAGCCTGCGGGACATCGCCGTCCTCCCTTTCCCCGCCTTTCGATATAATCCCTGGACCCCACTGGTGCCACGTCGGCTCCAGGGGGAGGGATCGCACATGTTCGACGTCATCCGGGCGGGCGATCTGCTAATACACCACCCGTATGAATCGTTTGACGATACCGTGCTGCGCCTGGTTAAAGAAGCCGTGGCGGATCCGCAGGTGTTGGCAATCAAGATGACACTCTACCGTACTGGAAAGGATAGTCCATTTGTGCCGTTGCTGATCCAGGCGGCAGAGTCCGGCAAACAGGTGGCCTGCCTGGTGGAGCTGAAAGCTCGTTTTGATGAACACGAGAATATCATCCTCGCCCAGAAAATGGAGCGCGCCGGCGTCCATGTCGTCTACGGCGTGGAAGGCTTGAAAACCCATACCAAAACCACGCTGGTCGTTCGCCGGGAGGAGGGCGAGGCCCGCTGTTATGCCCACATTGGAACCGGCAACTATCACCGCCAGACCGCGAGGCTCTATGTGGACACGAGTCTTTTGACCTGCCGGGCGGAGTTGACGGCCGACATTGTCGACCTGTTCAACTACCTCACCGGCCGGAACCGGAAAGACGATTACCGGAAGTTGCTGATTGCCCCGGTGAACATGAAGAAACGGTTCCTGATGATGATCGAGCGGGAAATCATCCATCACCGGGCCAGCCGGCCCACCCACATCCTCGCCAAGATGAACCAGCTGGAAGACCGGGATATCTGCAACGCCCTTTATACCGCCAGTCAGGCGGGGGTGCCGGTGGATCTGATTGTGCGGGGATTCTGCACCCTCAAGCCGGGAGTCCCCGGCCTGAGCGAGAACATTCGGGTGATTTCCATCATCGGCCGCTTCCTTGAACATTCCCGGATTTACTATTTCCGGAATGGGGCGGAACAGGAGGTGGACGGCGAATTTTACATCGGTTCCGCCGACTGGATGCATCGTAACCTGGAAAGCCGGGTGGAGGCCATTGCTCCCATTGAGGACAAGGACTGCAAGGCCGATCTCCAGTGGATCCTGCAAGCCCAACTCTCCGACCAGCGCAGCGCCTGGGACATGAAGCCCGCCGGAACCTATGTTCAGCGCAAGCCCAAGGTCCCCGGCGGCGTCCCGGGCTCCCACGACCTGATGATGGGCCAGACGACACTCCGGCACGGTTGAGCCTAGCAGCCCGTCGGACTTAGCTCTTCGCCTGCACGCACTTTGTGCCGCCGGGCTGCTAGTCTTTCGGAAACCAGCCGTAGGATCGCACAGCGCGCCTCTGTCTCTTATGTCACATCTGAGGGTGAATACCCTTCTTTGCGCGAATAGAAGCGCAAAAGACCTTTATCTGTCCGATTACGCAGCTTGCGGAACCACGGCACCATTGGAATGCCTCGCCGCCCCCACGCTTCGCTGCCACACCCATCTCGCGTGTATATTCCAGCACCTTCACAAAACTTTCCTGGAAGAGGGTGGCGTTCTGCACCCGGAAGGCGTAAAGCATACATATTATGACAAAAAGTGCCAGGACTGCCTGTGTGTGGGCGCGAGAAAAAGGCCACGGGCCGCAAACTAGCAGCCTGGTCGGCACGAAGTCCGTGCAGGCGCAAAACCTAAGTCCGACAGGCTGCTAGCAGCAGGCGACCACGCCGGTATCTGTCACCAACAGGTCCAGGCGCACATCATGGCTGGCGAGGGGCAGGTCTTCGGTGATCACCTGCCACGCATACCCCACGCCGATTTTGCAGCAGGTGGCGTGGCAGGTGGCCAGGATGCGGTCGTAATATCCCTTGCCGTACCCCAGCCGCCCGCCGCGCCGGTCGAATGCCAGTCCCGGCACGATCACCAGGTCCACGGTCTGCGGGTCAACTGCCTGCCAGTCCGCAGGCTCGGGCACGCCGTGCGGTCCAGTGGCGATTTCCTGCGACGGCATCAGGCGCGCCAGGAGATAGGTACCGGAGGCAGCGTCCCACGCGGGCACACACACGCGCTTGTCTTGCGCGCGGCACGCAGCCAGAAGGGCGTCCGTGACAATTTCCTGCGGCAGGCTCAGGAAGCAGGCCACCTCCTGTGCTTGTTGAAACTCCACACGTGTCAACAGCGCTGCCGTAATGGACTCTGAAACCGCGCGCCGGGTGTCCTCGTCCACTGCCGCCCGCCGCGTGCGCATCTGTGCCCGAATCTGAGCCTTTGTCATGCCGCCAGTGTGCCCTCGCCGCGAAGCCGCCGTCAAGAAGGGATGAGGGAGGTCATTCTCACACCTCTAGCAGCTTGTCGGATTTAGCACTATACCCGGTGCGCTGCAAGGCAGCGCTCCTAGTGCGCCCACGAGCGCACACAAACAGCAGGGTGAAAGTCCCAGCCGTGCGGGCATGCATCCGCACGTAACTGAACGTAACTGCGTCGCCGTAAGGCGGGGTGGGGAGCAACGAGAGGTGAACAACCGGTCCGTAGGATAACGACGAACTCGATTCGGCCAGGCACGATTGGCGAGCCTGCTAGGTAAGGGCGAAGCCCAGAGCGACTTCAGAGTCCCCAGTAGCCACGGGTGAACAGGAGCGGAGGCGCAGAGTCCCTTGCGCTGGAGCATGGTGGAAAGCGGCGAGGGAAGTCTGTCGGGTGGTTGGAGACAGAACGGTTGGACGTTTGTGTACGTGAAGTGGGGATCACCCGCCCGGTAGGAGACCGGGCGGGATTGACAGAGCCGTCATAAGAGCGAGGAACGGCGGGAAACCGTCGGGAGCAAAGGACGGCAGGGAGATGGATACGGGATGAACGGAGGCACCGAGAGCATCAGCGAACCTGCGGAAGTGGCCGGCGAAAGCCGTTCTAAACAAGCAGGAGACGTACGCGCCCGATGGGCGTGGGCGGCACGGTGCATTTGGACAAACCGTATGCTGACAACCCTGGAAACAGGGGTGAAAGGCGGCAAGTGGTTCAGTTTGGTGGATAAGGTGTGGCGTGAGGATAACCTGCGGGCGGCATTCGAGCGTGTGGCGGCCAACAAGGGGTCGGCGGGAGTCGACCATGTAGGCGTCACGGCATACGCAGAACGGCTGGAGACGGAGATCGCGAAACTGGCGGATGAATTGCAGGCGGGAACCTACCGGCCGCAACCGCTGAAGCGGGTCTACATCGACAAACCGGGAAGCGCGGAGAAGCGTCCGCTGGGTATACCGACGGTCAGGGACCGCACGGTGCAGGGCGCAGTCAAGCAGGCCGTGGAGCCGATCTTCGAGGCCGGGTTTGCGGCCAACAGTTACGGTTTTCGACCGGGATTAGGCTGCAAGGACGCCCTGCGGGAAGTGCAGCGACTGCTGGATGACGGATGGACGCAGGTGGTGGACGTAGACATCAAGAGTTTCTTCGACACCATCGACCACGAACTGCTGATGAAGCAGATCGAGGCGCGAATATCTGATGGCAGGTTGTTGGACCTGATGCGGTTGTTTCTCAAGCAAGGGGTTTTGGATGGAATGGATCACTGGGTGCCGGAAGAGGGTACGCCGCAAGGCGGCGTCATCAGTCCGCTACTGGCGAACGTCTATCTGAACCCGCTGGACTGGTTGCTGTTGAAAGGCGGCTACCGGTCCGCACGCTACGCTGATGACATGGTGATCCTCTGCCGCACCGCGGCAGAGGCGGACGCGGCGCTCAGCCTTGTCCGGCAATGGATGGAAGGGGTGCGGTTGACGCTGCATCCGGAGAAGACCCGCATTGTGGATATGGTACAATCAGGAGCGCACTTCGACTTTCTGGGATACCGGTTCATCCGAACGGCGCGCAAGCGACTGATCCGGGTGCCGCGACCGAAGAGCATGAAGAAACTGCGCGAAGGGACGAGGACGCGGGGCAGACCACCAGCGCTGGCCAAACGCATATTTCACGAAACACGGGCTGTTCTCCTGTATCGCAGCACGTGAGGAAGCTGTCAGTCCGTGAAAACGGTAAGACCATCGACTGGAGAGCCGCATGCGGGAGATCCGCCTGTGCGGTTCGGAGGGAGGGGAGGCGTTCAATCCGCTTTCCCTACCCCTATCAATTCGACAAACCCTTTGAAGGGATCGCGCTGCTGGGCAGCGCTCCTACAATTCGACAAACCTGTTCCAGCGTAGGAGCGCTGCCCCGCAGCGCGATTGCCTTCTTACTTTATAGCCGCCGCGTGAAAAAGTCGATAGCTGCCTCGATGTTCACCTGATGCGCGAGATCGTAGATGCAGGTCTCGACGCGATCCGCGTGGCCGAACGCGCGGTAGGCCTGGCGCGCCTCGCGCGCGAAGCGCTGCAGGCGGAAGATATTGAACCCCACATCGCGCCGCCCCTGCGCGAGGAGCAGCGGCCGCGGCGCGGCCAGACCGAGCAGTTCGCCCACGTCGAGCGTGGGGTAGAGTCCCGGTACCACCTGCTGCCCACACCCCTCGCCGTGGGCATAGTCATCATACCCCAGCAGGCCGCAGAATACGGCCACGGCACGGAAGCGGTTGTCGTAGGCGCCGCCGAGGTAGGACATGGTGCCGCCGCCGGAAAGGCCGGTCAGCCCCATGCGCTTCGCGTCCACGCCCGGCAGGGTGGCCACGAAATCCGCCACGCCGTGCAGATCGAACATGTGCAGCCCCGGCAGGGTCATACCCATGGCCTGCGCGCAGAGCGCGGCGAAGTTGCAGGCATCCGTGCCGGCCGGCGTGTCCCGGCGTTCACGGGAGAGGGCGCGCGCGCTCCAGGTCGCCGTGACGAATCCGGCCTGCGCGAGCTGCTCGGCGTAGTTGCCGGTGAACGGGCCGCACCAGTTGCTGCGCGGCGCGGCCGGCGGTTCGACACCTGCCACGACCTTGTCGTCCTGGCCGTGCCCGTGCGGGCAGATCACGGTGCGGCCGTTGCGGCGGGCGCGATCCGGCACGAGGACGTAGACCGGCAGGATGGATCCGGCCTCGCGTGGCAGGTGGTAGCGGAAGCGCGTGTAGCCGTTGCAGGCGACCTGCTCCACCGGCGTGACGCGCGTGCGCGGCGCCGGCAGGCGCGGGAACGGGCCGAGGCAGGCGCGGTAGTGCGCGAGCGCGGCGCGGCGCCAGCGGGCATACTCCGCGGCTGTTTTCGCGCGGCACGGCAGGGTCACCTGCAGCGTCCGCGCCACGCGCGCCAACTGCTCGAAGGTTCCCGGCGGGTTGGGCCGCGGCCCGGCCGCGGCGAGCGCCCGCACCTCGCCCCGCAGTTTTGCTCCGCCGGGGGCCGTGATCCGCGCGAGCAGGCCGTAGCGGTCGAGCTTCAGGAGCAGCACATTGCGCCCCTTCTTCAGGCGCACGGGGATGACGTTGAGGTCGAATGCCAGCTTGTGCCAGGCGTGCTCCTCGAAGACGAACTTCCCGTTCCACCAGACCTGGCAGCCGTCGTTGCCGCAAAGGCGCAACTCGGCCGGCTGGGCGCAATCGCTCTCGAGCAGCGCCAGCGCATACCACTGGTGATCCCATCTGGCCTCGCCGGGGAAGGCCTTTGCCAGTTCCGGATACGCGAGGAGGAAGTTCTGGAGCCAGATCTTCGGGGAGTGCCTCCCGCCGCGCACCGGCAGCCACTCGACCGGGCAGATGCCCTGCGCGTGCGGCACATCGCGGATTGCCGCGGCTCCGCCGTAGGGCGCCAGGCGGTCGCGCGTCCAGAAGCGGCTGGCCTTGGGCTCGTAGAGGTCGGGATCGTGGTCGCAGACGGTGCCGTTGGGGAAGAATCCGGTGATCATCCAGTCGAGGATAAAGCCGGTCGCGCCCTCGTACGTGGTGAGCTTGCGTCGTTTCATCGAGACCTCCGGTTGCACGCGCCACACCACGGATACTCGCTTTTCCGGTGCGTTGCAAGCCGGCAGGGGAGACCCCGTTTTGCGCGAGTTCCGCGCGAGCAAGTTCTCTGTGTTCTCTTGAATCTCTGTGTTCTCGGTGGCCGTATGTTGACCTCGCACAAGACGCTCGCAGTTTGAGAGGCGGCGTTGACTTTTGCTTCGGCGCGGCAGTACAGTCGAGGGATGAAACGCATCGCCCTGTTCGTCTGCGTGGCTTACGCGGCCATCCTGGTTGCGCTGACCTGGCCGGTGCTCATGCTCGCCTTTGTTCCGGTTTCAATGGCGGAATGCATCAAGGTCTACAGCACGTGGATCTACTGGATCCTGCTCGCGGTGCTCGTGCTCTGCCAGGCGGGGCTTCTGCTGATCCCGCTGCGGGTGGCCGGCGGGCGCCCGGCGTCGCGCCGGCACGTCTTCCTGCCGGTCATCGTGTCCGGTCTCCTGGTGGCGCTGCTCGCGCTGGGCGTGATCAGTTCGCTCAACGAGTTCGTGCAGGCGAAGACGGTCTGGGAGCAGCGCTGGGAGCGGTGGGGCGCCCTGGCCGCCGGGCTGGCGGTCTGGGCGGCCTGGAGCGTTGTGTTCTGCCTCCTTGCGCGCCGCGACGAACCGAAGGGCGTGCTGCTGCGCCTGTGCCGGCGGCTCCTGCAGGGGAGCGTGATCACGCTGCTCGTGGCTGTGCCGACGCACATCGTGGCGCGCTGGCGCGGCTACTGCTGCGCGGGGTTCTCCACCTTCCTCGGCATCACCTTCGGCATGGCCGTGATGCTGGCCAGCTTTGGCCCGGGCGTTTACTTTCTCTATGCCGAACGATGGCGCAAGCTGCATCC
>JBAWXQ010000044.1:0-16563 GCA_037144015.1 bacterium
CGCCAGGAGCCCCCACCGCATGAAGACCCCCATGCCCATCGAGCTGACCCTTCCGAATGAATTGTCCTGCCTGCCCATCGCGCAGGCTGTCGTGCGCGCCGCGGCGCTGCGGCGCGGTTTTGACGAAACGGCGCTGGCCGAAATCGAAATCGCGGTCGAAGAGGCCGCCACCAACGTGATGAAGCACGCCTTCGACATCGAGGAAAGCCCGACGTTCGACATCGTCTGCCGGCCCGACGCCGAGGGCCTGTGGATCGTGCTCCGGGAAAAGGGCATGCCGTTTGATCCCAAGCTCATGCCGGACTACAAGCCGGATCAGGCCAGCCTGGACAACGAGCCCGCCGGCATGGGCGTCCACCTCATGCGGTCGATGGTGGATGACGTGCAGTTCGTGAACCTCGGCCCCGAGGGCAAGGAGCTGCGCCTCTTCAAGCGGCTCGGCGGCGCAGGCGCCGGAAGGCAGGACGGAGAGGCCGAGGCGGCGGCGGTTGCCGAGCCGGAAGTCATTCAGGAAAAGATTGCCTATGACGTGCGGTTGATGGCCGAACACGAGGCGGTGGAGGTTTCCAAGTGCGCCTTCAAGTCCCACGGCTACAGCTTCTTTGACGACCACATCTACTACCCCGAGCGCCTCGTCGAAATGAACCGCAGCGGCGACATGATCTCGGCGGTGGCCGTGACCCGGGATCACAAGTTCATGGGACACGCCGCGCTGCTCTATCAGTACCCGGACGACCGGGCGCCGGAGCTCACCTTCGTCTTCGTCAACGTCGAATACCGGGGCCAGGGCGCATTCAACCGTCTCAACGAGTTCCTGATGCAAACGCCCAAGCGGCGCGACTTTGCGGGGCTGTATGCCTACGCGGTCGCCAACCACGTCTTTACCCAGAAAACCATGGCGCGCTATGGCATCCAGGATTGCGGCATCCTGCTGGCGACGTGTCCGCGAAGCTGGAAGTTCAAGGGCATCCCCGGCGACCCGACACAGCGGATCAGCACCATCCTGTCCTACAAGTACATGGAGGCCCCCAAGCCGCGCATCGTCCATCCGCCGGCGCATCATCGCGAGATGATCGCCAGCCTTTATCAGAACCTGGGGGGTACGCCCGAATGGGGCAGGGCCGATGCGGCGGCGGCGCCGCTCCCCGCAGAGAACGCCGAGGTCCTCACCGGCTTCAATGAGTCGGAAGGCTGCGCCGAGATCTTCCTCAAGCAGTACGGGCCGAATGCCGTCCGGGAGGTCCGCCGCTGCCTGCGCGACCTCTGCCTCCGGCAGGCCGCCTGCATCGTCCTCTACCTGAACCTCGAGGATCCGGCCACCCGCACCCTGACGGCGGAATTCGAAAAGCTGGGCTTCTTCTTCTGCGGCATCCTCCCCTGCACGCGGATCGGCGATGCCCTCATGCTCCAGTACCTTAACAATGTGGATCTCGCGTACGACAAGATCCAGGCCTACAGCCCCATGGCCAAAACGCTTCTCGAGTACATCCGCGAACATGATCCGAACGCCTCCATCTGAAGGCCGCCTCCTGCTCTTCCCGGACCTCGCCGGCACCACGCGCAGGCGCGTCAACCTCGACGTGGAACAGGCCGGTTTTGTGCGCCGGCATCCCGAGATCTTTGCCGGCGCAGGCGGCAATCCGCTCCTCGATCCGGCGATCTGCCAGCGCATGGTGGAAGAGGTTCATTGCCGCAAGGGCGTGGACTGGTCGTATGGCGGCTACCTTGAGGACCGCCGCCGGCTGTGGCGCGGCTCCTATCTCTCCGCCACGGGCGCGTTCCTGCATCTGGGCGTTGACTTCAACGTGCCGCAGGGCACGCGGATCGCGGTCGTCGAGGAGTCCCTCGTGATTCTGGTGGATGAAGATGGCGACCACAACGGCGGCTGGGGCTCACGCGTGTTCCTCAAGCCCACGGCCCCGCGCCGCCCCGGCGTGATGCAGATTTACGCCCATCTGCAGCATGTCCGCGTGACGCCCGGCGACCGGCTCATACCCGGAGCCTTTTTTGCCGAGGTGGGCGGCCCGCCCGAAAACGGGAACTGGTTCCCGCACCTGCACATCCAGGGGATCCGGGAAGCCTACTTTCATGAGCTCCTGGTCAGCCGCTTCGGGGAGCTGGATGGCTACGGGAACCCCGGGGAGCGCACCATTCTCCGGCGCGACTTTCCAAATCCGCTGCCCCGCTTTCCCGAGTTTGCATAAGTCGCAGATTGCGAAGGTTGAAATCCGCGGGCCGCTCCGGTACGATGCTGTCGGCACGGAAACAAGGGCAACACGGGAGAAACCTCATGGCCGGCATCTTCAAGGCATACGACATCCGCGGCATTTACGGCACGGAGCTGACGGACGATCTCGCCTACCGCATCGGCAAGGCCTTCGTCACCTTTCTCGGCGGGTGCGGCAAGGTGGTGGTCGGGCGCGACATGCGGCCGCACTCCGTGCCGCTGTTCAAGGCGCTGGCGCGCGGCATCACCGAGCAGGGCGCGGACGTGATCGACCTCGGCCTCTGCTCCACCCCCATGTGCTACCACGCCAACGGCTGGCTGCGGGCGGATGCGGGCATCATGATCACCGCCTCGCACAACCCCGGCGAGTGGAACGGCTTCAAGCTCTGCCGCAGCCAGGCCGTGCCGATCAGCGGCGCCACCGGCATCGCCGAGATCGAGACGATCGCCGCCAAGTGCCGGTTTGCCAAGCCCGCCGGACGCGTCGGGCAGGTCTCCTCCTACGACATCCTGCGCGAATACACGGCCCACGTGCGTCGCTTCAGCCACCTCCGGGGGCCGGTGCGCGTGGCCGTTGACTTTGCCAACGCCATGGGCATCCTCGAGGCCAAAACGCTGCCGACGCAGATCGAGATCGACCCGCTCTTCGACACGCTCGACGGCACCTTCCCCAACCACGAGGCCAACCCGCTCCGCCCCGAAACGCTCCAGCCCCTGCAGGACCTCGTCCGCAAGGGCGGGCACGCCTTTGGCGTCGCCTTTGACGGCGACGCCGACCGCGCCGGGTTCGTGGACGAGACCGGCGAAATCATCCCCATGGACCTGACCACCGCCCTGATCGCACAGGACATCCTCTCCACGCGCAAGGGGGTGATCTTCTACGACTTGCGCAGCAGCCGGGTGGTCAAGCAGGTCATCGAATCCATGGGCGGCACGCCCATGATGTCGCGCGTCGGCCATGCCTTCATCAAGCAGCAGATGCGCGAGCATGGCGCGCTTTTTGCCGGCGAACTCAGCGGGCACTACTATTTCCGCGACAACTACACCACCGAAAGCTCGGCCATGGCCGTCCTCAGCATCGCCAACATCGTCAGCCGCGCCGGCAAGCCGCTCTCCGAGCTGATCGCGCCGCTGCGCAAGTACTATGCCAGCGGCGAGATCAACACGCACGTGACCGTCGACCCGAAGAAGATCCTCAAGAAAATCAAGGCCACGTACAAAGACGGCAAGCTGCTGGAACTGGACGGCATCAGCGTGGAGTACAAGGACTGGTGGTTCAACGTCCGCTGCTCGAACACCGAGCCGCTCGTGCGACTCAACCTCGAAGCCAGGACAAAGAAGCGGATGGTGGAGAAGCGCGACGAATTGCTGGCCCTGATCCGCTAGATTTCCCGTTCCTGAATTTCGCGGCACGCGAAATTCAGGGGGTATCCCCCAATGCTCAACCACCAGCTTTACAACGATCTGCGCCAGAAGTTCCGCCGGCAGTATGGCCGGGATCCGGCGGTGACGGCCTATGCCCCGGGGCGCGTCGAGGTTCTGGGAAACCACACCGATTACAATGAGGGCCTGGTCCTCTCGGCCGCCATCAGCTTCGGCACGTTCTTTGCCTGCGCGCCACGCACGGATGCCACCTGCCGGCTGACGGCCGGCGACCTGATGCAGGAGGTTTCGTTCCCCGCAGGCTCTCCGGAAGCCTCCCGCGAACACGGCTGGTCCAATTACGTCAAGGGCGTCCTGGCCGGTCTCGGCACGCGGAGCCCCCTGCCCCACGGGTTTGACGGCATGTTTCTGGGCAACGTCCCCCTTGGCAGCGGCCTCTCCAGCTCCGCCGCGCTCGAGATGTGCTCCGGCCTCGCGCTGGCGAAACTGTACGGCATTCCGGTCGACCCCGTCTCCCTGGCCCGGATCGGACAGGCCGCCGAGCATCAATATGCCGGCGTGAAATGCGGCCTGCTCGACCAGATTTCCAGCCTGTTCGGCAAGACCGGCACGCTGGTGGAGACCGACTTCCGGACGCTCGCCGTCAAGAACGTGCCGCTGGGCAGGGACGCCTGCCTGCTGATGTGCAACACGCACGCACGCCATGCGCTGGTGGATGGCGAGTACAACCAGCGCCGCGCCGCCTGTGAAGCGGCTGCCGCGCATTTTGCGAAGGTGCTGCCGCATCCGGTCAGGGCGCTGCGCGACGTGAGCCCGCAGGAGTGGGAAGCGCACTGCGCGGGGCTGCCCGACGTGGTCGCGCGCCGCGCCGCACACCCCATTGGCGAAACGGAGCGCGTGCGCAAGGGGGCCCAGCTGCTCGCCCGCAACGACCTGGCCGGATTCGGCCAGCTCATGTACGAGTCGCACGAGAGCTCGCGCACACTTTTTGAAAACTCCTGCCCGGAGCTGGATGTCATTGTCCAAGCCTCGCAGGGGCTTCCCGGCGTGCTTGGCGCCCGCCTCTCCGGCGGCGGATTCGGCGGCAGCGTGGTGGCGCTGGTTCATCCGCGTGAAGCTGCGGACGTCGGCGCCACGCTGACCGCCGCGTACCAGCGCGCCTTCGGCACCCCCTGCGACACCTGCGTGATCGTCCCCAGCGACGGTGCCCGTCTGGTGCCCGCATGAAGCGGTCGGCTTCCATTTTTGCCTCCCTGGCGCTCGGGCTCCTGCTGGGCTTTCTCGGCGCCCGCTTCCGGGGCGACGGGCGCGCGACGGCGCGGGAGGACGGGTCCGACGCGGTGCGCGCCGCCGACACGCCGACTTCATCCGCGGAGCCAGCCGCGGAACCGGGCCCCGCGCGTGCGTATCGCCTGCCGGGCCATCCGGTCGCACCCGACCCGGCCGCACCTGCGCCTGCCTCCGCGGAGCGTGCACCTGCACCCGTCCCGGTCATGCGCCGGCGCCCCGCGGACGATGACGCTGTCCGCATCCCGCGCAAGTTCTTCTCCAAGATCCAGTGTCAGGTTTTCAACACGGCCAGCAACTGCGTCACCGACGACATCGTGGAGCTGCTCGGCATCGCACCGGAGGAACGGGAGCGCCTCGACGGGCTGATCACCGCCACCCGCACCCGGATCGAGGCCAACGAACTGGAGCGTGCCGTGGTGACCGAGCAGTCGCCGACGCGCGTCGTGCTGAAGATCGCGGCAAGCCCGGACGCGGGTCGCGACGCGGAAAACGGCTTTGTGGCCGGTGTGCAGGAGATGCTGGGCGAACGCGCCGTCGCCTTCCTGGAACGCGCCCAGGTTTACAACGCCACGCTGTTCAGCAACTTCGGCCGGAACGACACCACCCTGACCGTCACCCGCGACCCCAATTCCAGCCTGCTGCGCGTGGAGAGCCGGCAGGATTACGCCACGGCTGGCGGCAAAGGCTACTCATCATCCACCACCATGTCTGACCAGATGCCGGAGCGGTGGAAGAAGTTCTTCCAGTCCCCCTGAAATTCGCGTGCCGCGAATTTCAGTTCTGGCGGCCGGGGTACCGGCCGGACGATTTTCTGCAAGATGCGTCAGCCGTAATGGTAAGGGCGGGGCCGCTGGACCCGCCGGAGTGTCCATCGTAGTGGCCACCCAGCAACCCGCGCCCAGCGGGTTGCACAAGTAGGAACCTGTCGGCACAAAACTTGTGCTGTCATGAAACCCAATCCGACAGATTCCTACTTCCAGGAATACCCGCACGGCACATCCGGCGCGATGCGGTTGCGGTCGGCCAGGTCCCGGGGGTCGATCGGGAAGTTGACGCAGTTGGGCAGGCGCACCTGCTTGTGGCGGTTGCACGAGGCCAGCCCCGCCTCCTCGCAGACATGCCGGCAGGTCAGCGTCAGCCGGCAGCAGGCGCCGCAGCGCTGGCAGGCGCCCTGGCGCAAGGCGTGGCTGTCGCGGATGTATCCGGGGCGGAACCCGTGCAGCAGCATGCGCCGCGCCACGCCCCAGGCCAGGGTCAGGCGGGCGGGGTATGCTGGCTTGGTATAGGTCATAAAAAGCTCTCGAACAACTGTTGCGGCAGTGTAGCGGCTGGATCCGCGGTGTAAAGCAGAAACCGGCAAACAAGCATGCAACCTCGCCCTTTTTGACACCCACGAGCCAGGATTTGCAGGATTGTTTGTGGCGGGTGGTTAAAGATCCTGGCGAACCGCAGAATGTCGAATGTCCAACCGCAGAATCATGAAGGGAATTGCGACGCTGCCCCTTTCCTACTTTTCTGGTTGCCTGTCAGGCCCGGTTCGCCCATCATCCTCCGCTCGTGATTGATTTCCAAAACATCGTGGTCCGCTACGGCACCCAGGAGGTGCTCGAGAACATCAGCCTGCGCATCAACGCCGGCGAACGCATCGGCATTGTCGGCCCGAACGGCGCCGGAAAGAGCACGCTCTTCCACCTGCTCATGGGCGACCGCCTGCCGGACAAGGGCAACGTGGTCATCGAGGGGAAGCCGAACATCGGCTATGTGCGCCAGCACCTGGAGCCCGCCCACGACGAGGAAACGCTCCTGGAGTACGCCCTGCGCGGCATGCCGCGGCTGCACGACCTTGAGCGCGCCATCCACGAGACCGAGGCCCGCCTCGCCCGCTCCACCGACGACACCGAGCGCAGCCGCCTGCTGCGCCAGGTTGGCGAACTCCAGCATGAGTTCGAAGACCTCGGCGGCTACCAGCTGGAGACCAAGGTCAAGGTCGCGCTGGGAGGCCTCGGGTTTTCGCCCGAGTCGTTCGACCGCGCCTTCCTGGCGTTTAGCGGCGGCTGGCAGATGCGCGCCGAGCTCGCCCGCGTGCTCGCCGCCGCGCCTGACCTGCTGCTGCTCGATGAGCCCTCCAACTACCTCGACCTGCCGGCCGTCGAATGGCTGCAGCGCTTCCTGCGCGGCTTTGAGGGGACGCTCCTGATCATCTCGCACGACCGCTACCTGCTGCGCACGCTCACCAGCATCACGGTCGAGGTGGACGCCGGGCTCGTCACGCGCTACCCCGGCGACCTCGACTTCTACCTGCGCGAGCGCGAGTCCCGCCAGGCCCTGCTGGTGGCAGCCAAGGCCAACCAGGACCGCAAGCGCGAGCATCTCGAGCGTTTCGTGGAGCGCTTCAAGGCCAAGGCCGCCTTTGCCGCGCAGGCGCAGAGCCGCATGAAGATGCTGGAGAAGATGGAGGAGATCCGCCTCCCCCGGCGCAGCCGCGCCGCGGCCTGCCTGCGCATCGCGCCGGCCCCGCACTGCGGCGCGGAGGTCGTGCGCCTGGAGAAGGTGGATTTCTCGTATGACAGCCGGAAGCACGTGCTGAAAGATGTGGACCTCAACGTCGGGCGCGGCGAAAAGATTGCCATCGTCGGCTACAACGGCATGGGCAAGACCACCCTGCTGCGCATCCTGGCCGGCACACGCCAGCCGACCGGCGGCAAGCGCGTGCTCGGCCACAAGGTCATCCCCGGCTACCAGTCGCAGGAATATGCCGAAACCATCGACCCCGACCAGACCGTGCTCGCCAGCGCCAGGGAGGCCGCCTCGTTCCTGACGGAGCGCGAACTGCGCTCGCAGCTTGGCGCGTTCGGCTTCGGCGAAGAAGATGTGACCAAGCACTGCGGCGTGCTCAGCGGCGGCGAACGCATCCGCCTGGCATTCCTGCGCCTCTTTCTCTCGGTCCCCAACTTCCTGCTGCTGGACGAGCCCACCACCCACCTCGACATCGAGGGGGTCCAGGCGCTTGAGCGCCTGCTGCAGAAGTACGACGGCACCGTCTGTATCGTCAGCCACGACGTCACCTTCGTGCGCGCTGTGGCCACCAGCATCCTCGAGATCTCGCCTGCCGGCGTCCGGCGTTTCCCCGGCAGCTACGACTACTACCGCGAAAAGACCGCCGCCGAGGCGGCGGCCGGCGCAGCCGCCAGAAGCGACAGGGCGGAAACCTCCGGCCGCCCCGCCACACCGACCCGGCCGGCGGCCCCGGTCGTCGCCGCGCTGAACTCCAAGGACCTCCGGCGCGCGCGCGCCGAAATGCGCACCCGGTACCAGGCCGCGATCAAGGACCTGCGCCATCGCGTGCAGTCCCTGGAAGGGCGCATCGGCAAGCTGGAAACCGAACAGGCTCAGCTTTCGGCCGAGCTCAGCTCCGGCGCGCCGGACCTCGACTACGCCGGCAAGAGTTCCCGTCTAAAAAGCATCCAGGCCGAGCTGGGGCGCTACTCGGCCGACTGGGAGCAGGCGGCCGGCGAGCTGGAACAGTTGCAGAAGGAAATGTCCGAGGCGCAGGCGACCGTCAGTTGACTTTGATCCGTCGGGGGCATAAATTCACCGGCATGCCCGAGTGGTCCGGCCTCCGGTCCGGGAACTCCAAACAAAGGCCCCATGTCCGCTCATCCTCCACAGGCCCGGCCGCACGCCGACGCGCCAGACGCGCCGCTGGAGCGCGTCACCGGCACCGTGGAGAACATCCTGTACCGCAGCGAGGAGACCGGCTACACGGTCTGCAACGTGAAGCCGTCCGGACGCGACGTGGCGAGCGTGACCGTGGTGGGCAGCACCGCCGCCATCTGGGCCGGCGAGGAGTTGACGGCCGAGGGGCGCTGGGCCCGACACCCGCAGCACGGGCGCCAGTTCCAGGCGGAAACCATCCAGTGCATCACCCCCACCTCCGTCGAGGGGCTGCGCCGCTACCTGGCCAGCGGACTGATCCGCGGCGTGGGGCCGGTCATGGCAGACCGCATCGTGGCGGCGTTCGGCGCCGGCACGCTCGACGTCATCGAACAGGAATCCCGCCGGCTCGAGGAGGTCGACGGCATCGGCCCGCAGCGCCGCAAACAGATCAAGGAGTCCTGGTCGGAGCAGCGCGCCGTGCGCGACATCATGATCTTCCTCCAGTCGCACGGCATCGGCACGGCGCAGGCCGCGCGCATCTACCGCCAGTACGGCGCGGATGCCATCGCCGTGGTCAAGCGCAACCCCTACCGCCTGTGCGACGACGTCTGGGGGATCGGGTTCAAGACGGCGGACGGCATCGCGCTGAGCGTCGGCGTGCCGAAGGATTCCCCGCTGCGCGCCTGCGCCGGCCTCAACTACCTGCTCAAGACACTCGCCGAGGAGGGGCACTGCTTCGCCCCCGAGGCGGAGCTGGTGCTGCAGACGCAGGCGCTGCTCGACATCCCGGTGGAGACGCTGGGCGTGGCGCTGACGGAAGAGCTCGCGCAGGGGCGCCTCGTGCGCGAGCAGGACCGCGTCTACCTGCGCGGCCTGTTGGACGCCGAGCGGCGCGTCGCCGGCTACCTGCGGCGGATGCTCGACACCCCCAGCCTTTTTCCGCCGATTCCGGCGCCCAGGGCCGTGGCCTGGGCCGAGCGCAAGATGGGGATCGAGCTGGCGCCCGCCCAGCGCGATGCGCTGCTCACCGTGCTCACAGCCAAGGCCTCCATCATCACCGGCGGGCCCGGCGTGGGCAAGACCACCATCATCCGCGCGCTGGTCGAAATCTTCGGCGCGCGCAAGCTCGTCGTGCACCTCGCCGCCCCCACCGGGCGCGCCGCCAAGCGCATGTCCGAGGCCACCGGGCACGACGCGCAGACCCTCCACCGCCTGCTCAAGTACCTGCCGGCCGAGCGGGCCTTCGAATTCACCGCCGACAACCCGCTCGCGGGAGACGCGTTCATCGTGGACGAATCGTCCATGATTGACATCCGCCTGATGGAGCAGTTTGTGCAGGCCCTGCCGCCGCACGCCTGCCTGATCCTCGTGGGCGACATTGACCAGCTCCCCAGCGTCGGCCCCGGCAACGTGCTGCGCGACGCCATCCAGTCCGGCGCCATCCCCTGCCGCCGGCTGACCACCATCTTCCGGCAGGACGCCAGCGGCCTGATCGTCCGCAATGCCCACCACATCAACCACGGCGAGACGTTCGAGACCGCCGAGGGGGCGAGCGACTTCTACTTCATCGAGACCGACGACCCCGAGCGCATCCTCGAGCGCGTGGTTGACCTCGTCACCCGCCGCATGCCGCAGAAGTTCCGCTTCGACGCCATGAGCGAAATCCAGGTGCTGAGCCCGATGCGGCGCGGCCTGCTCGGCGCGGAGAACCTGAACCACGTGCTGCAGCAGGCGCTGAACCCGGCCGGGCCGGCCCTGGCGCGCGGCGGCACCACCTTCCGCCGCGGCGACCGCGTGATGCAGATCCGCAACAACTACGACAAGGAGATCTTCAACGGCGACATCGGCTTCGTGAAGAGCGTGGACGAGGAGGACCGCTCGCTGGTGGTGGCCTTCGACGGCCGGCCGGTGCGCTACGACGCCGCCGATCTCGACGAGCTGCTGCTGGCGTACGCCTGCACCATCCACAAGTCGCAGGGGAGCGAGTACCCGGCCGTGGTGGTGCTGCTGCACACGCAGCACTTCAAGCTGCTGCAGCGCAACCTGCTCTACACGGCCATCACGCGCGGCCGCAAGCTCGTCTGCGTGGTCGGATCGTCCAAGGCCGTCGGCATCGCCATCCGCAACAACGAGGTGCGCGAGCGCCGCACCACGCTCCGCGACCGCCTCGCCGGAAACCTGCCCGCGGCATGAACCAAGGCGCTGCGCCCGCCTGGTCGCCACGCCGCGATGAGCGCCCCTGCACCCAGCGCATTGGCGTGCAAAGGCCAGTCTCATACTTTCGGAAGTATGAGACTGGATGCATATGGCTGACCCGCCCTGCTCCTGTCAGGCACATGTTAGTTAACCACGCGCGATCAGGATGGTTGACACTACCGGCCGATCTGTTACCATTTACACATGGCTAGACCCAAACGAGCACCCTTTGCACTTTCGACCACCTCGCGGGTCCTGGGATACCTGCGCGCGTCGGACAGCTACGTCTCCGGGCAGGTCATCTCGCAGGAGCTGGGCCTGTCGCGCGTGGCCATCTGGAAGCACGTCAAGACGCTGCGGGCGCAGGGATGCCGCATCGATGCCTGCCGGCACCGCGGCTACCACCTGATCGGCGTGCCGGACATGCCCACCGAAGAGGCGGTGGGCGTGCCGTTGCGCACCCTCGCGCTGGGGCGCCCGCTGCTCTTCTTCCGCGAGGTGGACTCGACCAACCGCCAGCTGGCCCTGCGCGCCCCGGATGCGGCCGAAGGGCTGACGATCGTGGCGGATCACCAGACCGCCGGGCGCGGACGCATGGGCCGCGCCTGGTTCTCTCCTGCCGGAGCCAATGTGTACCTGTCGATCCTGCTGCGGCCGCAGGTGAGCCTGGCGCAGATCCCCACCCTGCCTCTGGTTGTCGGGTGCGTGGTCGCCCGCACGGTCGGCCAGTTCGCCGCAGGCGTGCCGGTGATGATCAAGTGGCCAAACGACCTGCATGTAAACGGCCGCAAGCTCGGCGGCATCCTGTGTGAGCTGGTGGCGGAGACAGACGGCGTGCAGCACGTGATCGTCGGCATCGGCCTGAATGTGAACCTGCGCCGCAGCCGCCTGCCGGTTCACATTGCGCGATCCGCCACCTCCCTCGCAATCGAAACCCGGCGCAGTTTTTCACGGGCAGAAGTTGTGGCTGAGCTCCTGAACCAGCTTGAGCCAGCCTACGCGCTCTGGTGCGCGGAAGGGCTGGACCCGTTCCTGCCGGAGATTGCCGGGCTTGACCTGCTGAAGGGGCGCCCCACGCGCGTCGAGCAGACCGGGAAACGGGTGGTGGAAGGGATCGCCGCAGGCGTCGGCGTGGATGGAACGCTGCAGCTGCGCCAGCCCGATGGATCCATCATCTCCGTCTGCTCCGGCGACGCGCACGTCATTCCGGTCATTCCGCCTGCGGCGGAATGACCCGGGCGCGTATCCGCGCCCCATTCTTGTTTCGGCTATCGCCGAAAAAAAGAACCCCACCTTGCCGTATGGACGAGATCTCTGGGGCCCCTCTTACGAGGTGGGCACTTTAGCCGGCGTTTCGCGGTCCCTGCCCGAAGGCAGGCATCCGGCCCGCGCCGTATTCAAGCACCCTTCAAATCATGTAGGCCAGAGAAATAACGTCTATTCGCGAACAAGGCAGGGTCACATTCGTCCTTGTGACGGGCGTCGCCGCCCGCCTGACGCACCGGGGCATCTGCCATACCCCGCAGCGTTTCTACCCCTCCCGAATCTCAACCGGCAGCTCCTGCTTGAGCGCCAGGATGATCTTCTGGAGCGACAGGTTCACCTCGTCGTCCGTCAGGGTCCGGCTCGGTGAGCGGAAATCGAGCGCATACCCAAGACTGCGTCTGGCACGCCCGCTTTCCTTGTCTTCAAAAATATCAAACAATGACACGCCCGTCAAGTCTGCCACGCCCGACTGGCGGATCGCCGCCACAATTTCACCATGCCTGACGGAGCGCGGCACCACGAGCGCCAGGTCGCGGCGGACCGCCGGGAACTGCGGCACGCTTCCGGCCGGCTGCACCCGCCACACGCCTGCCAGCAGCGGCAAGAGATTCAGCTCGGCAATGGCCAGCGGCGTGTTGATGCGGTACGGGTGCCGCAGCGCGCTGCTGGCCAACCCCAGCAGGCCGACGGGCACATCGTTGAGCAGAATTTCAGACGCCCACTCCGGCTCCATGGCCGGATGGCTGACCGGGCGGAGCGTGATGGTGCCGGCATGCAGCCGGACCGCCAGCGACTCCACCGCACCCTTGAGCCAGAGCGCAGCCTCCTCGTTGGCAACCGGACGCCGGCGGTCGAGCGCACCGCGCCCAGCCGGGCCACACAGCCCCAGGGCAATGCGCTCCTCCTCGACCGGGCGCCCCGCCACATCGCGTCCGAACACCCGCCCCATTTCGAACAACGTCACAGCCTCCGCCTGCCGCGCGGCATTGCGCCCCAGCGCGCCCAGCAGCTGCGGCAGCAGCGAATCGCGCATCACGGCATAGTCCGCGCTGACCGGATTCGGCAGCACCAATCGGCGTGCTGGCGCACGCCGATCAAAGTTTTCCAACTCGGGGACGGACAAGAAGCTGTAATGCATGGCTTCGGTGAACCCGAGGCCGAGCATCGCCTGCCGGCAGATCGTCACCGCGCGCACGCCGGCGTCGTCCGCACCTGCCACGGCCACGGTTTGCGGCGCCTGGTCCGGGATTGCAGCCAGCCCGTGGATGCGCGCCACCTCCTCGATCAGGTCGGCTTCGATCTCCAGATCCACCCGCCACGAGGGGATGGCGAAGACCGCCTGGTCCGGCGTGCGCTCCACCAGCCGCAGACCCAGCGCGGTGAGAATCTGCAGCATGCGCTGCTCGTCCAGCGGCACGCCGATCACGTCGCGGCAGCGGCGGAACCGCAGGGTCACCCGGCGCGGACCGGCCGGGCGGGCGTCGGCATCGATCACGCCTTTGGCGGCCGTCGCGCCTCCGTGCTGCACCAGCAGCGCGGCGGCGCGACGGCTGGCCCAGTCGGCCAGGCCCGGGTCCACCGTGCGCTCAAAGCGGCGCGCGGACTCGGTCTTCAGTCCGAGCCGCGTGGACGTGCGCTTCACCGACGGCGCGGCAAACGTTGCGCTCTCGAGCAGCACCGCGTCTGTGCTGCCAACCGCGATCTCGCTGCCGGCGCCACCCATGACACCGGCCACGGCCACGGCCGCGCGCGGGTCGGCGATCACCAGCATCTGGTCGTCCAGCGTGCGCTCGATACTGTCCAGCGTGCGCAGGAGCTCGCCGGCCGCAGCGCGCCGCACCACGATGGTGTGATCCGTGACGCGGTGGTAGTCGAAGGCATGCAGCGGCTGGCCGCACTCGAGCATCACATAGTTGGTCACATCCACGATCAGGCTGATCGGGCGCACGCCGCAGAGCTCGAGGCGGCGGCGCATCCACTCCGGCGCGGGGCCGTCCTTCACGCCAGTCAGCACGCGGGCGGTGTAGCGCGGGCAGAGCGCGGCATCCTCCACGCGCACGGCGGCCAGCTTCTCCACCGGGTCGCCGTTTTCCGGGAACGACACGTCCGGCAGCTTCACCGGCCGGTCCAGCAGCGCGGCGAACTCGCGGGCAATGCCGATGATGGAGAGGCAGTCGGAGCGGTTCCAGGTGATCTCCAGGTCGAAAATCGTGTCCGGCGCCGGCAGCGCCTCGACCAGCGGCAGGCCGGGCGGCAAGGCCGGGTCAAGCACCAGCAGCCCCTCGTGCTTGTTGGACAGGCCCAGCTCGTCCTCAGCGCAGAGCATGCCGAACGATTCCACGCCGCGGATCTTGGCCTTCTTGAGCTTCGAGCCGTCCGGCATCACGGCGCCAAGCTTGGCCAGGCAGACCTTCTGCCCCACGGCCACGTTGGGCGCGCCACAGACAATCTGCAACTCGGCCGTGCCGTCAAAAACCGTACAGAGACGCAGGCGATCGGCATTCGGGTGCGGCGCGCAGGCACGCACCTCCGCGACCACGTAATTCTCCTGCTTGTCAAAGCCGACTTTCTCGATCCCCTCCACCTCCACGCCGGAAAAGGTCAACTTGTCCGACAAGTCCTTGGGCGTGAGACCGGACAGGTCCACGTATTCGCTCAGCCAGCTAACGGGTACTTTCATGACTTGCTACTTTCTTCAAGGTCGCAAATTGCGACCTTGAACGTCGGACACGGTACACGGCGCGGGGCTCACGCACTTCAAACCCGATCCTGGGGCGTTCGGGCTCCGGTGGAGGCAACAGCAAAGGCCGAAGCTTTTCGTACAGGTCATTCAGGGCACCGTCGTGAACCAGCAGGACGTTCTCAATCTGCCCCAAGCGCTTCTCCATGGTCTGTCGAGCAAGCAATGCCCGACGCATACGCACAAATGCACGTACAATAAAGACGCTCATGTCTTCGGCTTTGGGCGCGTTGAGGACGGTCGCAGCCATGATGGCGCCGTGCTCGGTGAAAGCGTGTGGCAGGTGTTTGATGTTCTGCCCCCGCTTTACGGTCGCAATTTGCGACCTTAAACGTTTGTCCGCCTCGGCCTCTTCCAGCGTCAGCGTAAACATGAAATCCTCCGGAAAGCGACGGGCATTGCGTTTTACCTGTTCATTCAAGCGTTTGACCTCAACGCCATACAACGCCGCCAAGTCCGCGTCAAGGATCACCTGACAGCCGCGGATCGTCCGAATCACACCGGCGATATAGGAGTACTCGGCTTTTTGGTTCATAGACATTCGGTTGTTACAGCCTATTATCGCCTTTCCCCGCGCCCCTATGCAAACTGCCCCAAAAACCGCACATCATTCTCGTACAGCATCCGAATGTCCGTGATGCCGTACTTGATCATGGCGATGCGCTCCACGCCCATGCCGAAGGCATAGCCGTAGACCTTCTCGGGGTCGTAGCCGACGAACTTGTAGACGCGCGGGTCGACCATGCCGGCACCGGCGATTTCGATCCAGCCGCTCTGCTTGCAGACGCGGCAGCCGGCGCCATTGCAGACGTGGCAGGAAAAATCCACCTCCACGCTGGGCTCGGTGAAGGGGAAGAAGTGCGGGCGGAAGCGCACGCCCACGCCGGGGCCCATGGTCTCGCGGGCAAAGCAGGCCAGCGTGGCCTTGAGATCAGCCAGCGAGACCGGCTGGGTGTCCACGTACAGCCCCTCGATCTGGTGAAAGTTGGCGCTGTGCGTGGCATCGGTGGTGTCGCGGCGGTAGCAGCGGCCGGGGGTGACAATGCGCACGGGCGGCGGCTGCGAGGTCATCACGCGGATCTGCACCGGCGAGGTCTGCGTGCGCAGGAGCTGATCCTCCCCGAGCCAGAAGGTGTCGGCGTCGTCGAGCGACGGATGGTGCGCCGCCGTGTTGAGCGCGGTGAAGTTGTTGAAGCGGGTCTCAATGTCCGGGCCGTCCGCCACGGTGAACCCGAGGCGCGAGAAGATGCGGCAAACCTCTTCGATCACGCGCGAAACCGGGTGCTGGGCGCCGGGGGCGTGCCAGCGGCCGGGGAGCGTGAAGTCGAACGGCGCGACAGCCTCGCGCGGGGCGGTGGCAGACTGGCGCTCGGCGAGCGCGGCCTCAAGGTCGGCGCGCCAGGCATTGGCGCGGCGGCCGAACTCGGGCCGGTCCGCGGCCACCACGTCCTTGAGCTGTTTCATCACGGCCGGGAGCAGTCCATTGCGCCCCAGGTAGCGGATGCGCACCTGCTCCAGGCTGGCCGCATCCGCGGCCGCGCGAAGCTCGGCCAGCGACTGTTCCTTCAGGGTGTCAAGTTCGGCGAGTGTCATGCGTCGGCCTCCGAAAAAGTGCTAACCTTCTCTTCTTACCTGTCAGACTTATCCCAATTAAGGCACTACGTATGGCGCGAACATGAAGCGTAAATCCGACAAACGCCTAGTGTCGAATGTCGCGGGGAAAGTGTCAAGGTGTAGTGTGAGGCTTCAGGGCAGGTACGTGAGGCTCTTGCAAAACATCCGTCGTCGGTTCTGCAAGAGCCTC
>JBAWXQ010000045.1:0-16527 GCA_037144015.1 bacterium
GTGCGCGGACTCTACCCGTGCGGCGAAGGCGCGGGGTATGCGGGCGGCATCGTCAGCTCCGGCATCGACGGCCTGCGCATGGCCGAGGCGGTGATTGGCGGGCGGGCGTGAGGACGCGCACGGCAGTACGGGGGATCTTCGTTCCAGGAAAAACAAACGTGACGCCAGGCCGCCAGCCTGGCGTCACGTTTCAGATATGCGCAAGATGCCGTTCTGCAGCACGTTACGCGCCAGCTGGAGCGGACGCAGGTGCCACGGGCTTAGCTTCCGGCGCTTTGGGTGCGTGATCACCCCTGGGCGCGCCTTCACCACGCGGCCGATCCATGCGCCCCTTTTTGAACTCCTCGAGGCTGACTGATCCGTTGCTGTCCGCATCCAGCGCCTTGAAGCGTTTCTCGACCATTTCGACCGGTATTTCCCTGGCGTTGGGGCGGCTCTTGGCGCGTTCGGCCATGGAGGCCTTGAACTCGTCCAGCGAGATCTGCCCGTCACCGTTCGTATCGATTTTCTTGTACATCTCCTCCGGAGGGGGCTGGCCTTGCCGTTTTGGCTGATCCGCCTTGGCGGGTTCCTCGGCCTGAACAACCACGCCGGCGCAAAGCACCGCGGCCACGATCCATGCTGCATGACTCTTCATGAATGCTGACTCCTTTGGTTGCCATCCGGACTCCGGCACAGGTCGGGCCAGTGGCAGATGTCCATACAACGCACATGCCGGCGCTTTATTGTGTCCCGCTGGCGCGGAAGAAGTAACCCTGGAACGAGCAGCTTGTCAGACGTAAGATCGCAGCGTCGCCGTTGGCAATTTGATGCGCAAACAGCACCGGAGCGAGCCATGACGTTGTTTTTTGCGCGGTGGTTGGATCCGATAAAACCGCAGAATCATTGAGAAAAATGCATAATATGCGCTTGCGAAGAAGATGGACTGCAGAAAAGTTCACGAGGGGGCTTGCGCCCAGCAGGGATGATTGGTATATTCATCGCCTTTCCCGAGTCACTAGAAGGATCGCACTGCATGCCGACCATCAATCAACTCGTTCGCAAGGGGCGTACGCCGCTGCGCAAGAAGAGCAAGTCTCCGGCATTGAAGTCATGCCCGCAGCGTCGCGGCGTCTGCCTGGTCGTCAAGACCCAGACACCCAAGAAGCCGAACTCTGCGCTGCGCAAGGTGGCACGCGTGCGGCTGACCACGGGGTATGAGGTGACAGCCTACATCCCCGGCGAGGGGCACAATTTGCAGGAGCACAGCGTGGTGCTGGTGCGCGGCGGTCGCGTCAAGGACCTTCCCGGCGTGCGGTATCACATCGTGCGCGGCTGCCTGGACAGTCTGGGTGTCGCGGGCCGGAACCGCAGCCGTTCGAAGTACGGCGTCAAGGTTCCGGCGGCGGTTGAGAAGAAGGAAGGTTGAGGCGGGCCTAAGCTATGTCGAGACGGCGCAGAGCAAGCAAGCGGCGGTTGACCGCGGACCCGAAGTTCAACAGCGAACTGGTGGCACGTGTCATCAGCAGCATGATGAAGCGCGGCAAGAAGACTACGGCCGAGCACATCGTCTATGGCGCGCTGGATGAGATGGGCGCCAAGGCCGGCAAGGACCCGCTGGAAGTTCTCGATCAGGCCATTGGCAACATGAAGCCCAAGGTCGAGGTGAAGTCACGGCGCGTCGGCGGCACGACGTACCAGGTGCCGGTCGAGATCCGGCCCGCCCGCCAGCTCGCGCTGGCGTTGCGGTGGATGGCGCAGTTTGCCGCCACCCGGCGCGGCACGCCCATGCCGAAGGCGATTGCTTTGGAATTGCTGGAGGCCTACAACGGCCAGGGCAATGTGATCAAGAAGCGCGACGAGACGCATAAGATGGCCCAGGCCAACAAGGCCTTTGCTCATTATGCGTGGTAGGCGCGCGGCGGCTGCGAGCCGCCAACTTGTTCTTTGAAAATTCGCGTGGAGCAGGCGTCTTGGACGGCAAGGTCAAAGAGTGCAAAGCGGGCAAGTCCGGCCCTTCGCCGGACGGGCGTGAGGTACCCCTCGCGCAGGTCCGCAACATCGGGATCGTGGCCCACATTGATGCGGGCAAAACCACGACCACCGAGCGCATTCTTTTCTATGCCGGACGCACGCACAAGCTGGGCAACGTCGACGACGGCAACACCGTCACCGACTGGATGATCCAGGAGCGGGAACGCGGCATTACCATTACCAGCGCCGCCATCACCTGTGCGTGGCATGATACGCAGATCAACATCATTGACACGCCCGGTCACGTGGATTTCACCATCGAGGTGGAGCGCTCGCTGCGCGTTCTCGATGGTGCCGTCGGCGTGTTCTGTGCAGTCGGCGGCGTGCAGCCGCAGTCGGAGACGGTCTGGCGCCAGGCCGACAAGTATCAGGTGCCCCGGCTGGCCTTCATCAACAAGATGGACCGCATGGGCGCCGACTTTGGCGCCGTCGTGTCCGAGATTCGCCGCAAGCTGGGAGCCAATCCCGTTCCGCTCTTCCTCCCGTGGGGCCGCGAGGCCGGATTTCAGGGAGTGATTGACCTGCTGGAGCGGCAGGCCCTGGTGTTCGACGAGCCCAGCCATGGCCGCGAGATTCTGCGGCAGCCGGTTCCGGAAGAGCTGCGAGCCACTGTGGAGGCGGCCCGCAGCTATCTGATTGAGCAGGTGGCCGAGGTGGACGAGGAGCTGCTGCCCCGTTATCTGGAATCGCCGGACTTGCCGGCAGAGGTGCTGCGGCCGGCGATCCGGCGGGCCACCCTTGCGGGCAGGCTCGTACCGGTTCTCTGCGGCTCGGCGCTGCGCAACAAGGGCGTGCAGCCGCTGCTGGATGCCGTGGTCGCGTTTCTGCCGTCGCCCGCCGACCGGCCGGCCGTTGAGGCCACGGAGGTGAAAAGCGGCAACCGCATCGTGCGGGAGGCAAATGACGCGGAACCGCTGAGCGCGCTGGTGTTCAAAATCGCCACGGACCCCTATGTCGGGCGGCTCTTTTTCCTGCGCGTGTACTCGGGGCGGCTGCGCAAGGGACAGAACGTGTTCAACCCGCGCACGAAGAAGCGCGAGCGGGTCCTGAAGCTGGTGCGGCTGTTCGCGGATGCCCAGACCGAGTGCGAGTCGCTGTATGCCGGCGACATCGGGGCGAGCGTGGGCCTGAAGGATGCGACCACCGGCGACACGCTGTGCGCCGAGAACCAGCCTGTGGCGCTGGAGCGGATCCAGGCGCCGGAGCCGGTGATGTTCATGGCCATCGAGCCGAAGTCGCGGGCCGACCGCGAGAAGCTCGAGGGGGCGCTGAAGGCCCTGTCCTCCGAGGACCCGACCTGCATTGTGCGGTTGGACCCGGAGAGCGGGCAGACGATTTTGAGCGGCATGGGCGAGTTGCACCTGGAGATCCTGGTGGACCGCCTGCGCCGCGAGTTTTCGGTGGAAGCCAATACCGGAAAGCCGATGGTCTCGTACTACGAGACGGTGACGGCCTCAGCCTGCGCCACGCATCTGTTTGATCGCGAGCTCGGTGGCAAGCGCCACTGGGCCCGGATCACGGTGGAGGTGACGCCGCGCGAACGCGGAAGCGGCCATGCGACGGAAGTCGCGGCGGGCGCCCTCCGCGCGCTGGACAACAGCGAAGCGTTGCGCGCGTGTCTGGAGCAGGGGCTGACGGATGGGATTCTGACTGGTGTGCTGGCGCGGTACCCGATGACGGACGTGCTGGCGCGGGTGAAGGAAGTCGCGATCGCGGACGAGGAAATGGCCACGGATGTGGCCTTTCGGACGGCGGCGGTCATGGCGTTCCGGGAGGCGGCGCAGGCGGCGCACCCCGAGCTGCTGGAACCGATCATGTGCCTGGACATTGTCACGCCGCCGGAACACGTCGGCGAGGTGATCGGGGACGTGAACGGCCGGCGGGGACAGGTGCGGGACATGACGATGCGTGGCGACACGCAGCTCATCCGCGCGCACGTGCCGCTGGCGGAGCTGTTCGGATACGCGGGGGCGATCCGATCGCTCACGCGCGGACGCGCCAGCTACACGATGGAGCCCGACGAGTTCGCTGTGGTGCCGAAGACTGTGCGAGAACAACTACTGAACAGGTGACGCGAGAATGCAAAGTCAGCGCATACGCATTCGATTGCAGGGATACGACCACCGGGTGCTTGACCAGGCCGTGACGGATATCATCGACACGGCCCGGGGCACCGGGGCTCAGGTTGTGGGGCCGATTCCGCTCCCCACGCGGATCGAGCGCTTCACCGTGAACCGGAGTCCGCACGTGGACAAGAAGTCCATGGACCAGTTTGAAATGCGAACGCACAAGCGGCTGCTTGACATCGTCAGCCCGACGGCCAAGACGGTCGACGAGCTGAAGAAGCTGAACCTGCCCGCGGGCGTGGACATCTCAATTCGCATCTAGGCGGGATGGAGCAATCATGCAAGGCTTAATAGGTAAGAAGATCGGCATGACGCAGGTCTGGGATGCCAAGGGACGGCGCGTCGCCGTCACCGTCATCGAGGCCGGTCCGTGTCCGGTCGTGCAGGTGAAGGCGCCGGACAAGGACGGCTACTCGGCTGTCCAGCTCGGCTATGGCGCGCAGCAGGCCAAACGCATGCCCAAGGCGCTGGCGGCGCGCTATGAGAAGGCGGGCGTTGCGCCCTGCCGCGCGCTGCGCGAGTTTCAGCTCGACGACGGCGAGTCGGTCAAGGTCGGCGACCTGATCACGGTCGGAATCTTTGAGGGCGTTGCCCAGGTGGACGTCTCCGCCACGACCAAGGGGCGCGGCTTCGCGGGCGTGGTGCGCCGCTACCGCATGGCCGGCGGCCCGATGACGCACGGTGGCCACTCGAAGCGCCGCGTCGGCGGCATCGGCGCGCGCGACCTGCCTGGCTGGGTGCACAAGGGCAAGCGCATGCCGGGCCACATGGGCGCGGTGACGCGCAAGGCGCGCAACCTGGCCGTGGTCCAGGTCCGTGCGGAAGACAATTTGCTGCTGGTCCGGGGTTCGATTCCCGGCCCGGTGGGCAGCATGGTAGTGATAAAAAAGGCCCTGAAGAAGGGGTAGGGATCCGATGAGCTCGATCAAGCTGTACAAGCCAACCGGCGAAGCCGGCGGCACGGTGGCGTTCGACGACGCACTGCTGGTTCTCGACCGCGGCGGCCAGGCCGTCAAGGACGTGGTCGTGGCAACGCAGAATGCACGACGCGCCGGCACCGCCTCGACGCTCTCCAAGGGCGAGGTCGCCGGCAGCAACAAGAAGCCCTGGAAGCAGAAGGGCACCGGACGCGCCCGCGCCGGACTGCGTCAGTCGCCCGTGTGGCGCGGCGGCGCCGTGGCCTTCGGCCCGCGCCCGAGAAGCTTTGAAACCAAGATCAACCGCAAGGTGGCCCAGCTGGCCTTCCGGCACGCGTTCAGCGAGCGGATCCATGGCAACGGCGTGCTGGTGATCGAGAGCTTCGAAATGCCGGAAGCCAAGACCAAGGCGGTCGCGGCGCTGCTGGCGAAGCTGGGAATTACCCGCGGCTGCCTGATCGTCGTGGACAAGCCGGATGCGAAGCTGGTGCGCGCCACGCGCAATATTCCTAAGGTTGCTGTTGTCAGAGCAGCCGATGTTGGTGTATATGATCTCGTTCGCCATCGCACGGTCCTGACGACGCGTGCGGGACTGGCGGCCCTGACGGCGCGCATGGCGAAAAAGGCGGAGGTGGCGGCATGAAGCACGCCGGTATCATCCGGAGGATCCAGGTGACCGAGAAGGGCACCATCCTTGGCTCTCAGAACCAGTTCCAGCTGGAGGTGGCGACGAAGGCCCGCAAGCCCGAGATTCGCCAGGCGGTCGAGAAGCAGTTCGGCGTGCACGTGCTGGCGGTGAACACCCAGAACTACAAGGGCGAACTGCGCGTGCTGCGCAGCCGCCGCACGGTACGCACGTCAGCTTGGAAGCGCGCGATCGTGACGCTGAAGGCGGGCGAGCGCATCGAAGCAGTGTAACGCCGCCGCAGGAGACGAGACATGGGGCTCAAAACTTTTAAACCGACGTCCGACGGCCAGCGCCATCACGTGGCGCAGACGTTTGACGAGATCACGACAAGCCATCGCGAGCGCGGGCTGACCGAGTCGCAAAAGCGCGGCTCGGGCCGCAACAACGTCGGCCGGATCACCACGCGCCATCGCGGCGGCGGGACCAAGACTCGCTACCGCATCGTGGACTTCCGGCGCGACAAGATCGGCATCCCGGCGCGCGTGGCGGCGATTGCCTACGACCCCAACCGCTCCGCCAACCTCGCGCTCCTGCATTACGTGGACGGCGAGAAGCGCTACATCCTGGCCCCCGAGGGACTGCTCGTGGGCGCGCTGGTGCTGGCCGGCCCGGATGCCGAACCCGGCGTGGGCAATGCCGTGCCGCTGGAGAAGGTGCCGCTGGGATTGTTCGTGCACAACATTGAGCTGGTTCCCGGAAAAGGCGGCGTGCTGGCGCGATCCGCCGGCAACAGCTGCCAGGTGATGGCGCGCGAGGGGGGCTTTGCGACGCTGCGGCTTCCCTCGGGCGAGGTCCGCCGCGTGAACATCCGCTGCATGGCCACCATCGGCCAGGTCGGAAACGCCGAGTGGAGCAGTGTGGAATTTGGCAAGGCCGGCCGCAAGCGCTGGATGGGCATCCGCCCGACAGTCCGCGGCGTGGCCATGAATCCGGTGGACCATCCGATGGGTGGCGGCGAAGGCCGCACGTCGGGCGGCGGGCACCCACGGTCGCCGTGGGGGCAGTTGGCCAAGGGCGGCAAGACGCGGCAGCGCCGCAGCCCGAGCAGCAAGTTCATTGTGAAGCGGAGAAAGTAAGCCATGTCGCGGTCCATCAAAAAAGGTCCTTATGTGGATCCCAAGCTCCTCCGCAAGGTCGAGCTGATGAACAAGTCCGGCCGGAAGGCTCCGATCAAGACCTGGTCGCGGCGCTCCATGATCATGCCGGACTTTATCGGCCACACGTTTGCGATCCACAACGGCAAGCAGCACATACCAATTTTTATCACCGAGAACATGGTGGGGCACCGCCTCGGGGAATTCGCCGCCACGCGCACCTTCCGGGCGCACGGCACCCACACCGACAAGGTTGTGGCGCGGTAGGAGAGCAGCATGGAAGTGACAGCCATAACGCGCAATGTGCGCCTTTCGGCGCTGAAAGGCCGGCCCCTGGCCCGCAAGGTACAGGGTCTGCCGATCGCACAGGCGATGCAGGTAACCGATTTCAGTCCTCTGAAGGCCGCGCTGACGCTGGGCAAGACGCTCAAATCGGCGCTGGCCAACGCGCGGACCAATGCCAAGCTCGACGTGGATCGCCTGCGTGTGAAGCTCGCGGTGTTCGACGAGGGGACGCGCATGCGGCGCCACTGGGCGCGGGCGCGCGGCAGCGCCAGCCCCATTGCGCGGCGGCTGTGCCATGTGAAAGTGGTGTTGACAGACGGGCAGCCGGACAGTCCGGCCGAATAGTCCGGTATTCTTTGTTTGCGGGAAGGAGCGGTACGTTGGGACAGAAAGTCAATCCGATCGGCTTCCGGATCGCCCTGGATAAACAGTGGCGCTCACGCTGGTTCAGCGGCAAGAAGCATTTTGGCGAACTGCTTGCGGAGGACATGATGATCCGCGAGGAGGTCCACAAGAACCTCGAGAACGCGGCGGTCGCCAAGATCATCATCGAGCGCTATGCCAACCGCGTGCGGGTGAACATTCACACCGCGCGCCCCGGCATCGTGATCGGCCGCAAGGGCCAGGACATCGACAAGGTCCGCGCCGACCTCGCCAAGAGGACCGGCAAGGAGATCTACATCGAGATCCATGAGGTGCGGGACCCGGACGCCAACGCCCAGTTGGTTTCGGAGAGCATCGCGCAGCAGATCGAACGCCGCGTGGCCATCAAGCGCGCCATCAAGCGCGCCGAGAAGGTCGCCATGGACATGGGCGTCGACGGGATCAAGATCCGCTGCAGCGGCCGCATCAACAACGCCGAGATTTCGCGCGTCGAGTGGAGCAAGCAGGGCAAGGTTCCGCTGCACACGCTCCGCGCGAACATCGACTATGGCTTTGCCGAGGCGCACACGACGGCCGGCCTGATCGGTGTCAAGGTGTGGATCTGCAAGAAGGACGATTTCCAGCCGGCGCGTACCAACGTCAGGAGACGCAACCATGCCTCTCATGCCTAAGCGGGTCAAGCACCGCAAACAATCTAAGGGGAACCGCAGCGGCTATGCCACGTCCGGCACGGAATTGGCGTACGGCGAATTCGGGCTCAAGTCGCTCGACCGCGGCTGGCTCAAGAGCACGCAGATCGAGGCCTGCCGCGTGGCCATCAACCGGTTCATGAAGCGCAAGGGGAAACTCTGGATCCGCCTGTTCCCGGACAAGCCGGTCACGCGCAAGCCCATCGAGGTGCGCATGGGCAAGGGGAAGGGCAACCCCGAGTTCTGGGTGGCGGTGGTGCTCCCGGGTAAGATGATTTTTGAGGTTGGCGGCGTGCCCGAGGCGGTGGCGCGCGAGTGCCTGCGGCTGGCATCCACGAAGCTGGGGCTCCGGACGCAGTTGATCAGCCGCAGGTAGCGGCAGGAGACGGGCAGCGATGAAGACGAGGGAATTGAGGGAACTGAAGGCGGAGGAACTCGACGGTCGCATCCGCGAGGTGACGCAGGAACTGCGTGATCTGCAGCTGAAGCACCGGTCGGGCGAAGGCGCCGACAAGCCCGTGCGCATTCGCATGCTGCGCCGCGATGTGGCGCGCATGCAGACCCTGGCGCACGCGCGGAAGGCAGGCAAGTGATGGCCGAAACGACGACAACGACAGAGGCGGTTATCCGCAACAGCCGCAAGCACCGCAAAGGCGTGGTGATCAGCAAGAGCGGAAACAAGAGCATTGTGGTGCAGTCCGAGCGCCGCCGGGTCCACCCCGAATACGGCAAGGTGGTGCGGCAGTTTAAGAAGTATCACGTCCACGACGAGAGCAACGAGGCCAAGGTGGGCGACCAGGTTGAGATCACCGAGTGCCGCCCGCTCAGCCGGCTGAAGCACTGGCGGCTGGTGGCGGTGACGCAGGTCGCCAAAGGAGCGCAGAAGGCATGATCCAGGAAGGTACCGAACTGGTGGTCGCCGATAACACCGGTGCCAAGCTGGCGATGTGCTTCCGCATCATCGGGCAGCGCAAGGCCTATGCGCACATCGGCGATGTGATCAAGGTGGCGGTCAAGGAGGCGCTCCCCACGGGCGCGGTCAAGAAGGGGCAGGTCTGCCTGGCCGTGGTGGTGCGCACCGGACACCCCATCCGCCGCGCCGATGGCTCCAGCGTGAGGTTCGACCAGAACGCGTGCGTGGTCGTGGATGCCAAGCTGAACCCGCTGGGAACGCGCATCTTTGGCCCTGTGGCGCGCGAACTGCGCGACAAGAACTACATGAAGGTGATCTCGCTGGCGCCGGAGGTGGTTTGATGAGCGTCGCACGCATCAAGAAGGATGACATCGTCATGGTCATCACCGGCATCTTCGCCGGCCAGACCGGCAAGGTGCTGCGGGTTCTTCCCAGCAAGGGCAAGGCCCTGGTCGACGGGATTAACGTCGCCAAGAAGGCTGTGCGCCGGTCCCAGAACAACCCCCAGGGCGGCTTCGAGAAGCGCGAAGCCCCGATCGATCTTTCCAATCTCATGCCCTATGATCCGGACAAGAAGAAGGGCACGCGCATCACGCGCGAACGGCAGGGCGACCAGCTCGTGCGCCGGTCCAAGCGTTCCGGAAAGTTGCTGCAGTAGGAGCGGCGAACATGGCCAGACTTAAGGATAAATATCGCAGCGAACTGGTGCCGGCGATGCGCACAAACTTGGGGCTCGAAAACCCCATGCTCGTGCCGCGCCTCACCAAGGTGGTGGTCAACATGGGCTTCGGCATCGTGGAAAAAGATGTGCAGAAGTCCCTGCTCCAGGACTTTGCCACCATCACCGGGCAGCAGCCGATGCTCTGCAAAGCCCGGAAGAGCATCTCCAACTTCAAGCTCCGCGAGGGCATGGTCATCGGCGCCAAGGTGACCCTGCGCGGCGACCGGATGTACGAGTTTGTGGACCGCCTGATCAACGCGGCGCTGCCGCGCATCCGCGACTTTCGCGGGGTTAACGCCCGCGGTTTCGACGGGCGGGGCAACTACACACTCGGCTTGAAGGAACAGACGATTTTTCCCGAGCTCGCCGCAGGGGCGGGCGGCAGCACGGAGAAGGGCATGGACATCACTTTTGTGACGACGGCCCGCAACGACAAGGAGGCGCGTGAACTGCTGTCCCAGCTCGGGATGCCGTTCACGGGCCGCTAGAAGGGGAAGCGCCGTGGCCAAGACATGCTTGATGGAAAAGGCGAAACGCACGCCAAAGTTTACAGCGCGCAAATACTTCCGCTGCACCCGCTGCGGTCGTCCGCGCGCATTCATGCGCAAGTTCCAGCTCTGCCGTTTGTGTTTCCGCGAGCTGGCTGTGTCCGGACAGATCCCCGGCGTGACCAAGGCAAGCTGGTGAGGGCAGGACGATGAGTTGGTCGGATCCGATCTCGGATATGTTGACGCGCATCCGCAACGCGCAAAAGGCCGGCATGCCTTCATTGGATATGCCGGGCTCTCGCCTCAAAGGCGAGATCGCGCGTGTGATGCTGGCCGAAGGCTACATCGTCGGCTACACCCTCGCGGGTGATGGCCGCCGCGTGTTGCACATTGAGCTGAAATACAGCGCGCTGGCGGAACCGGCGATTCGCGGCTTGCGCCGCGAAAGCAAACCCGGGCTGCGGCGGTTTTTCGGCTACAAGGATATTCCGCGCGTCCTGGGCGGCATGGGCACCGCCGTGCTCAGCACCTCGGGCGGTGTGATGAGCGGCAAGGACGCCCGCCAGCGAAAGCTCGGCGGTGAGTTGATCTGTACAATCTGGTAAGGGGTGCACGATGTCGAGAATCGGCAAACTGCCGGTCGTCATTCCGACCGGCGTCACGGTGACCGCCAACGGCGGTCGGGTGGCGGTCAAGGGTCCGCTGGGAGAACTCGCTCGCGAGCTGCCTGTGGGCATCAGCGCATCCATCGAGGCCGGAAAAGTGCTCGTAGCGCGCAAGGACGATACCCGCGGCCAGAAAAGCCGTCACGGCCTGAGCCGCACGCTGGTTGTCAACATGATCCAGGGCGTGACCAAGGGGTACCGCAAGGAGCTGGTCATCGAGGGCACCGGCTTCAAGGCCGCCGTCCAGGGGAGCAAGCTGATGCTCTGGCTCGGCTTTGCCGCACCCAAGGATTTTACCATCCCCGCGGGGATCAAGGTGACCGAGAAGCAGGGCGTCCAGCTCACGATCGACGGCATCAGCAAGGAGCTGGTGGGCGACACCACGGCCCGCATCCGCGGGTTCTTCCCGGCCGAGCCCTACAAGGGCAAGGGCATCAAGTACGTCGGCGAGCAAATCCGCCGCAAGCAGGGCAAGACCGTCGCGTAGTGCGCCGGGGCAAGCGGAGCGAGACATGAGTTTCAATCGCAAGAAGCAACGCATCATTCGGCACCAACGCCTCCGTCAGCGCGTCAAAGGGACGGCAGAGCGTCCGCGCATGGCCATTTTCATTTCGAACAAGCACCTGTATGTGCAGTTCGTCGATGATCTCGCGGGGCGCACCCTGGCCGCCACATCGTCCGCCAAGGCGGTCAAGGGGTGCAACCTCGAATCCGCCAAGCAGGTCGGCGCGCTGGCCGCAGAAGTTGCCCTTGCCAGGGGGTTGCGTCAGGTGGTTGTCGACCGCGGCGGCTTCCGGTTCCATGGCCGCGTCAAGCAACTGGTCGAGGCCGCCGTGGCCGCCGGCCTCAAGATTACGAACGACGCCGCGATTGCGGCGGAGGTGACGAAGTGAGCGCGATGGACAGGAATTCCCAGGGGCAGTCTCCGGGCGACGGCATGGACGAGCGGGTGGTCTTCGTGAACCGCTGCGCCAAGGTCGTGAAGGGTGGCCGCCGGTTCAGCTTCAGCGCCGTGGTTGTGGTCGGTGACCGGAACGGACGCGTGGGCTTCGGTTTCGGGAAGGCCAACGAGGTCAGCGACGCCATCCGCAAGGGCGGCGAGGCGGCTCGGAAGCGCATGGTGAAGATCACCATGCATGGCAAAACCATCCCGCATGAGGTTCACGGCGCCTGCGACGGCGGACGCGTCCTGCTGAAACCGGCGCCGGATGGCTCCGGCGTGATCGCGGGCGGCGGCATGCGCCCCGTGCTGGAGGCCGCCGGCGTGCGCGACGTGATCGGAAAGTCCCTGGGCAGCAAGAACCGCCTGAACGTGGTCAAGGCCACAATCGCCACCCTCCAGAAACTCCGCTCGGCCGAGAGTATCGCGGCCGCGCGGGCTTGATCGCCCCTTGAACGCCTGCCGGCCTCGCCGGCACCTCGGAGAATGCATCCATGGATCTCGCCAGCCTGACCAAGACACCCGGTAGTCGCCGCCCCCGCAAGCGTGTCGGCCGCGGCATGGCCTCCGGCCATGGCAAGACCTGCTGCCGCGGGCACAAGGGCCAGATGGCCCGCAAAGGGCACAAGATCAAGATCGCTTTCGAGGGCGGTCAGATGCCCCTGCTGCGCCGCCTCCCCAAGCGCGGGTTCAAGAACCCCACGCGCGTGGCCTGCAGCCATGTGAACATGCATGACCTCTCGATGTTTCCCGACGGCTCCGAGGTGACGCCCGAGCTGCTGCGCAGCACCGGGCTGGTTCCCAAGAATCCGGAGCGCATCAAGGTCCTCGCCGATGGCGAATGCAAGGTGAAGCTTACGGTCAAGGCGCATGCGTTCAGCGCGGCGGCTCAGACCAAGATCGAGGCCGCCGGCGGCTCGTGTGTTACGATCGAGTAACGGATTCAGCAGGAACACGCCATGCTTGCCGCCTTTGCCAACACGTTTCGCATTCCCGACCTGCGCAAGCGCATCCTGTTTACCGTCGGCCTGGTGTTCATCTGCCGCCTGGTGTCCATGGTCCCGACGCCGGGCGTGAACTGGCACGCGCTCAAGGCGGCGGTCGACGCCATGGCAGACCGCGGTGGCCTGATGGGGTGGTTCGACGTCTTCAGCGGCGGCGCCATGAGCCAGTGCTCGGTCGGCTTTCTCAGCATCTGGCCGTACATCAGCGCCACCATCGTGATCCAGTTGATGACGGCCGTCATCCCCACGCTGGAGCGCCTCTCCCGCGAAGGCGATACCGGCCGCGCCAAGATCAACCAGTACGCCCGCTACCTGACGCTGGTCATTTGCATTTTTCAATCTTATGTCCTGGCCTCCGGGCTCGACAACCCCGACACGCTCAAGCAGTTCGGCATCAATGTCCCGCTGGTCGACGCCTCCTTCTGCGGCCTGCCGTTCCGCCTGCTCACCGTGCTCACCATGACCACGTCAACCATGTTCGTGGTCTGGCTGGGCGACCAGATCACCCTGCGCGGCATCGGCAACGGCAGCTCGGTGGTGATCATGGTCAACATCTGCAGCCGCCTGCCGGCCGCCATATTCGAGGCCTGGCAGCGCTACTTCTCCAGCGGCGGCGAGAGCGTGTTTGAGCTGCTCCTGCTGCTCCTGCTCGGGTTCCTGGTCATCATGGGCACGGTCATGCTCACGCAGGGGCTGCGTAAGATCCCGATCCATTCCACGCGGCGCGTGGTTGGCAACAAGCAGTACGGCGGCCAGAACACCTACATGCCGCTGCGCGTCAACTACTCCGGCGTCATGCCCATCATCTTCGCGCAGCCGCTGATTCAGTTCACCGGCGCCGCCATGAGCCGCATTTCACCCGAGGCCTTCGCTTGGGCGCCCATCCGCACCGTCCTGGGCGGGCTGCAGGCGTTCGGATCGAGCCTGAATGCCATGGATAGCTGGGTGCACATCGGATCGTATGCCGTGCTGATCTTCTTCTTCTCGTTCTTCTGGGTTGCCACGCAGTTCAACGCCGTGCGCATCGCCGACGACCTCAAGCGCAACGGCTCGTATATCCCGGGCATCCGCCCCGGCATGGCCACGGCCGAGCACCTGGACATGGTGATGACGCGCGTGACCTTTTTCGGCGCGCTCGGCCTCCTCACGGTTGCCATCGTGCCGCAGGTGCTGCGCGGCTGGCTGAATATCCCGTGGGAAATGGCCTCGTTTTTCGGCGGTACCAGCCTGCTGATCATCGTCGGCGTGGCGCTGGACACGTTGCGGCAGATGGAGTCCCACCTGCTCATGCGCAACTACGACGGCTTCCTCAAGCACGGGCGCCTGCAGGGGCGGAAGATGTAGTCATTGGTCATTCGTCATTTGGGGAGAAGGAAAACATTCTACCTCCCTAATGACCACTGACTAATGCCTTTGCCGTTCACCCGCCACACTTGGATTACCTCTATGGAAGCCCTTATTCTCCTTGGCGCACCCGGCGCCGGCAAAGGCACGGCCGCGGAACGCCTGGTCGCGCGCCTCGGCGTGCGCCATGTTTCCAGCGGCGACCTCCTCCGCGGCGCGGTGAAGCAGGGCACCCCGGCCGGGCAAGAGGCCGAGGGGTACATGAAGCAGGGCAAGCTGGTGCCAGACGAACTGATCGGCCGCATCATCACCGACCTGCTCGTGGCAGGCGGGTCCCAGCTCAAGGTTTTGCTGGATGGCTTTCCGCGAACGGTGGCGCAGGCGGAGATGCTGGAAAAGGTGGTGTCCGCCCAGCAGGGGCGCCTTCGCGGCACGGTGCTGCTGGAGGTTGCCGAGGAGATTCTGGTCGAGCGCCTGGCCGGCCGCCGCCTCTGCCCGAAGTGCAACGCCGGCTACCATGTGCGCACCCTGCCGCCCAAGGTTTCCGGCACATGTGACCGCTGCGGCACACCCCTGGTGCAGCGCACGGATGATACGGCCGAGACCGTGCGCCAGCGCCTGGCCGTGTTTCGCCAGGATACCTCACCGTTGATCGAATGGTACAACTCCCGCGGGCTGCTGAAGCGCGTGGATGGCGTCGGCAGCGCGGATGATGTGACCGAGCGGATTGTCCAGGCGTTGCGATGATCGTTTGCAAGACTGAGAGCGAGCTTGCGGCCATGCGCGTGAGCGGACGGCTGGCAGCTGGTATCCTCCAGCGGCTGGCCGCCGCGGTCGTGCCCGGCATGACGACGCGTGAGCTGGACGAGCTGGCGCGGGAGCTGATCCGCGCGCGCGGTGCCACCAGCGCGTTTCTGGGCTACCGCGGCGCAGCCGGCGCAGCCCCGTTTCCAGGAGCCATCTGCGTTTCGGTGAACGAAGAGGTGATTCACGGCATTCCCGGGCCGCGGCGCCTGGCCGCGGGCGACCTGGTCGCGATCGACGTGGGCGTGAAGTTCGACGGGTTCATCGGCGACACCGCGACCACGGTCATGCTCGGCGCGGTGCTTCCGGATGCGGAGCGGCTGGTGGCGACCACGCGCCGCGCTCTGGAGGCCGGTGTCGCCGCCGTGCGTGCCGGCGCCCGCCTCTCCGACGTGTCGCATGCGGTGGAGCAGACGGCGCGGGCCGGCGGCTGTTGCGTGGTGCGAGAGTTCGTCGGCCATGGGGTCGGGCGCGAACTGCACGAGGAGCCGCAGGTGCCGAACTTCGGCAAGCCAGGCCACGGTCCGGTGCTGAAGCCTGGCATGACGTTCTGTATCGAGCCGATGGTGAACCTCGGGCGCTCCGAGGTGGAGCTGCTGGCGGACAAGTGGACCGTGGTGACTCGCGACCGGCTCCTCTCCGCGCACTTCGAGCACACCGTCGCGGTGTGTGCCGATGGCGTGGAAGTGATGACCTGACAGGTTTATTTTTTTTGTGATGGACTCCGACGGGTGAATTTGGGTATCTTAATTCTCTTTTGGAACGGGGAAACGAAGTCATGAAAGTTCGCAGTTCCGTACGACGAATGTGCGAGCGCTGTCGCGTTGTGCGGCGGCGGGGCGTCGTGCGTATTATTTGCACCAATCCGCGCCATAAACAGCGCCAGGGTTAGTTGGAGATTCGACCATGCCAAGATTGCTGGGTGTGGACATTCCGGACAAAAAGCGCGTAGCGTACGCGCTTGCGTACCTCTTCGGTGTCGGGCTCACACGGGCCCGCGTCACCGTGGCGCAGTGTAAGATCGATCCGGCCAAGAAGGCCGGCGATCTGACGCCGGAGGAGATCCGCCATATCACCGCGTTTATCCAGGAGCACTATCGCGTGGAAGGCGACCTGCGGCGCGAAGTGTCGCAGAATATCCGGCGCCTGATCAGCATCGGCTCGTACCGCGGCCAGCGCCACAAGCGCGGCCTGCCGGTTCGCGGCCAGCGCACGCGCACCAATGCACGCACCCGCAAGGGCGCGAAGAAGACGGTTGGCGCGGTCCGTGACAAGGCCGTCCGACAGGCCATCAAGAGCGATGTAAAGAAGACCTGATCCGCGCGATCCGGTGGCACGACTGCCGCCGGATTGCTGTGCGGTCGCACCGACGATACCCCCGAGGCTGACGCATGAGCGAAGAAGCAACCAAACAGGAAACGCCCGCCGCGGCACCCGCCGCGCCGGCCCCCG
>JBAWXQ010000046.1:0-16442 GCA_037144015.1 bacterium
GCGGCAGCCGCCCCACGCGCGTGCAGCCGCGCAGATGCCACTTCCCCAGCAGCACGTGCCAGGCCGAGTCGAGTTTGTACAACAAGCTCATGTTGCGCCGCACTCCTTTGCGCAAACAGGGTGAAAGGTTCGGGGGCAAGTGTCAAGTGTCGAAGGGCATAAACATGGCGGGTGGAGGGTGGCAGGTGGCGGGCAGTCGTGTATGTTGGAGCATTCCAGTGTTGTCGGAAAGAGAAAGACAAAGGGCAACGGAAAAGGGACCGACGGCGACCGGTGGCGGTACTTTGAGATTGCGCGGGGTTCGGCATTGGAATGCGGCGCGGTGCAGGCTGTTTTACAGGTTTGCGAGGCCATCACGCCTGAAGAGAATGAGAAAGCCAAGGTCCTACTCGACCGAATCGTGGCGATGCTCACGAAACTCGGCCAGCGTGGGTATGCCGTTCATGAGGCACCGGGTGAATACCGAACGGAAGAAATCGACCCCGATACCGACCCTTTACCCTTAGGGGTTGTGGCAGGTGTACGTTCGGCGTGACCCACAATGCAAAAAAACGCGCCTCATGGCGCGTTCTTCATTGTCGTGTCCATGCCGTGGCTCGCGTTCTATTTTGACGCCTCGACCAATTCCATTTCGGATCGCAGTAGTCGATTAACCACGGCGGAGACATCGGTGCGTTTACGTTCCGCTATCCGCTCGACAAACAGTTGAACCTTGCCGTCCAAATAGACCGGCACATTGAACTTGGCGTTGGACCGATAGAACTTGCCCCGCACACCCTTGGAAAAGTCATATTCCTTTTTCATCCTGTCATCCCCTGTATTGGGCGGTCTCGTTCTTCGTGGCCTTTCGGCTGGAGAATATCCGGATCCGTATCGTGTTCTCGTCTATTTCCTCGAACGTATGATGGACCGCAAAGAGTCCGCCGCCCGCCGATATTCCGAGAGTAATCCAGCGATCTTCCGCGTTGCTGTGGGTGTCATCGAACACAGAGATGGCCTTCGGATCGCGGAAAACCGTAGCCGCGTGTTCAAAATCAACACCGTGTTTCTGGCGATTCGCCTTGGCTTTGACTGGGTCCCACGCGAAGTCGTACTTCACCGAGTCACTCCGTGACGGCCGCTCTGGCCAACCGCATGCGTATCAGGATACCCCCTGCATTGGTGGGCGTCAAGTGATGGGCGGGTTGATTTATGTTTGTGAAGTAGGAGAACGCGTCATGTTGTTGGAGGCAGGTCAGACAGGGAATCCCAGGGGACGGCCGAAGGGGTGTTGCGGCGGGCGCATTCGGTAGGCCGTTATACACGTCCTGCAGACCGTCGTGACAACCACGCAGGGCGCGTTGGTCACCACGACCACAGACGCCTTTCACTCGCAAATCAAAACCGCATAAACGTAGTGCTCACCCCCGGCGGCATCGTCGATCCGCCTACACAGTACTGCCCCCGTGAAAGCTTACAAAGACAAAACGCCGACGAAAGTTGGCGCGGGAGTTGGCGCGGGCTTGCCGGAAAGAAAAAAGACCTGCGACACGTCTGTCACAAGTCTGTCGCAGCGTCCATTAGAAATTCAATGTTTGGCGACAGGGGATGTTGAATCGGGAGCAGGAGCGCACCGCGCCGATGCGAAAGGGCGCGGCCTCGTCCGCCGTCCTCGAATGACTCCCCTTTGGCTTTCGAGTACGACGGACGAGGACCACTCGCGGTGCTCGCTGCGGACGAAGGGCTCCCAGACAGCCGCGATCCAATTCCGTCCCCGATATCATTTTGAGCGCAAACAGGCCACAATCCGCGCCACGAACTGGTCGAGCGTGCGCTCGCGCAGCGCGGACGCGCGCCCGGCACGGCCGAGGGCTTCCGCCTCGGCCGGGCTGCTGATGAGTCGCAGCACGGCCGCGCGCAGCGCTGCCGCGTCGCCGCAGGGCACGGTCACGGCCGCGCCGGGATCGAGCGAATCCAGGATCCCCGCCGACGCCGAGACCACCACCGGCCGGCCGCAGGCCTGCGCCTCGAAGAGCGACGTCACCCCCGCGGGCCAGTCCACGTTCATCAGCGGCACCACGACCACCGCCGCGCCCCGGTACAGCTCCCGCAGTTCGACGCTGGAGAGCCCCTTGCGGAGCGTGACGTTGGCCGGAAGCTGCCGCGCCGCAGTCTGGTCCTCGCGCTTCGACCACGGGCTGGAGGCCACCACGGTCACCGGGATGCCGGAGCCGTCGAGCGCCTGGAAGAGCGTCGGGTAGTCGCGCAGCTCGCGCCCCACGCTCACCACGCCCGCCCCCGGGCCGGGCTGCGGTGCCGGCGTGAAGAACTGCTCATCCACCTGGAACGCAATCCGCCGCACCTTCTCCGCCGGCACGCGGAGCTGCTCGACCGCAAAGCGCTCCTGCTGCCGGCTGTAGCAGAACATCCGGCCGACCTGGTTGAAGAGCCGGAAGCCGCGCAGCAGCCGGCTCTTCAGCGGCGTGGTGATGCGGTGACCGATGAAGGCCAGGGTGGCGTGGCGGCGGAACTTCAGCAGCAGCGCCAGCGGGATCGCGGTGTTCTCCGCCGTCGCCAGGTAGAACGAGCCGCGCGCGCGGAAGGCCAGCCACGCCAGCGCCACGGCCGGCCCGGCGCGCCGCGCCAGCAGCCGCGTGACGGCCGAGCCGCGCGCCACGTCCGAGAAGGAAAGGATTTCGGCGTCCAACGCGCGGGCCAGCTCCACGAAATCCTGCCGCGGCGACTCGCGCTCGCCGCGCAGCCGGCCCAGCACGGCGTCGGCATCCGCTGTGACCAGCATGAAGCGCTTGTGTTGCGGATCTGTTTTCACAGCCTTGCTTATCCCGTCCCCCGGCTTTGCGCCGTTTCTCCGACAGCCGCCGGCGCGCGCATCACAGCACGCGGTTGTACGCCTCGAGCAACCGATCGGCCTGCTTGCGGCTGTCAAACCCCGCCTCAGCGCGCGTGCGTCCGAGGCCGGCCAGGCGCTGCCGCTCATGCGGCGCATCGAGCAGGCTCCGCATGGCGCCGGCCAGGGCGAGGAAGTCCGACGGCGGCACGAGGACTGCCGCGTCGCCGACCACTTCCGGGATCGAGCCGTGCCGCGTGGTGATGATGGGCGTGCCGGAGGCCTGGGCCTCGGCCAGCACGTAGCCGAACTGCTCCAGCCAGCCGGGGCGCGCCGTGGAAGCCAGCAGGAACACATCCGTCAGGTTGTAGGCGGCCGGCATCTCCTCGTAGGCAAACCGCGTGAAAATCACACGTTCAGCCAGGCCGATGCGCGCCGCCAGGGCGCGCAGCCCCTTCTCTTCCGGACCGGAGCCCGCGAAGACAAGCTTCATCGGGCGTCCCGGCAACTCGCGCGTGAGCTGCCGGAAGGCGTGCAGGATGTCGAACACGCCCTTTTCCCAGCGCAGGGCGGCGACAGAGGTGAACACGAAGTCGTCCGGCGTCAGCCCCAGCTTCGCCAGCGCGGCCGCCGGCTTGGCGCGCGGCTGGAAGCGCTCGAGGTTGATGCCCGGCGCCCAGACGAGGATCTTCTCCGGGGGCGCCCCCTCCAGCTCCAGGCAGCGCGCGGCGCGGGGCGTCATGGCCAGAAAGAGGTCGGCGCCGCGCAGCACCTCGTACTTCATGCGGCGCTTGGCCGCGAAGCGCTCGGCGGCATACGGGCGATTTTCCCAGACGGTGACCACAAGCCGGGTGCCGTGGCGCTGCTTGGCGCGCAGCGCCTGCCAGGAGAAGGCGTTGAACGTCTCCATGGTGTGGGCGATGTCGCACGGCGCGAGCGCGCGCTCCAGGCCGAAGTGGTAGTAGTCCAGCCCGTTCGTGGCCTGCAGCGCGAGGTCAAAATAGAAGCCCAGCTTCCGGCTGACCCAAACCGCCGGATCGTCAATGCAGGCCAGCCGCTTGATCGGCACGCGGATCGTGCTCGTGGGAAAACGGTTGGCGCGGATCTCGTAGGCCTCCAGCTCCACCCGCCCCAGCAGGTGCTCGAGGGTCTGCATCTCAAACTGCGAAAGGTACGCGCCGCGAATCAGTCCGACCTTCATGGACACCTCATGGCAGCGTCAGCGAAACGCGAAAGCCGAAGTCGTAACAATTCAGGGTTGTCGAGGTGAATTGGCTGCCGTAGTAGTAGCGAAACGCGGAACGGCAATAGCTGGCGCCATAGCTCCAGCTCCCGCCTCGCAGGACACGGAACGGCCCCGAAACCGCCCCGACCGGATTGGTCCCCGCGCCCGGGTACTTGCCGTACCAGTCCAGGCACCACTCCCACACATTGCCGTGCAGGTCGTACAGCCCCCACTCATTCGGCAGATAGGAACCCACCATGGCGGTGGCCGCGCTCGGCGGGCACCCTTGCCGCAGCTGGAACCGGCTGTTGGACCAGTATCGCGCGACTGTGTCCAGGTGCTGATCGCTGTCGACGCTGGTCGGCGTGTGCCCCGAGTTCAGCGCCGTGGTCGTGCCCGCACGGCAGGCAAACTCCCACTGCGCTTCCGTCGGCAGGTCAAAGGGCAGCGCCGTCTTCCGCCGCAGCCGACCCAGGAAGGATGACCGATCCACCGTGTTGGTGGCCGGCCACATCGCCCCGTCATCATCCCCGCGGATGTCTTCATAGCTCACCTGTTCCACGGGCCGGGTGGCATAAAACGTGGCATTGTTGAAATAACTTGGACGGTCCCCCATCACCAGCTCCCACTGCCGCTGCGTAACCTCGAACACCCCGATGAAGAACTCGTTGGTCAGCGTCACCTCATGCTGGACTTCGTCCGGCGAGCGCCCGGTTTCATCCTCCGGCGAACCCATCACGACCGTGCCGGGCGCCGCCGGGATGCGGCGAAACACCATCCGGGTGGTCTTGAATTCCTCGGTCCATCCGCCGACCGGGACGGCTTCCAAATAGCTCTTGGCGTAACGCGACGTGGAAGAGCCTCCGGAAATGTCGATGACCAGATAGTCGCCGGAGGACAGCGGCGCACGGTTCGTCGCAGACACCGTACTCAGCGCCACCGGCTCCGTCTTCTGGACGGCCTGGGCAGCCAACTCCTCCGCACCCGCCCGAAAGGCCAGGCCGAACACCATTGCGATCAATACCCGCATTGTTTTCATGAACGTCTCCATCAACTTTCAGCCTACTTGCCTTTTGAGAATTATGCCACCCGATTTTTTGCCGTGGCCGGCGGCGGGCCAACCTCCGCACCGGAGGGGACATCACGGGTGACCACGCTGCCGGGAAGGATGGTCGCGCCATCCCCGATGGTGACCCCTTTCAAGATCATGGCCCGCGCGCCAATGCGGACGTTGTCGCCGATCGACACGCTTCCGGCCTCGTTCCTGATCTGCGGCCACGGCCGGCCCGCGCCCAGGGTGACGCGGGACAGATCCACGCCCTGGCGCGCGGCGCGGCGGCGCAGGCAGGCGGACCAGCGGGACGGCTGCCGCAGTTCATCCGGCAGCAACAGCCAGGCGATATTCGCATTCATCCAATCACCTCCGCGGGCTTTCCCGCCAGAATGGAGCCGGCGGGAAAAGATCCCTGCACCACGCTCCCGGCAGCCACAATGCAGCCGCGCCCCAGTCGCGTGCCGCCCAGGATGACCACGCGGCTGCCCAGCCAGACCTCGTCCTCCAGCACCACCGGCGCAAACGTTGCCACGGGGCCGACACAGGAGCAATCCGTAATTACGGTCTGCCAGGAAACCATGCAGTTCCGGCCCACCTGCACGTGACGTCCGGCGAACACGCGCGCCTGCCGGTTGATGAACGTACCCTCTCCAATTGCAATCTGCCCCGTGCCGCTGCAATACAGCCGGACGCCCGGGTAAAGACCCACATGCCCCAGTTCGATCCGGCCGCGTCCCGGGCGCACGTCCGGCATGGGCCAACCGCGCACCCAGGCCACCGGCCCTGCGCCGCTGCGGCGCCCCGGCAGCAGCGCGCCGAAGAGGTACGCCACCAGGGAATAGTGGCGATCCCTGGAGCACAGGATGCGCCAGAAGGCTGTCAGGCGTTGCATATTCATCCAAGAAAACCCTTTGCCAAAACACGGTTTACCATTTCGCGCGGGCGGGACCGCGCTCCCACACCCTGCGCCTGACCGTGGGAGCGCCACCCCGTGGCGCGAATCGCCTGACCGTGGGAGCGCCACCCCGTGGCGCGAATCGCCTGACCGTGGGAGCGCCACCCCGTGGCGCGAATCAGTAGTTTAAACCGGTTTCATGGCTTGTACACAGTCGCCAGGGCCGCCTCCAGGTTGTCGCCGATCACGGACCAGTCGAAGTGGCGCCGCACAAACTCCAGGCCGCTGGCGGCCAGGCCGGCCGCCAGCGCGGGCTCTGTCAGCACGCGCACCACGGCCGCGGAAAAGTCTTCCGGCGTGTCGGCCAGCAGCAGGTCGCGTCCATCCACCGCCGGGATCCCCTCGGCACCGAGGCGCGTGGAGACCACGGGGACGCCGGCGGCCATGGCCTCGACGACCTTGAAGCGCGTGCCGCCGCCCATGCGCAGCGGCACCACGAAGACCGATGATTCCCACATGTGCGGCCGCACGTCGTCCACGAAGCCGGTGACCGCGAACGTCTCCGAGCGGAGCGCCGTGAGCGACGGCGGCGGCCGGCCGCCCACCGCGGTGAAGCGGAAGCCGGGGCGCGCGGCGCAGATCCGGGCGTGCAGCTCGCGCGCGAAGAAGAGCACGCCGTCCTCGTTGGGAAAATAGTGTGTGGCGCCCACAAAGACTGCGCTGTCCGGCTGGCGCGGGCCGGCCGGGCGCGCAAAGTAATCGCAATCCACGCCGTTGGTGATGACCGCCGTGCGCAGGCCGGGCGCGTGCTGGCGCAGGAGGTCGCCGTCGCGGCCGGAGGTCACCAGCGTCAGCGCGGCGGCGCGGGCGGCGGCGAGCTCCTCGCGGCGGAACTTCGCCGCCTCAATGCGGTTGAACCCTTTCCGGAAGGCGCCGCCTTCGCGGCCGGCCATGCGGTCGAGCGCGTCAAATTCAACATTGTGCTCGTCCAGCACCACGGGAACCCCCTGCGGGAACCGGAAGCCGGCCATCTGGGAGAACTCGACGAGGATCCAATCGATCCGCTGCTCGCGCGTCACACGGTCGATCGCCGCCTGCATCGCGCGGCTGGTATGGAAGCGCCACTGGAACGAGCGCGGCGACAGCAGCGACAGCCATTGCTGCCGGCGCTTGTCGGCTACGACGCGCGGGACCACGGTGATGGTTTTACAATACGGCGCCAGTCCCTGCAGATCGCCACCGCCGGCCTCCTCGCGGTAGGTCAGCAGATGCACGGCATGCCGCCGGCTGAGCTGGCGGATCAGGTGATAGATGCGCACGGACCCGCCAAAGTTTGGCGGGTACGGCACGTAAGGTGAAAGCACGAGGATGTTCATAGTTTGGTGCAAGGCGCGATGGGGTTTTCAGCCGGCACTGCAGCACGCACAGTCTTAAAGATCTCCCGTGAGAGAATGGGAAACGCCGAGTTCTGGAAGTCCTGGTCGTCCATGTAGCGGGTGCCGCATTTGTCGTTCCGGACCTGCATGATTTCGGACAGGGGCGCGTTCGATGAATTGACCTGGCATGAGGTTGCCTTTATGCAATATCGCCTACCACGTTGGCCGGGAACATACGGCGAACAGCGCGAGAACCTACCAGATGACCGAAGATCTTGTAGTTGTCTTTCTTGTTACGCACGCGACCAGCAACGATGGCGGGATGGATGTGGAGTCGCTGGGCAAGTGCGCGAATACTGTCATCCGTGGGCCTTTGACGTACGGGCGAGCTGTTCCATTCGGTAATTGGAATGAGCATCTCGGCAGCAAGGTCGTTTGCCCCCGTCTCCTTTGGATTGTCCATGGGGCTGGCATCCAGATCCATATCGAGGAACGTCGTGCCGTCTCCCTTGGCCAAGTGCAAAACGATGTGCGCCAGTTCATGCGCCAGGGTGAACCAGAAATGGTCCAAGCGGTCATGCCGCAACGTGAGGGCAATGATTGGGTGTCCATCTTTGCGCCGTGTGGCCACACCATCCAGATGCGTCCCGGGCAGGTGGTAGAGAATCACTACAGCTATCCCGCTCTGGGCCAGCATGCGGCGTGCTTGCTGCGGGCCGTCCGGCAATGAACTTTGAATGATGACGGAACGCATAAATTCGCGTGTCATCGACTTGGAATCATACGCGGCCACAGACATTTCGTTGGCCAAAGCCAAAACACGCGCCTGCCAAGCCCATAAAGCATGGTCGTTCACATGACTGCCACGGCGCATAGTTAACCGTGCAGCAGCGGCAAGTTCCCGGCAGTCCTTGCCATCTGGAAACAAGAGCGGGCCGAGACGCTCTTCGGCCTGTTCGCACAGATCACTGGCCCGACCCGTAAAGCCCGGAAACCACCTGCGCTTGATCATCTCATTCAAGGGGAAGTCGGCCCAGTTGATACCCTCATAAACGGTCGACAGCGCCTTGCCCGATTCGTGCAACAACACCTCCGCAGGAATACCCAATCGATTATGCAGCGCACGAATCATGCTCAAACTGAGCGGGCGCTTGCGATTGAGAACTTCGGAGACTTTGCTCTTGCTGCCGATAATGGGCACCAGATCGGCGGCCTTGAGCCCCTGTTGTTCCATGCGAAACCGAATGGCCTCCACGGGGTCCGGCATGGGGATCAGGTGTTTGGACTCCTCATATTCCTCGACCAGATGCACCAATAGTTCAAGTTCATCACCCTCGGGTGTGCCCGGTTTTGCCGAGAAGACGGCAGCGATACGCGCCAGCGCCTCTGCATGCTCCGCCTCATTTTTAATTAGTTTCGGATGCATCACACGTTCTCCGGATCAACACGATCATATTGGCGATGCGTTCCAACAAACCTGATAAACACGGTCTTGCTGGTGTAGTTGATGCGCACAATCAACCGGTACTTGTTACCGCCGATATTGAAAACCACCCGCTCCGCATTGATGATGCTGGCCGACGGGTACCTGTCCTTCAATTCCGCACTATTCTCCCACTCTGCCTTGCAGACCTCATGAAACCACGACTGCAATGGACCGACCGCATCCGCATGCCGTTCCCAAAATTCCAGCAGCTTCTTTCGCGAGATGACGTGCATACAGTAACAAAGTTCCCTGTCAATGTATAGACAATAAGTTCCCGTTTAGGGAACTCTGCCGGACGGGTTCATTTTCGCGATGTTCCCCGCCAGCTCCACGTAGATCTCCTCGATGTCGCGGGTCATGAGTTGGATGGTGAACTTCTCCTCCACGGTCTGGCGCGCGGCGGCGCCGATGGACTGGCGGAGGTCCGGGCGCCGCACGAGGTCGAGGAGAATTTCCGCCAGCTTTTGGTCGTCGCGCGGCGGGAAGAGGAACCCGTCGCGGCCGTGGGTGATGATCTCCGGGATGCCGCCGGCGTCGGTGCCGACCACGACTTTGCCGCAGGCCATGGCCTCGACCACCACCATGCCGAAGGCCTCGCGCCAGGCGGCGTTGACAAGCACATCCAGCCCCGAGTAGACTTCCGCCATGTCGGCATGGAAGCCGGCGAAGATGACGCGCTCCGCCAGCCCCTGCTCTGCCACGAAGTGCTTGAGCGACGAAACGTAGTCGCGGTTGTCACTAAAGATGGCATCGTCGCCGACGATCACGAACCGCACCCGGGGTTCGGCGCCGGCCACCTGCGCGGCGGCACGCAGGAACGTCTCCTGCCCCTTGTCCGGCGCGAGCCGGCTCGTAATGCCGACCAGCACATCCTCCGGCGGCACGCCCACCTGATCCCGGAAGCCGGTCGGCAGGCCGGGGCGGAACTGCTCCGCATCGATTCCGTTGTACAGCACGCGGATGCGCTCCAGGGCCGGCCCGCGGTGGCGGATAAAATCCCGCCGCATCTCGGCGGAGTTCGCGACGATCCTGGCGGCGCGGGCCAGCGCCCAGCGGTTGGCGGCATAATCGATGTAGTTGTTGTGGATGTGGTAGAGGTACGGCAGGCGGGTAAGCCGGTGGAGCAGCAGCGTCAGCAGCAGCGAGCGCTTCTTGTCCGAGGTGTGGATCACCTGGATGCCTTCCACCCGGCAGCGGATCGCCAGCCAGAAAGCCGAGAAGGTCAAGGGCACGACGCTGAACAAATCCACGGCGTGGCCCAGCCACCCCCCGCACCAGGTTGCGGATTTGGTGCCGGCCTCGATGCTCCACAGCGAAATGTCCGGTATCTTCTGGAACGCGCGCCGCAACGGACCATGTCCCAGACAGGCGACAAACATGTCAACACGCGCCCGGTCGAGCGCTTGCAGCAGCAGCAAATGGATCCGGACCACACCGCCCATGGCGTCATTGGTGTCCAGCAACAGAACTCTGGTTTTATTCATCATGCCCGATCTCGCTAAAATAATGGCAGCACAGGCCGTTGTTTGGCATACGTCTCGTATGCATTTTGCCAGGAACGACTGATGTGAAGATCTGTATTACTCGATTTGAAATGACCACAATAACGGCACAACCTTGTTCGGGTTTGCAGCAATTGCTTCTTTGTGACGTCAGCTAAATTCGGAATACCCAAACCCATGCCAAAAACCCGGTCAACACTCGCGCCCGCGCCACACGTATAATATCCATACCTGGTTAAAGCCATCCCGCAGATTTCAGGAATGATGCAACCCGTAGCATAATCCGCGTCTTGATATTCCGGCAAATCACAAGGTGCTACAGCATAGGTGCAAAAATCAGGTTGTAGCGGCGTTGTCTTCGCCGTATTGACAATTTCGATGTCGGCCGGAATTAAAGGTAGCCGATTGGTTACGACGGGCCCATATCCATTCGTTACCCACTCGATCGTCGTATAGGGCGTATAGCCGTCTCTGTACTTCCGCAACCGTTCAAGTATCACAAGCCAATCCGGATGAAGCGTCGGCTCGCCGCCCAGCACTCTGATTTTATACCATCGCTTTCTGGATTTTATGCTTTGTTCAATAAACTTCGCGATCTGCTCCACACTCATCTTTTCATTTGTTGGCGCCTGTGCCTGACCGCAATTCCGATCACATTGGGTGCACCCGAGATTACAATACGAACTGATTTCGATCTCGATTACATCCAGCACCTGTCCATGCTTTAATCGAAGCTGATTGCCGATATACATGCTGATCGTGCTGGGAAAGTGTCGTGTTAAAATACAATTTCGCAGGGTTTTTACCATACGGTTCATTCACCGGCTCCCTTTTCGCAACACCGTTACGGTCTTACTGCCGCGCTGCAGTTCCCTTTCCGGTCCACCGGCCCAATGCATGGCGCAAATGCGCCAGATCCTCGCGCGGCAGCACGCCGATCAGCAGGGCCAGCGGCAGATAGAAAGCCGCGCCGGCGGCGATCAGCAGCACCAGATTCTGTGTCCCCCAGCCACGGAGCAACCATACCATGGCCAGGCCCAGCGCGCACCCCTTCAGGCCGACCAGGAGGTTGCGGCGGGTGAAGATTCCTTTGGGCATGAGCCAGAGCGCGCCAACCATCATCAGCATTTCCGTCAGCAGCGTGGCAGCCGAAGCGCCGATGCCGCCATTGCCCCATAGCCGCGTCGTCAGCGGAATGGCCCAGAGGTTGACCAGCGGATTGAAGAAAGCCGCGCCGATCGCCATGCAAGCCCACGGCTTCTCCTTGCCACGGGCAATCAAAACCGTTCCGAGAACCATGTCCACACACACCAGCAGGATGGAAAAGCCGAGAATCTGGAGATTGGCTGCGGCATGCTGGAACGGCCCGTCGCCATACAGCAGGCGGACCAGCGGGCGGGCGACCACGATCGCCCCGGCGCTGACCGGAATGGCCGCGAACAGCAGCATGTTCAGCAGGCGCTCCGAGGTACGCGTAAACGCGGCTTCGTCGCCAGCCGCGCCCGATCCCAGGCGCATCATGGCGGGGAAGACGGACGTGCTCAGGATGTTGGGGACGAAGAGCAGCGTGCCGTACAGCCGGGTCGCCGCGCCATACCACCCCACGACCGCGTCCGACGTCATCAGCGAAAGCATGAGCACATCGATGCGCAGGTAGATCTCCCCGAAAATCACCCAGATCAGAAACGGCAGGCCACCCACAAAGATGCGGCGCAACAGGACCTGATCCCAGGCCAGCCGGAACGGCTCGCAGCGCAACAGCAGCGCCAGCTGCAGCACAAAGCCGACCACCGACGCCGCCGTATAGACCCAGCAGATCGGGATGAGCCCGGAGCCGTGCCAGAGAAGGCAGGCGCAGCCCCCCGTGACCACCGTCTTTTCCGCGATCAGCGCCAGATTGGGCGCGAGCATTTTCTCCAGCCCCTGGAAGACCCCGCCCAGGGTCTGGGTGACAGCGCCCAGGCAGGTGCCGAACCCGACAATCACCACGACCTGCCGTGTCACGGCGTCGTACGGCAGGCAGTAGATCAGCGCGGATTGCAGCACGAACACAAGCGCGGCCAGCAGCAGCTTCAGCGACAGCACATTGCCGATCAGCGCCTTCAGCCCGGCGCGGCGTCGGGCGTTCTCCTCCGGAGAGCACTCGGGGGTGGGGTGCAGAACCGCGACCTCCCGGATGAGGAACATGTTCACACCGAGGTTGATCACCGTGCTGAACAGCATGCCGTAGCTGAGCGCAAAGAAGATCTTTCCAAATCCGCTGTCGCCCAGGTAGCGCGGCAGCAGCACCAGCAGAATCCAGGACAGCGTCCAGGTAATGACCTGGCTGGCCGCCTGGATGCCGGTGTTCTTAAGCGCCCGCTGTGTCTTACCTGCCATCCACCTCTCCCGACGCGACCGCAGGAGTCCGGGAATCAATCCGGCGCACAATGGTCCCGAGCGCCATGGCGGTGCCCAGGTAAATCATGTTCCGGTAATAGGTCAGCTGCAAGTCGTAGTAGGACACGACCACCTGCCCCACGATGAACAGCACGACCATCAGGGAGACCGCCTTGAGGTAGGGGTCGCGCATGGCGCGATAGTCGATCATGCCCTGCACGATGGCCACGCCGAAGAAAAGCCAGAACACGGCAAAGCCGGCGAAGCCGGTCTTCACCCAGATCCAGTAGATGGCGCAATGCGGAATGTAGTTCCACAGCGGGAAATACTCCCCGATGTCCGCGTAGGGAACGACCACGAGATATTTCTGGCCAAAGCCGACGCCCTGCGGGTAGGCCATGAGGGTGGCGCGAAGGTTGACCAGCTCCTTCTTGCGCCACTCATTCGAGCCTTCGTCATCGCTTCCCTCCTGCTTCACGAAGACGGATTTGATCTTCTGCGCAGGCAAGGCTTTGGCGCCGGTGCTGTTCCAGAACATGGCCGTGTACATCACCAGCAGCAGGGCGCCCGGGATGATCACCCGCAGGGCCAGGCGAAACCGGTCGCGCGGCAGCAGGAGAACCACCAGCCCCAGGCAGAGACCGAGAACGCCGAATGTCACGCGTCGCTGGTTGAACACGAAGGCGATGAGGTTGGGCAATGCGGTCGCGGCCAGGACCTTCATTTCGCGACCCCGGTATCCCAGGAAACCCAGGGAGGCCAGCAGCACAAAACCCGTGACGAAGAACAGCGAGTCCTCATGCCCCAGAATGGCGCGCAGGTGCCCCAGATCACGGTGCAGCGTAAAGAAATAGCGCCAGCTCCCCTGCAGGCCGCGGAACGACAGTCCCAGGATGATGATCCATACGCAGACGCGCACCTGTTTCGACGTGCGGATGACCTGCGTCACCAGAAAATACATGAAGCAGAGATAGTAGAGGGAGCGGATTTCCCACAGGGCGGCCTTCCAGTCGCCGCCGCCGCGCAGCAACCCGTAGCCCGTGAAAAAAACCAGCATGAGCAGGAAGACCACGGCGATGCCCATGTTCGGCACGCGGTGGAAGTGCCATTTGCGCGTGGTCACGGCACGGAAAAACCAGCCGGCCACGATCAGGAGCAGCAACAGCTCGACCGGGTTCAGCATCAGCGCGCCGATTCCGGTAGTATAATTGAGGTTCTGATAGAACTTGGCCGACTGTACGGAAAAGGAGGAGGGAATGCCGATGACCAGGAACTGATCCAGCAGCATGACCGCGGCCAGCAGGACATAGACCCCGATCTCCAGATGCTGCACCAGCAGGACGACAAACAGGACGCCCGCGCAGACGGCGGGCACCACCAGCAGGTTGCCGTTGGTGAGCGCCACCAGCGCCGCCGCCGCCGCGGAACAGAGAAAACTGGCGATCAGCCCCACGCCCATGCGCAGGGCGGCGAAGCGCCGGGCGTCCGCGTCGCACGCTGTGGCAACGGCAGTCCGTGTGGAATCGGGTGTCATACGGCATGGTTCAGAAAGTCAAGCGCGTCAGGATCAGGATGGCCACAATGGCCATGACCATGCCCATGATGGTCCAGCGGCTGATCCGATTAATCACCGCGCCGGTCAGAATGAAGACCAGCAGCATGGCAACCACCATCTTCATGTCAAACCCACCGGTAAAGCCACTCGGGTATCCAGTATTCGCTGTAGTTGGTCACCAGGCCGATGATTTTCTCGGGGGGCAGCTGCTGCAGCAGGGACTCGACCACCTTCTTCTTGGTGTCATACATCCGGCTGAGCATGAGCACGCCGTCGGTGTGCGGGGCCAGGAGCAGCGCGTCCGACTGCATGCTCAGGTTCTGCGTTTCGATCAGCACCATGGAGAAGCGCTCCCGCAGCTGCTCCAGCAGCTGGCGGCACGCGGTGCCGTTGAAGAGCACGTCCGCATATTCATGGGTGTGGCCGGCGGGAAGCAGCCAGAGATTTGGCGTTCCGGAATCGACCAGGACAGAATCCAGCGTGGCGCGCCCGTCGAGAACATCGCCAAGGCCCGGGGCCTCCGCGCGCTGGAACAGGGCCGAGAGTCCGGCATTCTCCAGGCAGGCATCCACCAGCAGCACCGGCTTCTTCAGGTCGCTGGCCAGCACCACGCCCAGGTTGGCCGTCAGCAGGGTTCTCCCCTCTCCATGCCGGGCACTGGCCACCAGGCAGACCAAACGGTCCGGCGCCTGAAAAGAGGCCCGGAGCGCGATGCCGATGTGACGAATGCGCTCGATGAAGTCGTCCAGCGCCAGCTCCTTGCGGTTGCGCGACCGGCCGGCGTGCTGCAGGCGCGCGGCCGGCAGCACGCGATTGGCTGGCATGGTGAGCGGAAGTTCAAAGCGCTTGGCGCCGAGCCCCAGGTGCAGCAACTGGTCCACCGCCTCGCAGGCGTCCGGAAGCCAGTGGCCGAACCGCGAGACCCACGGACGGGCGGACCCCTGCAGCCGGGCGCACATTTTTGAATAGAGCGCCTGCACCCCGCCCGGGATGTACCAGCCGGGGAGACGGGTGCCGGTATGCAGTTTGGGCAGCGTGCCCAGCAGCGGCAGACCGGTGCTGCGAGCAAGTTCGCCCGGCCGCACCAGCCGCGGATCGGTGATTTCAAGCAGGAAGACCAGCGTCAGCCCCAGGAGAATGCCGCCGGCGACGCCGGCCACGGCAAACAACTTGCGTTTCGGCTTGTAGTGCTTCAACGGCACGCGCGCCGGCTCCACGATCGAGAACCGGCTGGCCTGCTGTTCGATTTCGACCGCGCAGGTGACGCGCGCCTCCTCGAGTTTCATGGAAAGCTTGTCGTAGATCTCGCGCGTCAGGCGGCACTCGTTATCCAGGCGCCGCTCTTCCTGCACGATGATCGGCGTCCGGGCCAGGTTCTGGAGCAACTCTTCCTGCCGGCGCTGCAGTTCACGGCTTCTCAGCTCCAGCGTTTTGGCTTTGATCTGCGTGTCATCCAGCCGGGCCAGGGTTTCCAGGTACATCGGCGAACGCATCTCCGTGCTTTCCTTGGCCTCCTTCTCCTTCTCTTCCTTTTCCTTCTTCAGAAGGGTGAGGATATGGTCCAGCTCGCGCTGTTTCTTGAGCACCTCCGGATGCGTTTCGGTTCGCGTGGCCAGGAGGTTGCCCATCTGCAGCTGCAGTTCCTGGAAGTGCGCCTGGTAGGGCGAATTCTGGACGTGCAGCGGCGAGGAGCTGACCATCGGTTTCACGCCTGACAGGCGGTCGCGGAACAACTGCATAAACAGCTGCGCGTCCAACTGCCCATTCTCCGTCTCCGCGATCTTGTCGCGCAACAGGTCGAGCGCGCCGGGCACGCTGGGCGAACTCAACAGCTCCCGGTTGGCGATGCGGAAGTCCTGCAATTCCTGGTTCACCCGCTTGAGCTCCTCCTGGTAATGCTCAACCTCCTTCTCGAGGAACGTGACCGCGGACATCGCCTCGCGCCGGCTGGCCGCCAGGCTTTTATCGATGAACAGCCGGGTGATGGCCTCCACCATGTTCTTCGCATGCACGGGGTCGGTGGATGAGTAGCCGATCTGGAAGGAGTCTCCGGACAGCTCCATGACCAGCGTATTGCGGCGGATGAGATCGACCTCCTTCTCCATGGCGGCGTCGGACTTGAGTTCCCGGTCGATCGCCAGCT
>JBAWXQ010000047.1:0-16231 GCA_037144015.1 bacterium
TGAGTCGAGAAAAGTGCCAAGTCATTTTCCGGCGAGATCAAGACTTCTGAAATTCTGGTTTTGATGCTGTGGGCCTGTCCGTTTGCGGCGGGTTTCCCGACTAGGAGACTGTCGGCAGGGGGCGGGTCGCAACCAAAAGTCTAAATCCGACAGTCTCCTAGGGGTGCGTCAAAAAGACAAGCGCCGGCCCGCCTTCGCAGCGGACTTCAAACGCCTCGCCGCCCGCCTCGTTCAGCGTCGCCTGCCACCAGCGCGTCAGCCGCAGGTTTTCGACCGGATAGCGCAAGCCCTGCGCATGCAGCACCGTCTGAGGGTCGAACGTAAAGAGCGAGACCTGCTGCCCCGGATGGCTGTCAAACCGGGTCGGCCGGCGAATGGCGGCAAACACGCCGGTATCGGTCAGGAGCGCCACATCCGCCCGGGCCGAGAAATCCACCAGCCAGGCGAGATTCCCGAGCGTGTGGTCCTCGCGCCGGCCGGTGGCACCCAGAATCACGAGCTGGCGCCATCCCTGCTGCAGGCAGTAGCGAAACGATTTTGCGAGATCGTTGTCGGCCTGCCCGGCCTCGGAATGTACGCGGTCGCTGAATCGTGCGCGCAGGTCTCCGGGCAGGCTGTCCATGTCGCCGACAATGGCGGCGGGCGTGAGACCCGCGGCCACCAGCCCGGCTGCGGCGCCGTCGCAGCAGACGATGCGCTCCGCCGTGCGCAGCGCCGCCAGCGGCGTCGGGTGCGCGGGGAATGCGCCGTTGGCCAGGATCACCGTACAGGGGCGGGGAATCTGCCAGGGGTGCGCGGCGGGGGCGGGGTGGGGTGTCGCGGGCATGCCGTCAGTTTCCTCCGCCTTACCTGTTCCAGATGAATCACCCGCACGGCACGAAGAAGAAGATCAGCCAGAGGGCCAGCAGGAGCAGGGCGAACCGGATGACCGACTGGCGTCGCTCGATATTGATGTCTGCCTGCCGGCCCGGACGCAGGTCGCGCATGCCGCCGGCCGAGATGTAGCTGGCCAGCCGCACGGAAGGGCCGCGCTGCGAGCGCACCGAGCGATCCGGCAGGAACATGCCGCGGTCGTTGGTGTCCTCCCGCACGTCCAGGCGCCAGGCCACGGGGCGGGGCGGGCCGCGCAGGAACTCCGCGGTGCTGTGGCCGAAGATACGGCGCGAGGAGCTGGCTTTGTGCAGAAAGGGCATGCTTACGGAATGACCAGAATCTGCCCGGCGCGCAACTGGTTGCTGGGCCCCAGGCGATCCTTGTTGGCATCACGGATCCGCTTCCATTGCTCGGGGTCGCCATAGACGCGCTCGGCAATGCGGTACACGCTGTCGCCGGGCTGGACCGCATAGGTGCGTGTGGCGGCGGAAATCGGCGCGCTGGCCGGATGCGCGCTGGCCGGGTCATTCTCCGCGGTGATCGCGGGGGGGGCTGGCGCCAGCAGCAGCGGCGGCGGCTCCGGTGAGGCGGTCGTGGCCGCTGGCTTGGTCGCCGCCGGCGGCTCAGGTATGGGTTCGGCGGCTGCAGGCCGCAGGATCGGCGGGGGTGGGGCGCTGATGTGGGACGGGGGTGGCGCCGAGCCGATCGGGTCGAGGCGGGGGAGCACGGAGCGTGGCCGCGGCTCCTCGCCGGTGCTTGTCGGGAGCATGCGGTCGAGCAGCCGGCGCAGGCGTTCCGTTTCACTTTTCTGCTCGGCCAGCAGGCGCTCCACCGCGTCCTTTTGCTCCTTCAGCGCGGATTTTTCCCCTTCCGCCTGCGACAGGCGCTTGTTCAGCTTGTCGATCTCGCCGACCAGCTCGAGCTGCTTGCGGCTGATGGCGACATCGCCGCTGCTGAGCAGTTGCGCGACCAGCGATTGCTGGCAGATGCGGGTGCGGTCCCGCAGGAGCGCTTTCTTTTCCGAATCCGGCCGAAGCTGCTCGTATTGGCGGTAGTGGTAGATGGCGCCCATGTAATCCTTGCGGTAGTCCTGCAGCAGCAGGGCCAGGTGGAAATGCGCCGAAACGAGCTTCGGAGTTTCCAGCAGCACCGCCTCGTAGGCCTTGATGGCGCTGTCGAAATCGCCGATCTGTTCGCGCTCCATGGCGCGCCGGATGAGTGGATTGTCGCGGTCGCGGGCGTCCTCGTTGGCCACGGTAACCGTGCGTTCGCAGCCGGCGAGCAGGGTGATGGCGGCGCCAAGAACCAGGTGTAAAGGGGCTCTCATGGGTGTTTCCATACTGTTGCCCAAATATCCTTGTCTGTCAAACCACAAGACGGCATAGTCTGTCGACAACGATGAGTCGGAAAGACAGACCGAATGCGCCCGCCGACTGGACTGCCGCCAGCGCATGTCTGGGGCCTGCCGGCATGTTGAGCGTTGTCATGCCCTGCTACCGGCTGGCCGGCCGGGCGGGCGCGAATGTCGAGGCCGTGCGCAGGCTGCTCGACGGCCAGGTGCGCTTTGAGATCGTGCCCGTGGACGATGGCAGCGGGGATGGCACGGACGCCGATCTCCGCCGGGCGGCAGCGGCGCACCCGGAGACCGTGCGCCCGGTATGGCTTGCGGTCAACGGCGGCAAAGGCGCGGCGCTCATGGATGGGCTCCGCCACAGCCGCGGCACCCACATTTTGCTGCTGGATGGCGATCTGGATCTTGATCCGGCCATGCTGCCGGCCTTTTTTGACGTGATGCTGCGCCGCGTGGCGGACATCGTGGTCGGGTCCAAGCGCCACCCGGATTCGGATATCGATTACCCGTTACGCCGCCGCGTGGCAAGCGCCGTCTACTATGGCCTGGTCAAGCTCCTGGTCGGCCTGCCGGTCACGGATTCGCAGACCGGCATGAAGCTCTTCCGTCGCGAGGCGCTGCAGTGGTCCTTTGACCGGATGCTGGTCAAGCGATTTGCCTTTGACGTCGAGCTCCTGGCTATCGCCAGCCAGCACGGCTACCGCGTGGCCGAGGCGCCGATCCGCATGCAGTTCGGCGACAAGATCGGGTCGCTGACCCTGTCCAACGTGCGCGTCGTGATGTCCGACACCCTGGCGATCTTCTACCGGCTGCGCATCCTGCGCTACTACCAGAGCGTGGAGCCGGTCGGAATGCCCTCGCCGCTGCCGCTGGTCTCGGTGGTGATCGCCTGCCCGGCGCCGTCGCCCTACCTGACCGAATGCCTGCAGGGCCTCGCGCGCCAGACCTACCGGAACCACGAGGTGATCGTGCTTCCCGACGAGCCGGCGCCGGATTACCCGTGGCCGGCAGACGTGCGCGTAATCCCCACCGGCCGCCAGCGCCCGGCGGAGAAGCGCAATGCCGGGCTGGCCGCGGCCCGCGGCGCGATCATTGCGTTTATCGATGACGATGCCATTCCCGTGCCCGGATGGATTGAGCATGCCGTGAAGTATTTTTCCCGTGACGATGTTGGCGGCGTGGGCGGCCCGGGCGTCACGCCGGCATCCGACCCGTGGCTGGCCATGGTGGGCGGACGGGTCTACGCCCATGTTTTGGTTTCCGGGAATTATCGCTTCCGCTACCATCCGGACCGCATTCGCACGACGGACGACCTTCCCAGCTGCAACCTGATGGTCCGCGCCGGCCTGCTGCGCGAGCTGGGCGGGTTCCGCACCGATTTCTGGCCGGGCGAGGACACGATTCTCTGCGCGGATGTGGTGCACCGCCTCGGCAAGCGCATCGTGTACGACCCGTGGGTGGCTGTGGCGCATCACCGCCGTCCGCTCTTTCTGCCGCACCTCCGGCAGATCGGGCGCTATGCCATGCACCGCGGCTATTTTGTGCGGCGCTTTCCTGCAACCTCCCGGCGGCTTGGATACATGGTGCCGTCGGTGTTCGTGCTGGGTCTGGCCGGGGGCGCGATCGCGGCGGCGCTCTGGCCCTGGCTGCGCCCCGGGTATGCGGCCGGCGTCGGGGCTTACCTGGCGGTGACGCTGCTGGCCACAATTCATTACCGGCCGTTGCTGTGGCTGGTCACCTGGCTTGGCGTGATGGCCACCCACATCGTTTACGGCATCCGGTTCCTGCAGGGGCTCTGCGCGCGGCGCATGCCGTGCGAAGCCCGGCGCTTCGACCATCCGTCCGAGAAGAAATAGCAGCTTTGTCGGCACAAAGTTTGTGAAATGAAGAAGCTGCGTCCGACAAGCTGGGGACAGGACACAGGCGCAAGGGTTGGGAACCAGCAGCAGGGGTATCGGTGACATGCATTTTATGTTGGTGAGAGACCGTGCGACTGTCAACGGCGTTTATCAGCAGTTACCCGTTAGTCTCACACGTTCGAACGTGTGAGACTCAGGGATTATTTTTGAAGGCGCCCGCAGCATCTGGCATACTGGAACCGGTTTTCGGTGATGAAACCACGCAACAGGGAGCGGCTGCCAGATGAGTGGATTGACAAGGCGAATCTTTTTTCATGACACGGTGCCATTGGCGCTGGCGGCGCTCTGCCTGCTTGTGCCGGCAGCCATCCTGCCAGCTGTTGAGGTGCCGCCGGAAGTGGTTCCGGGCGCTGCCCTGGCGCCGCTGGACGCCGCCTGGGCGACGGTGCGCGCGCAGGTGGCGGCGCTGGGCGAAAACATGGACGCCGTGGATGAATTTGGCAAGCCGCGCGTGGAGCAGGGGTACAAGCAGGCGTTTCAGCGCTGCCTGGGGCGACTGGACCGCGCGCTGGACGAGCGCAACCTTGCGGCGGCTACGCAAGCCTGCGAGGAGATGCTCGGGTACCCGGCCGCCGCCGGGTTTCGCAAGGGCGTGAAGGATGTCTCCACCTCGTTTGCCTCGCTGGCGCGTAGCGAGCAGACCAACACCCTGAACCAGGCGCGTATAATGATCGCCAGCCTGCCGGCAGCCTGTGCCAGGGCCGCGTCCATCGAAGAGCTGCAGGCTCTTTTTGAGCGCGTCCAGCAGATGCAGAACACGCTCTCCCAGCTCAGTTCGCGCTCCGAAAATCCGGCTGGCTACCTGCTGCGGAACAGCCTCGGCAGCGCGCAGCAGGGGGTTCAGGAATGGATGAACTGCACGGCTGCAATGACGGCCGGCGATGAAGGCAAGGCGCTGGAATCGCTGAACCGTCTCCAGAGCATGGGCCTTCCCGGCGAGTGGGCCAATGCGCCTGAGGTGGCCAGGCGGTCCGAGCAGCTGCAAGCCGCGGTCAACCGGCGGATCGAAGCGGCGGTGACCAATGTCTGCGAGGCGCTGCTCAAGGCTGCCACCGGACGCGCGGTGCAGGCGCTGGCCGCTGATTTCAACCGGCAGTATGACCGGCTGCGGCGCGTGGCCGGGAACGACTCGCTGGCCTGCGAATCGCTTGACGGCCTGCGCAACCTGCTGGGCAGCTGGCGCCGCGTGGTCCTGTCGGAGGAAAAGGGCGATTTTGTCTCCGCGCTGCAGAATCTGGCAAACATGGATAATGAGGGCGCCATGCGCATGGACGCACGGATACAGGCGGCTGTGGCGGCCAAGCGGGAAGCCCTGCTCAAGCGGCTGGTCGAGCAGCCGGTGCGCCCCAACGATCCGGTAATCAGGATGGTGGATGCACAGATGGCGGCGGCTGACACACTGGAGAAGCTGGTGCGCCTGCGCGCGCAGCTGGCGCCGCTGCAGAACGCCGCTTCCTATTCCGGCTACGCGTCGATGCGCTACAGCAACCCGTACGGCCCGTCGGAGGTGGCGGCGCTGCTGGCCGATCTGCAGGCGCTGGAAAGCATGCAGGCGGCGCTGCAGGCGAGGCAGTACACGCTGCTGGTGCAGGGGGCCTATTCACCCGGCGGGTACAGCGCGCACCGGTGGCGCGCCGTGATCACGCGCCACATGAACACCTTGCGAAGCACGGCGTTCAGCGTCATGTACGGGCTGTCCGGCATGGACATCACGGAAGGGCAGCCCGTGGCGGAAGCGCTGCTGCTGGCCGCGGACAAGGCGTTTGCAGGCAGCCAATGGGATCGCCTCGGGCGCTGCCTGGAGGCGTACCGCGCGGCCGCGTACGGGATGCAGCCGCCGCCCGCGGCACTGGCAGACCAGATCAACGCCTGCCGCAGCTTTGTGGCCGCAGGCAACTATGAGCGCGTGGGCGATGTCGACCGCGCCGTGACCAGCTACCTTGCTGTCTTGCAGGCGCCGGCCGAACGCTCGCCGCTGGAGGCGGCTGTGGCTGCTCTGGCGCGGCTGCGCAAGGAGAACCCGGACGCTTTTGCGCGCACGCGCAGCCTTCCGGTGGGCGCGCCGCCTGCCGTCCCGCCTGCGGCGGCGCCCGCCGCTCCCCGCGCAGTCATGCCGCCGCCACGTGCGATGATGCCGATGGATGTGCCGTGAACCGGTTGCCCGCACGCCGCCGGATTTGCTATGGTGCGGCATGCGATTTCTGGTGCCCATGCTGGTTGTGGGGGCGGGCGGCGCGCTCGGCTCGGTTCTGCGCTTCAGCCTGAGCCTGCTGGCGCAGCGGTTTTCCGTGACGTTCCCGCACGGCACGCTCTGGGCCAATCTGCTCGGCTGCCTGGTGATCGGGATCGTGGTTTCGCTGGCCACGGGCACGGAGTCGGTTTCACCCGGCCTGCGCCTGTTCCTGGCCACGGGGATCTGCGGCGGCTTCACCACCATGTCGTCGTTCATCTATGAACTGGCCCAGTTTGTCAGGGATCATGAATACCTTTACGCAGGTGCATATTTCTCCCTGACGCTGGCGGGCTGCATGGCCATGTTCTGCATTGGGGCGTGGCTGGTGCAATGGGCTTTGCGATCATAGATCGCAAAGCAGGTTTTTAGACTGTAGGCTGAATGCAGTTCGATCGTTTCGTCAGGGATTTATTTTGACAGGATGAACAGGATGAAACAGGATGCCAGCAGCCTGGCCTGCCGCGGGACTCGCGCGTCCGCGGCGCACGCTACAGCAGCGGCACGAAATGTAGGGTTGTGCTATCGCTCTGGAGCGGACGGCACAGCGCGGCGTCGCTGATGAAGGCGATGGATGTGCCGTGGGCCGTGCTGAACCACTGGGAGAAGCGCGCCCTGGCCGGGAACTGGGTGTGAGCGCCTCGCTCTTCTCGCAGTGGCAGGATCGGGCGCTCTCGGGTATGTTGGAGGCGCTGGAGCCGCGTGGCACGAAGGAGGCGGATGCGGGCCCGGCGCTGCCGGTACAGATCCGCGGTTGCTGGACCGCAAGGCCCCGGCTGTCGCACGTACAAGCGCACACACCCGCCACGCCCCGTGCTCATCGACCTCGCGTATCACAAACAGCAATCCGCACCGGCAACGCGCTTCGCACTTTCCCAAACGCCTGTCCTGACGCATGCCCGCTCCGGGCGCGGAAGGCGGTTCCGGCGCCCCTGTCACGGCGGGCTGCTTCGCTTCGCGGCACCCGCCGCGCCAGTTGCCCGCGCCAGCCCCATACATCCCCCCTCTGGCAGTGCCAGTTCCGGCATTTCCACGCCTTTCACGTCGATTGCGTGACTTGGCGTCCCAGATATTGACGCCCCGACAGGATCGTGCGGATGGCCGGAACCAGTTCCTCGAAGGCCCGGCTCTTGCGCACGTACCCCAGGCCGCCGGCATCCTGGATGGCCTGCACCAGGCTCGCGCCGAAATGGTTGGAAAGCGCCAGCACGCGGACCGCCGGCTGCTCCGCGCAGATCAGGCGCGTGGCCTCGACGCCATTCATGCCGGGCAGGAAGATGTCTATGACCACGACGTCGGGCCTCCATTCGCGCGCCCGGATCACGGCGTCTTCGCCGGTTGACGACTCCGCCACCACGCGCATGTCCGGCTGACCCTCGATCAGCGCGCGCACCTCGTTCCGGGTCGGTTTGTGGTCTTCTACAAGAAGGATGGTCATGTCGTTTTCCGGCACTACTTGTCCACCGATGTCAACCCCTCGCGGATGGCATACTTGGTCAGTTCCGCCACGCTGTGCAGGTTCAACTTCTCCATGATGTTGTGGCGGTGGGTCTCGATCGTCTTGACGCTGACGCCCAGGGAATCCGCGATTTCCTTGGTACTCTTCCCCTCGGCGATGAGCTGCAGGGCCTCGCGCTCGCGGACGGTCAGGACGGAGAACGCGGGTTTTGTGCTCATGGACGAGGAAATCTCGACGTAGGCATCCACCACGCCCTGCGCGATGTCCGGACTCAGGTACTTCTTCCCTTTCATGACCTCGCGAATCGCCCGCACCAGTTCTTCGAAGGCGCGCGATTTCAGGACATAAGCCGAGGCGCCGGCCTTCAGCATTTCCCGGACAAACTCCCCGTTGGTATGCCCCGAAAGCGCCACAACCTTGATGTTGGGAACTGTCTTCAGAAGTTTTCGCGTGGCCTCGATCCCGTTCAGGTCCGGCATGGCCACGTCCATGACCACGACGTGCGCGCCGGATTTTCGGGCAAGTTCAAGGGTTGCTTTGCCGCTGTCGGTACTCCGCCACAACCAGAAGGTCCGACTCGTTGCTGAGGAGGGCCTTGAGACCTTCCCGCATGAGCGCGTGATCGTCCGCCAATAACAATCGTGTAATCATGACCGTTCCAATTCTGATTCCCCGGGAGAACCGGTGACAACCTGCCGCAACACACCCCCGTAAGGTAACAGGCGGGCACCGCCCCAGCAATCCTTCGATGACAAGCGGCCGTTCAAGCTTGGATGATGTAAGTTCTTGTGTTATGACTCTTATCTGGATGTTGCGTTCATCAATTGACGAGGAAACCGTGATGGCACATAAAGCAAAAACCAAAGTGAAAGCACCTCGGAATACGCCCGAGACCACAACCGCCGAGGTGCTCGCGACGGCCGAACTACCTGCGGCCGGCTTTCCCATTGTTGGCATTGGCGCCTCCGCCGGCGGGCTGGCTGCGTTCGAGGCCTTTTTCTCCGGCATGCCCGCCGAAACCGGTCAGGCCGGCAAGCCTGCCGCGGGGCCGGGCATGGCCTTTGTGCTGGTGCAGCACCTGGCGCCGGACCATAAGAGCATCCTCACGGACCTCATCCGGCGCTACACCCGCATGCAGGTCTTCGAGGTCGAGGACGGGATGGTGGTGAAACCGAACTGCACCTACATCATCCCGCCCAATTGCGACATGGCTTTTCTGAACGGCGCGCTGCACCTGATGGAACCCGCCTCCCCCCGGGGCCAGCGTCTGCCGATCGACTTCTTCTTCCGCTCCCTCGCCCAGGACCAGCACGAGCGGGCCATCTGCGTCGTGCTTTCCGGCACCGGCAGCGACGGCACCCATGGCCTGCGCGCCATCAAGGCCGAGGGCGGCATGGCCATGGCCCAAAACCCTGCGTCCACCGAGTATGACGGCATGCCGCGCAGCGCCATCGCCACCGGCCTGGTAGATTACGAACTGCCACCGGCCGAGATGGCCGCCCAACTCATCGCTTACGCGATCCACGCCTACGGCAAGCCTGCTCAGGGCGGGACGGTCCCGGCACCCAAGGCCGAGAGCGCATTGAAGAAGATCTTCATCCTGCTGCGCGCGCAGACCAGCCACGACTTTTCCCAGTACAAGCCGAGCACCATCCACCGCCGCATCGAGCGGCGCATGGCCGTCCATCAGCTCGCCACGCTGGACGCGTATGTCAAGCATCTGCAACAGACCCCGGCGGAGGTCGAGGCGCTCTTTCGCGATATGTTGATCGGCGTGACCAATTTCTTCCGCGATCCGGCGGCATTCGAGGTGATCGAGCAGGAGGTCATCCCCAAGCTTCTGGCCGGCAAGAGCGCAGACGCCGTGATCCGCGTCTGGGTGCCGGGCTGTTCCTCCGGCGAGGAGGCCTATTCCCTGGCCATTCTGCTCGCCGAGCGGCAGGTGGCCATGAAGCAGAGTTTCAAGGTGCAGGTCTTCGCCACGGACATCGACAGCCAGGCGATTGCCACGGCCCGGACGGGCCTCTATCCGGCGAGCATCGCCGCCGATGTCTCGCCGGAGCGACTGGCGCGCTTCTTCGCGGCCGAGTCCGGCGGGAGCGCCTACCGCATCCACAAGGGCATCCGCGACATGCTGGTCTTCTCCGAGCAGAATGTGGTCAAGGACCCGCCGTTCTCCAAGCTCGACCTGATCAGTTGCCGCAACGTCATGATCTACATGGGCGGCGAACTGCAGAAAAAGCTCATACCCCTGTTCCACTACGCGCTGAACCCGGACGGATTTCTTTTCCTGGGCACCTCGGAGACCGTGGGCGAGTTTGCCGATCTCTTTGACGTGCTGGACCGTAAGCAGAGGCTGTACCGGCGAAAAGATGACTATCACAGCGCGAAGCGCGGTGTCCTGAGCCGTTTTTTGCCACCCATCACGGCGATTGAAGCGGCGCTCCCGCGGGCCCATGCCAAGACCGCGTTCTCCGCAAAGCCACCGCTGCGCGAGCTGCTCGAGCAGGCACTCCTGCAGCAGGTCGGTCAGGCGGCCGCACTCGTAAGCGCCAAGGGAGAACTTCTCTACCTCTACGGCCGTGCCGGCTTGTACCTGGAACCTGCGCTCGGCGAGGCCGGCAGCAGCAACATTCTCAAGATGGCCCGCGAGGGGCTGCGGCTCGATCTGACCACGGCCCTGCACAAAGCCGTGGCAACAGCAGAGGTTGTGCGCCGCCTGGGCCTGCGCGTCAAAACCAATGGCGACTTTACGACGGTGAACCTGACCGTCCGCTCGCTGGCCGTCGGCGTTGCCAACGCCTCGGAGACGCGTCTGTACCTGGTGATTCTGGAGGAAGCCGCGGCCGATGGTGTTCTCCCGGAGGGCGACAAACGCATCGCGGTCGGAATCGAAGGGCCTCTGACGCCGGCCTCCGGCGATGGGGGCCCGGCGCCCGCCACCGCATTGGACGCCGATTCCGGCGCCAGCATCACCGCGCTCAGGGCGGAACTGCAGGCAAAAGACGAATACATCCAAAGCACCCATGAGGAGTTGGAGACCTCCAACGAAGAGCTCAAATCCTCGAACGAGGAGATGCAGTCGGTCAATGAGGAAATGCAGTCCACCAACGAGGAACTGGAGACGTCCAAGGAGGAACTGCAGTCGGTCAACGAGGAATTGGCCACCGTCAACGCCGAATTGCAGACCAAGGTGGCGGACCTGTCGCGGGCCAACAACGACATGAACAACCTGCTGGCCGGCACCGGCATTGCCACCGTCTTTGTGGATTACAAACTGTGCATCCTGCGCTTCACACCCGCCAGCGCGCAGATCATCAACCTGATTTCGAGCGACGTGGGGCGACCCGTGAGCCACTTCGTCTCTAACCTGACGGACTACGACTGCCTCACCGCGGACATCCAGGCCGTGTTGGACAGCCTGATCCCCAAGGAGGTGGAAGTGCACACCCGGGCGGGCGCGTGGTATGCGCTGCGCATTCAACCCTACCGCACGCCCGAGCATGTGATTGAAGGCGCGGTGATCACCTTTATCGACATTACGGAGATGGTGCGGACGAGGGATGCGCTGCGGAAGGCCAATGATCTGCTCCGCCTGGCTGTGGTCGTGCGCGATGCGTACGACGCGATCACCGTGCAGGACCTGGAAGGCCGCATCATCGCCTGGAATCCGGGCGCGGCGAAGATGTATGGCTGGAGTGAAGCCGAGGCGCTGGCCATGAATGTCCGCGACCGGATTCCTTTGCGGTTGCGAAAGGAAGCGCTGGCCAGACTGCGCCAACTCAGCCAGGTTGCTATTCTGGAGCCGTATCGCACCCAACGTCTTGCCAAGGACGGCAACTGCAAGGAGATCACGATGATCTCCACCGCGTTGGTGAATGAGGCCGGCGATATGTATGCGATTGCCACGACGGAACGGGCCGTGTCCCCCGATGGGCCGGGCTGAGGAACCATTGGCGTGAAAAAGAACCTTCGCCAGCAGGCCGAAGAGATCGCCCGGGGCCAAGCCGCCCCGAAGCTGGAATCCATCAAGGCCATGTCGCCGGCAAAAGTCCGGCAGACGCTCCACGAACTAGGCGTGCATCAGATCGAACTGGAGATTCAGAACGAGGAACTGCGCCGTGCAAAGACAGAACTGGAATCCTCGCAGGCGCGCTATATCGACCTTTATGACCTGGCGCCGGTCGGCTATTGCACGATCTCCGAAAAAGGCGTGATTCTGCAAGCCAACCTCGCCGCCGCCAACATGCTGGGTGTGACGCGGCAAAAGCTGGCGAACCGACTGTTGGCGCACTTCATCTGCAAGGACGACCAGGAACTGTACTTTCTGCGCCGCAAACCGCTCTTTGAATCCGGCACGCCACAGGCCTTCGAACTGAGAATGGTGAAAGCGGACGGGACGATCTTCTGGGCGCACCTGACGGCGAGCGCCGCGAAGGACGCGGATGGCGTACCGATGTGCCGCGTCGTACTGACCGACATCACCGAACGCCGGCTGGTGGAATTATACGGGGATATGGGACGGGAGGTCCTGCAGATACTGAACGAGTCCGATGATTGGCGGGATTCGCTCGGGCGCGTCCTGGCAGTATTGAAGTCCCGGACCGGCCTGGAGGCCGTGGGCATTCGCCTGCAGGTTGGAGCTGACTTCCCGTATTTTGTCCAGCAAGGGTTTTCAAAGGATTTTCTGCTGACGGAAAACACACTCATCGAGCGCGGCTCGGATGGCGTGGTGTGCCTGGACAAGGACGGCCAACCCGCACTGGCATGCACCTGCGGACTGGTCCTGTCCGGAAAAACTGACCCGGCCAACCCGTTTTTCACACGCGGGGGCAGTTTCTGGACCAACAATTCATTCCCGCTTCTCGACATCCCACCGGACAAGGATCTCCGGCATCATCCCCGCAATCAGTGCATCCATCAGGGTTATGCCTCTGTGGCGCTGGTGCCGATTCGCAGCCACGACGGAATTGTCGGACTGCTCCAGCTCAACGACCGGCGCAAAGGATGTTTAACCGTCGCCGCGGTTGAACTCATGGAAGGCATCGCCGCGCATCTCGGGGCGGCGCTGGTACGCCAGCACGGGGAAGAGGCGCTGCGCGAGAGCCGGGAGGAACTGAACCGCGCCCAGGCGGTAGCGCACACGGGCAGTTGGAACCTGAACGTGCGGAATCATGTGCTGCGCTGGTCTGACGAGAACTATAGGGTTTTTGGCGTTTCGCGAGACATACCGCTTTCGTACGAGACGTTCCTGAACGTCGTGCACCCGGAAGATCGCGCGCGTGTGCACGAGATATGGACGGCAGCCCTCGGCGGGAAACACTATGAAGTGGAGCACCGGATTGTGGCGGACCGCACGATCAAGTGGGTGCACAACTGTGCCGACTTGGTGTGCGACGAGCATGGCATCCCCAGCCTGTGGGTCGGCACCTCCCAGGACATCACGGACCGGAAACATGCCGAGGAGCAACTCCGGCAGGCGAACGCGCGGGAGCTCGAAGCCGTTGCGATTGCTACGGCCTCACGCACGGCCATTGACACGATCAACGCCATGCATGAGGGCGTCGCGCTGCTGGAGATGGATGGGCTCATCGTGTCCGTCAATCCCGCGGTGGAACGTCTGACTGGACTCGCTGGCGGGGCGATGGTCGGCCGCAACATCGAAGCCCTGCTGTCGGAATTGCCGGCAGGGGCCGACGCCGAGACGGCAAGACGCGGGTTGACGCTCCTGCGGCGCGGCGAGATTCTGGCCTTGCCGCCACTGCTCTTGACGAGACACAACGGGAAGACCGTCCACATCCTCCCCAGTGTATCGCTGATGAACGCGTCAAAAAACGCGCCGCGCCTGGCCGTGTTGACGCTCAAGGATGTGACGGAGCTACACGAAACATCGCGACGGCTGCGGGACCTTGCGGAACTACTCGCGACCACCGAGGAAGAAGACCGCTGGCGGATCTCGCGCTACATCCACGACACGGTCGTTCAGAATCTGTCCCTTGCGAGCATCCGGCTGGGCCCCCTGGTGGAATCGTTGCGCGTGGCCAACCAGAAGGAGGAAGCTGGCAGGCTGGAACAGACGCGCGAGCTGCTCACCCAGGCCATTGACGAATGCCGCCTTGTGATGTCCGACCTGACGCCCGCCCTGCTGTACGAACTGGGACTGATTCCGGCGCTCCACGACCTCGCCCGGCAACTGGAAGCGAAACACGGAATCAAGATCCGGGTCGAATCCGATGAGCCGGCGACCCCGGTAGCACCTGCCCAGCGCGGGATGCTGTTCGAATCCGCGCGGGAACTGATCTTGAACGCGCTGAAACATGCGGGACCCTTTGCGATCCGCGTGGCCGTGCGCCGCAGCGGCCGCTACCTGGTCATCCGCGTCACGGACGACGGCAAGGGTTACGATCCGGCGGCCGTGGGGAATACCAATCAACACGGCGGCTTCGGCCTGTTCAGCATGCGGCAGCGCTTGGAGGGTCTGGGCGGGAGGATCGAGATTGAATCGGCGCCTGGCAAGGGCACATCGGTGACGCTCCACGTACCGACGCAAGCGGGGGATGGGGCATAAATCCGGACACGGAGGGGCTTCGTGCTTCGTTGCCGCTGGCCTTCGTCTCACCGGTTCAGCCGCACGAAGCGCCCGGGCCACCCTTGCGAACGATCCTGTCCGTTGAATCGTTACGGCTTTAGGCTGGTCTGTCTCTTTGCTCTGTTCCAGTGTCCCCCGGCCGGGACATGGGGCACGGTCTCCGGACATTGCCAGACCCGTATTTCAGAAGCAAACGCGCCTGGCCGGGTCCGGCACCGCGGTTTGTCCCCATTCCCTGTGCGTCATCAGGTTTTTGGCGCGGTCAAATGGTGTTTTCCCCTATTCCAGTTTCCGGTGATCGTGGCGTATTGTGGAAAGCAACAGGGGGTAAATTCCTGCCCAACCATAGGCACAGTCACAAACAGCCAACAAACGGGGAGAGCAATGTGAAACTTCATCTGGCGATCCTTGCAGGCGCGGTGCTGAGCGTGTACGGGACGACACTTTGCCGGGCGGAAGATCCGGCTCCGGCGCCCACGGACAAGGCCGCATGGGTGGTGGCATATTGCGGCGGCCCCAAGTGCCTCGCCTACAAGGCCGGTGACGATGCCGCGACGAAACTTGGCTACACCAACGTGAAACACTTCTCCGGCGGGATCTCGGGATGGAAGGATGCCAACGAGAAGTGTGAGATGTCAGCCCTGTGCCAGAAGTGCGGGCAAGACAAAGGATCAGACGCGTGCTGCAAAGCAGACGCCCCGAAGTGCGACCAGTGTGGCATGGCCAAGGGAAGTCCTGGTTGCTGCGCACCCCCCCCCAGCGAAGTAGTCCTGCAAAGACTCGCGGACGGCAACGCTGTTACTGCCAAACCCCGGGCTAGATGACGGACGTCAATCCTCGTGATGGAACTGGAACACGCGATGGAGTTGGAACAGGCACGGGGCAGGTAGCCGTCCGGGAGAGTCCATATCAATCGAAGAAAGAGCAAGCAAAATGAACGTCAGAATTCAAATCGTATTTTACAGCATGTATGGACATGTTCACACGTTGGCGGAAGCAGTGGCCGGAGGCGCGCGCGCCGTGGAAGGCGTCGCGGTTGGCCTCTTCCAGGTTCCGGAAACGATGTCGGACGCCGCGCTGGCGGCCGCCGGCGCAAAGGAGGCCCGCCAGCGTTTCGCGCACATCCCCGTCGCCCGGCCGGAACAGCTTGCCGAGGCAGATGCCGTATTCTTCGGCACCCCGACGCGATTTGGCAACATGTGCGGCCAGATGCGTACATTTCTCGACCAGACCGGTTCGCTCTGGATGAAAGGCGCGCTGGTGGGCAAGGTCGGCAGCGTCTTTGCCAGCACAGCTACGCAACACGGTGGCCAGGAAACGACAATTCAGAGTTTTCACACGACATTGCTGCATCACGGCATGGTCGTCGTCGGGGTGCCTTACTCGGAACCGCGACTCATGAACATGAAGGAAATCACCGGCGGGACGCCCTACGGCGCCACCACGCTGGCCGGAACGGACGGCTCCCGCCAGCCGAGCGAAAACGAACTGGCGATTGCCCGATTTCAGGGCGAGTATGTTGCACGGATAGCGCAGAGACTCCTTTCAAAGTAGCAGTCATGCCGCAGAACGCGCTGATTGACGAGATGGCCACAACCGCAAGACGCAAAGAACAACGGAGAGGAGAATGGAAATGATCGCGCAACTTCGTGAGTCGTGGTTCGCCATCTGGCCCCTGGTGCCTTTGCTGGGCATGGCAAGGGGCGAAAGGGTCGTTCGCAGATACCGGCTCTCGGCATAACGGCGCACAACAAGGCGGAAATGGAAAGGAGTCATCCATGACAGTCAATCGAGTGCGGTTCGGATGGGT
>JBAWXQ010000048.1:0-16195 GCA_037144015.1 bacterium
GCTTGGTCGGCACAAAGTTTGTGAAGAGCTGAGGCTAAATCCGACAAGCTGCTAGCCACCCGCCGGGTGTAGTTAACCGACAGGACACGGTGCAAGGGGTCAGTTACATGTTGGCAGGCATCCACGAAAGTGGCAGCGGCGTCTCGCCGCTGGCTGTTTGAATGCAGAGGCGAGACGCCTCTGCCACCTTGCTGCCAACATGTGACGGACCCGTTGTTGTGCGCCAGGCCGTCCGGGTGTATCGTGGTCGTGCATGGGAGAATCACGGGGGAGGGCGGAAGCATGCGCTGTATTGCAGGGCGGAAGATCGGCGTGCCAACTGGAGCGCTGCTGGCGCTGGTTACGGTTCTGCTCGCGCGAACCGTGCTGGCTGATGGCGCCGCGGCTGGGCCCGGGGCACCCGCCTCTGCCGTGGGGGTTCCCGCATCGTACACGCGCACGGTCAAGACGATGGACGAGGACGACAACGGCACACGCACGGGCCTGGTGCCGACCCCCAAGGCGATAAAGGGACCGCAGCACCCCTATGCCGAAAACTCCTTCTCCAGCGCATCCTATCGTGAAAAAGCCAGCTCGGAGCTGCGCCGGATGCACGAGCAGGCCTTCAAGAACACCGGCGGCACCAATGCGGCGGCCAGCAATGCCGTGGTGGTCACCCGTGGGAGCGCCAAGGCCGGAAAAGACGCAAAGGAAAAATAGGCGCACCCGATCGGCGGAAGAATGGAAGACGGGAAGAGTGGAAGAGGGGCGCAAATCAGAGTTGACGCTCTGTTGCTGAGCCGTGGATTTTCGGCACGCATTGACGCCGAACCAGGTGGCCCGGGCGCTCCGCGCGCGGGCAGATGCCGGATATGCGTGAGGCCAATGGCAGGCTTCGATGCGCGTATCGCCTCACGGCAAGGGCTCTTCCTCTCTTCCACTCTTCCACCCATCCACCCTTCCTCTTTTCCAGTCTTCCACCTTCCACCCCGTTTCCGGGTCAACCTCTGTCCTTGTGTCGCGCAATCTTGAGGTCTACAATTTCGCTCCATGTGCGGAGGGGATGCAGAACCGCCGGCAGCCGTCCACGACGAGGCGTGGCTGCGGCAGTATTACACCCGGGCCAGGGCGGAGCCGGCTCCGCCTGAGCCCGCGCCCGAACTGACGCGACAGCCTGCCGGCAAATACGCCGATGCACGCCCCCTCGGCGCCGGCGGCGAGAAGGAGGTCGCGCAGGTGTGCGACCGCGACACGCTGCGCGACGTGGCGCTGGCCCGCCCGCGCGACGGCCGCTCCGCGCAGGCGTTTGTCCGCGAGGCCCGCATCCTCGCGTGCCTCGAACACCCCCACATCGTGCCGCTCCACGATCTCGGCCTGGCGCCCGACGGCCGCCCCTATTTCACCATGAAGCTGCTGGCCGGCGAGACGCTGGAGGCGGTGCTTGCCCGCCTGCGCCGCGGCGATGCCGCCACGCGCGAAAAGTATCCGCTTCCGGTCCTGCTGGACATCTTTGTGCGCATTTGCGATGCCGTTGCCTTTGCGCATTCGCGCGGCATCATCCACCGCGACATCAAGCCCGCCAACGTGCAGATTGGCGACTACGGCGAGGTGCGGCTGATTGACTGGGGCCTGGCGAAAAGCGTCGACGATGCATCCGACGGGTGTGACGTGTCGGACCGGCCGGACAGCGTCGGCGTCACGCTTGCCGGCACCATCAAGGGGACGCCCGGCTACATGGCGCCGGAGCAGGCGGCCGGGCGCGGCGCGGCCGCGGACGTGCGCACAGACACGTACGCGCTCGGCGCGCTTCTCTATGCCATCCTTACCTGGCAGCCGCCGGTCAGTGGTGACAGCACGGCCGACGTGTTGTGCCGGACCGTGGCCGGCGAAATCGTGCCGCCGCGGCAGCGCGCGCCGGAGCGCGCCATCCCCCATGCGCTGGAGGCCATCGCCTGCAAGGCGCTGGCCGCGGAACCTGCCGGCCGCTACCCGGCCGCGGACGCCCTGCTGGCGGATGTGCATGCCTTCACCAACGGCTACGCTACCTCTGCCGAGACAGCCGGGCCGATCCGCCTGCTGTGGCTGGTGATCCGGCGCCACCGCGCGCTTTCGGTCGTCATCGCCGCCAGCCTGCTGGCGCTCGCCGGCATTGGCGGCGCGGCGGTGGCGCGCATCCGCGCCAGCCGCAACGAGACCCGGTCCGCGCTGGACAACCTGCGGGCGGAGCATGCCATCCGCACGCGGCTCACCCGCGCGGCCATGCCGAAGATCATGGCCGAGGCCCGCATCCAGATTCGCGCCCTTGCCTATGAAGATGCGCTCGAGACGCTGCGTACGGCCATTGGCGTGGATCCGGCGCAGGCCGAGGCGTGGGACCTGGCAGGCTGGATTTATGTGGGGCAGGAGCGCTACGGGCTCGCCGCCGCCGCCTTCCGGCATGAGTTGCCGGCGCTGCTCGACCGCGCGCCGCGGCCAGCGGGCGCGGTTGCGGCGAACACGGTGGCCGCGACACCGGCTGCTGCCGCGGCCGCCGGGCAGGCCCTGTCGGTGCTCCTGCTGAGCCGCAGCCCCGCTGGCCGGCAGCAGCTTGCGCCGGATGGGTTCCGGCAGCTGATCGAGGATGCGCGTGCGCTGGGCAGCCACTGCGCGCGCGACAGCCGCACGGCGCTGGGTGTTTACTGCAGCCGGCGCAATCCGGAAGCATGGGCCCGGCCCGAGCACATCGCCTTTCTGCAGTGGGCCGTGCGCACGCTCAATGACGGCCAGGCGGAGCTCGACCTGCGCCCGGCCGCCGCCGGCCTGGAGGCGCGGGTTGCGGGTGCGTCCGCCTTTGACGTGCTGCCGCTGTCCGGACTGCCGCTGGTGCGGCTTGATCTGCGCGATACCGCGGTGCGAGACTTGCAGCCGATCAAGGGGATGCCGCTGCAGACCCTCGACATCTCCAACACGCCGGTGGTTACGTTCGATCCGGTCTACACCCTGCCGCTGCGCGAGCTCCGCGCCGGGGGGTTCCGGAAGATTCCGGCCGATCTTTTTGCGCGCTGCCCTGCGCTCGAAGTCATCACGGTCTCTCCCGGCACGGAGCTTTCCCGCAAAGACGCTGCCTGGCCGAAGGGCGTGCGGAAGGTGGTTGAAGGCCAGGAGACTGTCGGCAGAAGGCCCTGAACCGATCCGGGGGCTAATTCCGACAGTCTCCTGGGTTCAGTCCAACACCTCGTTCAGCCGCCGGATCTCCGCCTTTAGCCGGTCCTGGACGCGCTTCTTGTAGACGTAGATGCTCGACGGCGCAAGACCCAGTTCCACGGCGACTTCTTCCACGGGGCTCCCCTTGGAGAGCCGTTCAAACACCTGCTGGGTGCGCTCCTCGAAGTCGCCCCGGACCTTGTGCCACGCCACAGTGGCCACGTGCGCCCGCCACTCCTCCTCGGCGCACGTCTCGTCAGCCGCCCTGGCCGGGTCCGGAAGGCTGTCCACAAAATCCGCTTCGACCGGCGCCAGGGGGACTTCCCGCCGGCGGCTGCGCCAGCGCATGCGAACCTCGTTGGCGGTCACCTGCCACAGCCAGCCGCGGAACCGCCCTTTGCCGGGGTCGTAGGAGAATGTCGGCAGCGCCTGCCACGCCTTGAGACAGACGTCCTGCACGGTCTCCTCGGCATCGTGGTGGTTTACGCCCATGCGCCGCGCCAGGCGATGGATGTACCCCTGGTAGTGCGTCATAAACTCCTGCCAGGAATGCGCGTCCTGCTGAACGCGCAGCCGCTGAATGAGCGTGACGCGCGTCAGTGGCGAATCGCCTGCTGCCAGTGGTGCCCCGGATGCCTGCGGCATGATCCACCCCCTCAAAAAATAATTCTTCCCGAGTGTAAGATTTATGCCCCGGTTTGCATATACCCAAGTGTAGACGGGACAAGCTCCCGCGCCGGCGGCGAAGGTCGCCGCCGGAAACAACAACGAAGGAGTACAACATGAACAGGATGATTCGTACAGCGGCAGTGCTGGCAGTGGCAGGTGTGATGGCAGGCGGCGCGACGGCCTTTGCGGCGGAATGTGCGACGCAGGCGAATCCGGCCAAGGCCAGGGGGGCGGGGATTGTGGCCAAGCTGAAGGAGATCACGCTGACCGGAAGCGTGGCCCGGCAGGACATCAAGATCGCCGGCAAAAACCGCGCCAGCTACGTGCTGGTCACGGCTGCGGGCGACAAGCTGCGCCTGCCCGCGGCCAAGCCCGGCAAGAAAGCCGCGTCCGAGCCGGCGATCAAGTTGGCCGACTACATTGGCCAGAACGTCAAGGTCGTCGCCATGGGGTCTGAGCAGAAGAAAGGCGACAAGACCGTGGTGCGCATGAAGCTTCTCAAGGCCATCGAGAAGGTTCCGGTAGCCTGATGGATGGGGAAGAAACGGGGAAGAAACGGGGAAGGGACGGGGAAGGGACGGGGAGGCCTGATGGACGGCAGGAACGGTCCCTTGCGTCCCTCACGTCCCTCTCACGTTCCTCCCGTCCCCTGACCCCGTCCCCCGCGCAGTTAGTCGGTCGACGCCATGAGGGCAACAGGCGAAAGGCATGGTAACAAGCGAAGGGGCCGGTCTTAGGCGAGGATTTAAGGGTCCTGTCGCATTGACATTCCCCAGCCGCGAGCGGAAGATGTCGATGTTTCAATGATTTGATCCGGAGGCGTTTATCTTGGTCAGCGGCATCCATCTGCGGTTGTTGCAGCTTGGCCGGGCGGCGCGCAATGCGCGCGTGGCCCGGGCGGCGCTGCGCTGGCTGGCGCAGATGCTGGTTATCGGGCTCGGGTGCTTCTGGCTGGACAACCTGCTGCGCCTGCCGCCCGCCGCCCGCTGGCTGCTCCTGGTGGCGGGCGTGGCGTGGCCGGCCTGGCGCTTCTGGCGCGAAGGGCTGCGGCGCGAGGTGTGGCAGGTGCGGCCGGAGCGCACGGCGCGCGAGCTGGAGGCCCGCTGCGGCATCGGTGACAATGTCCTGATCAACGCCTGTCAGTTTGAGGCCGCGCCGGTACGGGGGATGGCTGCCGCCTTCATGCGCCGGACCGTGGAAGCGGGGGTTGCGCGCGCACGGGCGCTGGCGCCGGCCGCCCTCACCGAGCCCCGCCGGCTGTGGCGGTTGGCCGGAGCCGCAGCGGCTTGCGGGCTTATCTGGGCGATCTACATGCTCGTTTTCCCGCGCCATGCCGGCAATGCCTGGCAGCGCTTTAGCCGGCCGCTCTCCGACATTCCGCCCGTGGGCGCGTATGACGTGCGGCTGACTCCCTGCGGACGGGTGATCGTGGAGGAGGGTGAACCGCTGGTCTTCCAGGCCACGGTGCTGGGCGCCTCCAACCGGTTTGTGCGCCTGACGAGCCCGCCGGTGCTGCGCCTGTCCCGCAGGCGCGAAGGCGGCGATGCCCGGGAAGTGCCGCTGATCCCGACCCTGGACGGCGGCTGGCGCGTCACGCTGGAAAACGTGCAGGAACCCTTTACGGCGCGCGTGCTGGCCGACGATTCCTGGTCCCCGGCAGCCACGGTCGAAGTCCGCCGCCGGCCGAGGCTGACGGACTCCCTGTTTCATCTGTCGCCGCCCGCTTACACCGGGCTGAAGGCAGAGGACCGTCCCGGCCCGCCGGCTGCGCTCACCGTTCCGGAGGGGAGCCGCGTCGAGGCGCGCATCTCGATGGATCACGAGATCGCGGCCGTTGCGTGGCAGACGGGGACCAACCGCGTGCCGTTCGCAGGCCGGCGCAAGTCGTGGCAGGTGTCGGCGATCGTGCTCGAGCCGGGCGAATATCGCATCGTGGCGGCCCAGGATGGCGCCGAGCAGGAGATCGCGCGCGGGGTGCTGCAGGTGCAGCCGGATCGCCCGCCCGAAGTCACGCTGGTGGCGGATGACCGCAACCGGCTGGTCTGGCCGGGCGAAGCCCTGGATCTGCCTGTGCTGGCGGAGGATGATTACGGGGTGCGCGACATGCGCGTCACGGCACGACACGCCTCGCGCGAGAACGCCGCGCAAACAGTGCTGGGGAGCTGGGCCTGTCAGGGACCTCCCGGCCGCCGGAAGGTTCAGGAGCATCTTGCGTTCACGGTGGATCCGAAGATCTTCGAAGGGGGCGAGAGCTACACGCTGGAGGCGCAGGCGCGCGATTTTTCGCCGGCCGGGAACACCGGGCGGTCGGCCCCGCTGGTGCTGCGCGTGCGGCGGCCGCAGGACGCCACCTCCATCGACCCGGCGGAGCAGCGCCTGCTCCAGGCGCTGCAGCAGGCCATTGACGCGCAACGGCGGTCCCTTGGCCTGACGTGCAACCTGCAGCTGCACCTGGATGAAGCGCTGCAGGCCGGGCATCTCGACCGCCACCGCGCGACCATTGGCGACGCGCAGGGCTCGGCGCGCACATTCGGCCGTGAGGCGCAGCGCGGGCTGACGGAGGCCAAATCCGATGCCGCCGCGCGCCTGGGCACGCTGGTCGAGAAGGAGATGGGCTGGGTGCTGGAGGACGTGGCCAGGCTCAATGGCAAGGAGTCCCCGGCGTTGACCCGGCGCGCGAAGGCAATCGCGGAGCGGCAGACCTACATTCTGACCGAACTGCTCTCGCTCTTCGGCCGCGTGGCTGCTGCCGCCCGGGTGCAGGCGGACAAGGGGAAGGACGGCGCCGTGGCCCCGCCGCCGCCATCCGCCACCGAGGAGATGCGCGAGCTGCGCGACCTGCTGAAGGATTTTGCCAAAGCGGAGAAGCGCATCCTGGAACAGTCTAAGGCCCTGCTGGAGAAGAAGCCCGAGGACCTCACGGACGAGGAGAAGGAGATTCTCGGGCAGCTTGCGCGCGAGGAGCAGCGCTGGGCCGACCTGCTGAAGGAAAAGCTGAACGACATGGCCAAGACGCCGCTGCAGGATTTTGCCGATGGTTCGATTGCAGCCCAGTTCAACGAGGTCTGGCAGGACATTTCCAAGGCGGCGTCGGAGCTGTATGCCAAAAAGCTCGACCTGGCCGTGCCCCAGGAGCAGAGTGGACTCGAGAACGCGAAGGAGCTGGTGCAGAACCTTGAGAAATGGCTGAGCGACATGCCGGACAACAAGAAGTGGAGCATGGAGGAGCCGCCCACGATGCCGGATGCCCCGCTGGCCGAACTGCCGAAGGAGCTGGAGGATATTGTCGGCGACCTGCTCGACAAGGAGGAGGCCCTGACCGAGGAGGTGGAGGATGTGACCAGCTCCTGGATCGACTCCATTGACAAGGGCGCCGGGTGGGATGCAGCGGACGGACCGATCTCCAGCATGAGCGCCAAGGGCGTCACAGGGAACATGCTGCCCAACCAGATGGAGGTGGGCGGTCGCTCGGGCGAGGGGCGCTCCGGGCGCAGCGCCGGGCAGATGGTGCAGTCCACCGCCGAGGGGAAGGACGGCCGGCAGACGCCGAGCCGCGTGACGCCCACGCCGTTCGAAAGCGGCAGCGTGGACGACAAGTCCAGGCAGGATCCGGGCGGGGCCACCGGCGGCGGCAAGCTTTCCGGCTTTGCCGGAAAGGGGCTGCGCGGGCCTGCGCCGCCGCCGCGATTGGACCAGATGCAGCGACTGGCGGGAAAGCAGGCGGAGATCCGACAGGGCGCCGAAAAGCTCAGCCTGGGGCTTCGCAGCCAGGGCCTGCCAAGCGGAGACCTGGAGGAGGCCGCCCTGCGCATGCGCGAGGTGGAGGCTCTGGCCGGGGCCGGACGCGGCGGCGAGATCCGGCGGGCGTTCACGGAGGCGGTTGGAAACATGCGCGAAGCACGCGACGCACTGCGCGAAGACGCAGTCGTGCGGCAGGAGCGCGGCGGACTGTCGCGGAAGGAGGCGGATGCGCTCTGGACCGGCCTGCAGGACGACATCCCGGCCGGGTACGAGGATCTGGTCTCGGCGTACTACCGGAGGCTTTCGGAGGGGGCGGCAGCGGTGGAAAAGAAATAGGGCGGATTGTCTGTAAGATTTGAGGCGCGAAGCGCATATACCCTTATAGAGAGATGGGACCTGTGGGACCCAGGGGACGAATGGGGTAGAAAGATGAGCGCAGGGTTTATTCCGCCGCATGGCGGCTTCGAGGGGTTGATCACGTACCAGAAGTCATGCGTGATCTTTCGGGCCACGTACTACCTGACGGAGCGCTGGGTGCGGCTGGGGTCGCGGACACGCGACCAGATGGAACAGGCTGCACGATCAGGCAAGCAGAACATCGTGGAGGGCAGCCTGGCCAGCGCCACGTCGAAGCAGACGGAGATCCATCTTGCAAATGTGGCGCGGGCCAGCCTGGGGGAATTACTGGAAGATTTTAAGGATTTCCTTGTGCTGCGTGGCTGTCCGCGCTGGGACAAGGATTCAGAAAAGGCACTGAAGATCCGGCGGCTGGCCAACCCCGGTGTGCCCGTGACGTACGAGCTCTATCAGAAGTTTATCGAAAGCGACGACCCGGAGATTGTCGGCAACACCATGGTTTGCCTTTTGGAGCAGTCCAGTTATTTGCTGGATCAGCAGGTCGGCCAGTTGGAACGGGATTTTTTGCAAAACGGTGGCATCCGCGAACGCATGACACAGGCGAGACTGGCGGTGCGCAATCCTGAGCTGCCGCCCTGTCCGCTCTGCGGCAAACCCATGCGCGAGCGCATGGCGAGGACTGGGCCACATGCCGGGCAGGCGTTCTGGGGATGCAGCGGGTATCCGGAGTGCAAGGGGATCAGAAATATTGGGTGATGGGACGGATGGGGATGGGACGTATGGGACGTATGGGACGTATGGGAACGACGATCCCATACGTCCCATACGTCCCATTATCACCCCTGCGACTGCCGGAAGGCATAGGCGTAGTACGCGCGCAGCTTGAGCTTCGCGGCGGCCGGCTCGTCGATGTACACCCGGGCGTCTGCGTGCATCTGCAGGGCCGAGGCGGGGAGCATGGAGGTCACCGGCCCTTCGACCGCGCCGGCGACGGCGTCGGCTTTGCCTGCCCCGAAGGCCAGCAGCAAGCACTGCCGGCTGTCGAGAATCGTGCCGATTCCCATGGTCAGGCAGGTGTGCGGCACGTCCTCGGGGCGCGGAAAGAAGCGTGCGTTGTCGCGGCGCGTCTGCTCGGTCAGCACCTTGTCGCGGGTGCGCGACGAGAGCGAGGACGTCGGCTCGTTGAACCCGATGTGGCCGTCCGAACCGATGCCGAGGACCTGGATGTCGATCCCGCCGACGGACTTGATCAGGGCCTCGTACTCACGGCAGTGCCGCGGGATGTCCTGTGTCATGCCGTCCGGCACGAAGGTGCGGTTCGGGTCAATGTTGGTACGGTCAAAGAGATGCTCCTTCATGAACTGGCGGTACGAGGCCGGGTGGTCGGACGGCAGGCCGAGGTATTCGTCCAGGTTGAATGTGTGGATGCGGCTGAGGTCAAGCCCCTCGTCGCGGTTCATGCGCGCCAGCTCGGCGTAGAGCAGCACGGGCGTGCCGCCGGTGGCCAGCCCGAGCACAAGGTTGGGCTTGTGGCGCACGGCCCTGGCGATCTGTGCGGCGGCAAGGCGCACGGCGTCGGCAGGAGAGGGTTGGATGATAACTTCCATTACGCCAGCCCGAACTCCTTGTTGTTCACCGGGTCGGAAACGAGCACAACGCGGTCGGAAATTGCGGTCTTGAGCAGCCCCTGCTCGTCTGCGGGTGCGGTCAGCGGCAGCGCGACCTGTCCGCCCTGCGCCGCAGAGCGCTGCAGCGCGGCCATGATCTCGAACCCCTTGTAGGCGGCGGCGAAGTTGCACGGGTGCACGGCTTTCCCGTCCAGCCAGTCGGCCATGTCCTGGATGTACGGCGGCATGTCCGCCTCGTAGTTCATGGCGCCTTCGCCGCTCTGGTAGCCGTCGCGGCGGGAGACCGAGCGCCAGCCGCCATTGGTCAGCACCTCGGCAAACCCTTCGGTCCCCTGCACGCTGATGCGGTTTTTGCCCCACCACTTGGCGACCTCGGGCTGATCCGGCGCGCCGGCGCCGGCCTCGAAGTAGCCGCGGATGTTGCCGGCAAACTGCACCACGCCCGCAAGGTAGTCAGGCGAGGGGTGGTTGTCCGTGAACTTGCTGCGGCCGGCCGCCTGGGCCATGGCCCACAGGGCCTCGGGTTCATTGGCATACCAGCGGGCATAGTCGATCATGTGGCTGAGCATGTGGGTCATCCAGCCGGTGGCGGTGGCGGTAACCGTGTGGATGCGGCCAAGCGCGCCGCTGGCCGCGATCTGCTTCACCTTCTGGTAGTGGGCGCCGTAGCGGTGCTGGTGGCTGACCACGGCCTTGACGCCGGCGCGCTCCAGCAGGCGCTTCAGTTCAAAGGCCTCGTGGCTGGTCAGGGCCACGGGCTTTTCGAAGGCCACCAGTTTGGCGCCGGAGGCCACCGCAGCGTTGATCATGGGCACGCGCAAATTGGGCAGCGTGCAGAAACAGAAGACGTCCGGCTTCACCGCGGCGGCGACCGCGGCGGCGTCGGTGCCGGTTTGCGGGTTGCCGAGCTTGGCGGCGGCGGCGGCGAGACGAGCCGGATCAATATCGCAAAGGCCGGCGACCTCGAAGCGCGGGTTGGCGGCAAAGGTGGCGGCATGGTGCATGCCGCGCTTGCCCATGCCGACGACGACAACACGGTACGTTGACTGACTCATGTTCGGGACCTTTGGTTAGAGAGCAGAGGACAGCAATCAGAGGTCAGAAGGACAGCATATTCGAATTGCTGACCTCTGGCCTCCGACCGCTGACCTCTGGCTGCTCAATTACGCGTTCGCCTTGTCCCACTCCAGGACCTTGGCAATGACGTAGTCGACTTCCTCGGCGGTGAGCTCCGGGAACATCGGCAGGGTGACGACTGAGGCGGCGTTCGTTTCGGCCTCGGTGACGGCACCGACGATGCGTGCCTGCTTGCCCCACGGATAGCCGTCCTGCTTGTGGATGGCGATGGAGTAGTGCGTCTTGGCGTCGATCCCTTCCTTGCCCAGGAAGGCCACCAGGGCGTCGCGCTTGGCGGCGGTCTTGACCTCGATGGCATACAGGTGCCACACGTGGCGGTAGCCGGGGAGGGCGGTCGGCAGCGTGATGGCCTTGCACCCCGTGAGCGCGGCGGTGTAGCGGGCCGCCCACGTGGCGCGGGCGTCGGAGTATTCCTTCAGGTGCTTCAGCTTGGCGCTGAGGATGCCGGCCTGGATGTCGTCCAGGCGGCTGTTGAAGCCGAAGGAGTGGTGGTCGCGCTTGGTCGAGCCGTGGCTGCGCAGCTTGCGGATGCGGGCGTCGATCGCCGCATCGTTGGTATAGACGGCGCCGCCGTCGCCGAAGCAGCCGAGGTTCTTCTGGATGATGAAGCTCGTGGTCACGGCCGCGGAGCGCTCGCCCTGCTTGAAGGTGCCGCCGTCGGCATCGATGCCCTGGGCGTTGTCCTCGATCACCTTGAGATTGTGCTTCTCGGCGATCTTCCAGATGGCCGGCATGTCGGCGCACTGGCCGTACAGGTGCACCGGGATGATGGCCTTGGTCCTGGGGGTGATGGCGGCTTCGATCTTCTTCGGGTCGATGCAGCGGGTCTTGGGGTCGCAGTCCACGAACACCACGGTGGCGCCCACGATCCAGGCGGCCTCGGCGGTCGCGAAGAAGGTGTTGGGGTGGGTGATGACTTCGTCGCCCGGGCCAATGCCGAGGGCCATGAGGACCAGCCAGATGGCGTCCGTGCCGTTGCCCACGCCGATGGCGTACTTGTGGCCGGTGAAGGCGGCGAGCTCCTTTTCAAACTGGTCACCCATGGGACCCAGGACGAACTTGCCGCTCATCAGAACCTGGTTGATCTTGGCATCAATTTCGCTCTTGATGTTCAGGTATTGCTGCACGTGACCGTAGAATTCGACTTTCATCTGCCGTCCTTTATTTCTGCTTTGTTGTGTTTTCTGCAGGCGGTTCAGCCTGCGCGCGCGCCGGCCGCCGTCCGTGCCGGCAGACGCGCTGCCAGTGTGTTGCGGACATCGGCCTCGAACCGGCGAATGAACCCTGAAACATACTCGATTGTGTCGAGGGTGTCATTCAAGATCAGCGGCGTAAGGTCCATACCGAGTGCGGCCAGCTCGGACTTGTCGGCCTCGTGGGATTCCAGGAAAGTCGCATGGGCGCGGCGGCGCCCCATGGCGGCGAGGTCGTAGCGCTTGCCGCCGGCGATCTGCGAGTCGTAGACGCCGTTGAGCGCAGCCTGCAGGTTCTGGCGGGCGCTGACGTCGAACACGGTCTTTTCACTGTCCGGCATCCAGTCCAGGTCGCGCCAGACTTCGCAGCCGTAAAGTTTTTCCGGGCGGCTTGCCTTGGGCAGGCTGCGCACCGCCAGCAGCGTGGCCAGGGCCACGGCGACGTGGGTCTCGTGCTTGTCCGCCAGGTTGTGCGTGTAGATCACCTTCGGCCGGGTGGCGAGCAGGATGGCAACGAGGTCGGCGATCAGGTCCGGGCTACCCGGCGTCTTGACCTCGGCTGAGGCGAAGTCAAGCTGGGCCACAAACCCGTACCGGCCGATGGTTGCGGCCGCCCGCTGCTCGGCGCGGCGCAGGCGGCACATTTCGTCGTTCGCCACGCCGGCATAGGGGCCGACGCGGGCCGAGCCTGCGCCGTTGGTGCAGATCACGCAGCCGAAGGGGCGCTCGGGACGGGCAAAGCATTCCAGCACGCCCTGCACAGCCATGAACTCGACGTCGTCCTGGTGTGCGCCGATTCCGAGATGCGTCACGCGCGACAGGGCCAGCTCCGGGGCGGAGCCATCGGGGATGAACAGGTCGGCGGTGGATTTGCGGAAGGTCATGTTCAGTCTCCAGTTTTCAGGCGTCGGGCGCCAAACGTCGTTCGCCAGGGTTCATGCGTCAGGCGTCCGAGTTCAGTTTTCAGCGACCCGGCTTCAACTTGTCCCCTGACGCCTGGCCCCTGGCACCTCTTACGCTACATCCGGCAAACTCGCGGCGACCATGGCCTGGCCGTGGCGTTTTTCCGTTTCGTCAGGGACGCTGATGGTTACGCGTGCGGCGACTTCCGGGAACTCCGCCTGCAGCACGCGCGTGGCTTCCTCGATCAGGATGCTGCCGGCATCGCCCGAGGTGACGCGGCCCAGGATCAGAATGCGTTTCAGCGCGTAGAAGCTGTCGTTGTGCGCCACGGCATAGCCGAGGTAGCGGCCGATGGTTTCGAAGATCTGGCGGGCATTTTTGTCGCCGGCCTGCAAGCGCTTCTGCGTCTCGGCCAGGCGCTCGGGGAGGCCGACACGATCCGGGAACGCGATGCCGGCGCGGGGGGCCAGGCGGCCGACCGCCTGCTGCGAGAGGTAGAGTGCGCCGCAGCCGACATCGCCGGACCACTCGTCGCGCGGCGCCTCCTGCAGGCGGTAGTCGAGCGGCACAAAGGCCAGCTCATTCAGCCAGCTGGTCAGCGTGCCCTGCGGCGTGCAGTAGCCGCCGGCCAGGCTGGTGCCGAAGGCCATGCCGAGCACAGGCTTGTCGTTGAGCCCCATGGCTCCCGCCAGGGCCGTGACCTCGCCGTCGTTCATCACGACGATCGGCACGTTCCATTTGTTCCCGAGCGAGGCGAACAGCGTGCGGATGTTCCGGTCAAAGTCCGCCGGCGGGATGGCGCGGAAGAGCGAGGCCACGCGCACCTCGTTGTTGACCACGATGCCTGCCGTGCTGCCGCCGATGGCGTCCACGCGCGGCAGGTGGGCGGCGGCGCGCTGGAGCGAATCCTCGATGCCGAGCCAGTGGTAGTGCCAGTCCGGTTCCCGGATCGGGGCCCACGCGACTTCCTCGGAGAAGACGGTCTGGCCGTCGATCACGGCGGCGCACTTGCGGTCGCTGCCGCCCAGGTCAAAGCCGATGCGGCAGCCGTTCCAGTGCCCGCCGATGGCCATGGTGGGCTCGCCGGGGGCGGGGAGATCGTCGGGCTGGCAGGCGGTGACGCGGAAAGTCTCACCGAACACGCGGCTGCCCATGAGGTCGGCATCAAAGGCGCGGGCGCCGCCTGCCGCGTAGGCCGTGGCGAGTTCCGCCGCGAGCTGCGGGCAGCCGCTGATCCAGACGCGCGAGCCGCCCTTCTGCCAGAGCAGGTATTTCAGCAGGCGTTCGACGTGACGGCGGTTCACGGCCGCCGTGGCGTCGGACCAGGGGAGGATGGTGGTGTCGAACCGGAAGACTGTACCGTCCGGCCGCCCCATGGCCAGCCCCAGCTTCACGCCATCCGAGTCGGCAACCAAGTTATGAAAGGCCCGGACCCACAGGGCCGCGGGACGGAATTCAGGGTCGAGCACCGGCGCCACTCCGGGGGTGGCCTCGCGGTCGAGCTGCAGTTCCAGATTGTTCATGCTGTTCTCGCAACGAGGAATGTCCGTGCGAAAAAGACCATACCCTGAATTGATTTGAGTCGTCAAATGAAATCAGCCGGGACTTGGTAATGGGTTGGCGACAGGGGCCGGCGGGAGGGAGAGAACCACAAAACTGCAGAACCGCAGAGTTTTGATTTTTGAGGGGGGCGGCGGGGCAGGTGTTGCGGCGCCGCGGGTTTAACCACGGAATACACGGATCAAACGGATGGGAAATTTATAAGCTACGGATATCGCGGATTTCCGCGGATTTTGTTTCCGGCAGGGGAGGGTACCCCCATCCTTCCTCTGCACCTCGCACGGAACTGCCGCCCCCTGTCGCTAACAGCCTGCCAGGACTTGTCCAGTCTCATACTTCCGAAAGTATGAGACCTGGCCGTAAAAAAAGCTCCCGGTAAACGTTGGATATTCGTTTGATGCGCAACCAGAAACCTGTCGGCAGAAAGCACCGGATCGATTCAAAACCTGGGTCCGGCAGGTTCCTGGCCCAGCTGCGCCGGACTCCGTGGCAGGCGCGCCATGCTGGCCGGGTCGAGGAAGAGGCGCTTGGCCAGCCGGAAGGCGCCGGCGCGCAGGCGGGCGCGGGGGTCCGGGCTGGCTTGCACGGTCAGCGACTGTGCCAGCGCCGGTGGCAGGGTGTCGGCCAGTCCCTGGCAGAAGGCGCCGGAAAGCGCGCTGAACACCACGGAGATCGGGCCGGTGACGACGATCTGTTCCACGCCCATGAGCTGCACGGGCCACGCCAGGCTGCGTCCGAGCGTGCGCGCGGCGCGGCGCGCCACGCGCAGGGCATCCTTGCGCCCGGCCTGCAGCGCGTGGATCAGCGCGCCCAGCGAGCGGATGTCCGTGCCGGCCAGCTCCGTGACCATTGCCTGTCCGCCGCTGTAGGCTTCGAGGCAGCCGTGCCGCCCGCAGGGGCATGGCCGTCCGCCGGGCTTGATGCAGATGTGGCCGACCTCGGGGATCTCCGGCACGCCGTCGCGGTCGAGCTGGATGCTGAGCACGGTGTCGCCGCGTCCGCAGATCACGCCCACGCCGAGGTCCCAGTGCATGACCAGCGTGGTGGCGTCGAGCGCCTTCCCCGCGGTTTCGCCGAAGAAAAAGCAGAGGCTGAGCGAGGCCGACCAGGCGGGCAGGTGGTGGCGGTCGAAGAGCGTCGCGAGGCTGAGCTTGTCGAGCGCGGGGAAGTTGACCGCGTGGCGCACGGAGCCGTCGGATGGATCCAGGAGGCCGGGGAAGCCGCCGACCACCTGCCTCACGCGCAGGCCGTTTCGCGCGGCCAGTGCGAGGGCGGCGCGGGTGAACGTCTCGATGGCCGCCTCCACGTCGCCGCGGGTGCGGGCGCGGCAGAGGTCGAACCGCTGCTCCAGCAGCGGCTGGCCGGAAAAGTCGAGCAGCGCGGCCTGAAAAAAGGGAACGTCGAAGATAAAAACCAGAAAGGTGTTGCTGGCGCGGTCGATGTCCCAGACGATGGTCGGCCGCCCCTTGCCGCCGCGGTTCACGAGGTTGGCGCGATGCACCAGCTTCTCCTGCTCCAGCCGCAGGAAGTGCAGGTTGCAGGCGCCGGGGGTCATGGCGAGGCGCCGCGCGGCATCGAGCTGCGAAAGCTGGCCGTCATGCTCCAGCAGCCGCAGCAGCGGCAGGGAGCTGCGCAGGCTGTCGCGTGACAGGCGTCGTTGCGGGGCGGGTGTGGGAGGGGTGCGCACGGGGGCTCCGGTGGAAGGTGGAGGGTGGCGGGTGGACGGTGGAAGGTGGAGGCCAGTAAGTTGCTGGTGTCACGTCCTGACTTCCGCTTGACACTTTTTGTTTGTTATTACTGACATAAGGCGGGTTTCAGCCCGCAACCCAATCTTTGTCGCGAGCT